>NZ_QPEX01000042.1 GCF_003335505.1 Bremerella cremea
ATCTCGCCGAAGATGGCAGCCCGTTCTACAAGTTCACGATCGATACGTCCTATAAGGACTCCACGGGGAACTATCAGTCGACAAGCAGCTTCGGGCTCAGGGACGCTTTGTTAGTCGCCAAGATCGCTAACCTGGCCGATACGCGAATCCGCAAGCTTCAAGAAGTCGATCAGTCTACTTCTCGGATCAACGAGAATCACGAGGAAGAACTATAGGCTGTTACGACTAGGGCAGGCAGGAGTCAAATGGCTTCTGCCGGTTCCGAGTCTCCTAGCGTTTCTTAGGTTGGTCGCACGATATGAGATGAACAGCTCGTACAGGTGCTCACTTTTCAGTTTGAACGTCCGCTCTTTAGCGGTAATAACTAACTGAATAACTCCCGTAGGATTTCTCGTCCACCAAGAATCCATAGGCCTTCAAGAACAATTGAAATGACTCGTACAGTTCAGGAAAGGCATCTTCGCACGAATTACCCCTACTAAATTCGTCGACCACGATCCACCCTTCAGAATCGTCTCGCAACAGGCTTGTTCCGTTCCATCTAACTTCGAACTTGTAGCACCACTTATCGATAATCGAAATCAGCTCTTCTTCGGAGATTCCACCCGCTTTTCTCCACAATTCTGCAGCTTCCCTCGCAAGGGCGGATAACGCTCTGTTGACGATCATTTCATCGCCAAATTCGTCATCCTCCAATCCTTCCTTTTCTTGGACAAGTTGCAAAAACAACTGTTGTCTTTCATTCAACACATAGACCAAGGCTGCGAGCTCCTGTTTGAGATTGTTTCACGTCGAATCTGAATTGATACAGCAGTTTTCAGTAGGAGACCAGCTTCCGGTGAACTGGTAGATAAGTTTCCCCGGGAAAGTCAGGCGGCTGACTCCCCTACTGCGAGGCGTGATCAAACTCCCCTTCTATTGATACTATTTTTGGCAGGCGTTTCCTTGAAGGAGCTTCAAAGCTTTTTGGGCGGATAGATTCATGGCAGAAAGGGCAGCTTTCTAGCTGGCCAGCAATCTGGCAAGCTTGCTTACAAGACTGATTTCTCTCCATCTTTTCGAGTGGCCAACAGTCCGGACGGCATGGTGGCCCTGCAACAAACTACCCAGAAAACATTTCTGCTTGCCAGTCGGGAAGAATGGTGCTAATCAGGCTGGCATGACGATTATTGCTGTTGCCAACACAAAAGGAGGAGTCGGAAAATCGACCGCCGCCGTCCATATCGCTGCCTGGCTCCACGACCAGGGGCACAGCGTGCTATTAGCTGACTGCGATACGCAACACAGTTCCAGCGAATGGATTCGCGAAGCGTGCCCCGACGTAAAGACGGTAATCTTGGATAAGCCGGATGACATTCTCAACGAATTGCCTGCCCTGGCCCAGGAAACCGATTTTGTCGTAGCTGATGGACCTGGCAGCCAGACCGAAACGAGTAGGGCCTTGTTGTTGAGGGCCGATCTGGCGGTCGTCCCGTGCAAGGCAAGCATGCTAGAGATTCGAGCCTTGGCGAAAGCAACTGAAGTCCTGCGACAGGCTCAGGACATCCGAGGTGGTCTGCCTAAGGCGATTATTGTGCTCAGCATGGTCGGCAAAAAGTATCGTCTTACCCAAGACATGATCGAAGCGGCGGCGGCCTTGAATCTTCCGATGGCCAAGACGCCGCTTGTCCTGCGACAAATCTACGCTGATGCTCCCGGTCAAGGAGCACTTGTTTGGCAAATGGGAGCCCGTGCCCGTGAAGCCTCGATGGAGGCGAAACGCCTTTTCTCCGAGATTTTGCCTGAGGCCAAGGCAAAGAAAGTCAAAACCAAGCGAGAGGCAAGGAGGTCCGCATGAGCCCACGAAGATCTTTGGTGACCGGTCTTTCGGAAACACCCAATGTTACCGAACAGGAAAAGAAATTTGTGTTTGGTAGCGATGACGAATCGATGGAACCAATTACGGAATCAAAGTTGAACGCATTTGCCAAGATTGATAATTCGCAAAATACCGAGGAAGTCCTTCCGCAATATCGTGGCCGCGTGCCGTTGACAACGCGTTGTGATCCCAAGTTGGCGTCCGCCCTCAAAAGAGCTTCCCTGAAGCGACAACTCGAAGGCCTCGAAACTTGCCAGATCCAGGAGATCATTGAAGAAGCAGTTGAGACGTGGCTGAAAGAGCACGGATACTATTGATTTTTGTCCGAGTTAACCGATGAAATAGCCCTTTACCTTGCTTATCAACATTCATGCTCATCTCAGGCATCCCTGTCGAAAACTGACTGCTCGCCTAGCCCTCTTCTCTCGACTGGAGATTGCCAATACTTCTGGGCGACATCATTCTGTTTTCTTTACAAAGCTAATTGCTTCTTGCTGCTGCTCTGAACTGGGATTAAGTTTCAGAAACTTCACAATTTCACGGATGACGGTCTCTGGCTCACGCAGCAACTCGGTGAAGTCCACTCTGAGGCGTGAGGTATTTAATTCCTGCAAAGCCTGATCACGTTGGCTGAGCATTCGTGGAAGCACGTAATCGATCGCCTCAATCGGCCATCCCCAATATGCGTTCTGCAAAGACCGCTTTGACTCCTCGATAGGTCGATCCACGACAATGAATTTCGGGTTATCCCAAGCTTGGACTAGTTCCGGTACCAGCATGGAAAGAATAGGATGTTTGCCACCGAGGCAGCTGGAGCTCTCAGGTGCTTCTCGGCAGCGTTTGTTGGCCCACCAACGCAGCAAGGGTACGGATTCCTCACTACCAATATCTCTCGATAACCAGGGTTCTTTGAAGATGTTTCGGCAAACGTCCCCTAACAGATCGTCCTCAAAGAATCCGGTTGGATTGTTGACGTTCGCGGGTTTCAAGTGGGAGCCGAGCTCAACGCCCAAATGCTGCAGCACGCCAGTCACGCAGCTCGTTCCGCCACGGTAGAGTCCGAGCACGGCGACCATCGGAAGCGAGATCTCGCCGCAGGTAAGTTCTTCGGCTCCCCACCAGAGGTTTCGCTCCTCTTTTTTGCGGGTGATGCTGCTCAGCCCTTCGATTTGACCGACCAGCCACTTGCGTGGCACAAACATTCCGCTTGAGTTCCGCTTGTGCCATTCGCCGTAATGGTGATCGATATGATGCCCCTCTTTCCAATCACGAGCCTCGTTGAGGTGCTGGTAAAGGCTGCGGATTGTTTCCCTACCTTGGACAGCATAACAATGCGTGCGATTGACGTTGAATGGCTGATAGACCCACTCATTGATTTTGCGAGGGAGCCGTAAATGTTGCTGTAAGTGCTGGCCCCCCAGGTAAATCATCTTCCACTGCTCGGGAAGGTGATGAAAAAACGAGTGACACGACGCCTCAAACTCTTCCACAAGAAACGCGTCGTCTTCCATGATGAGAACACGTTCCACACCGCTTGTTAGGCAGGTTTCCAGGATCTGGACGTGACTGCGGTAGCATCCCCAGGCTCCCTCACCTGCTGTCCACCAGGAGGGAGGCGGAGCAAGTTGACCATTCACTGCCGGGAATCGAACGATCCTTCCGAAAGGCCAGCGATCTCGCATCCGTTCGCAAAAAGCCTCCCAGCGGTCTTCCCGTGAGGGCAGATTTACCACGAAAGTAACGGGAAATATCTCTTCCAGAGAAGCGTTTTGGAGTGTCATGATCAGCGACAAGATTCTCGAAAGTGCTTATTCGATAAATTTTGCAAATTGCCTGTAACTGTATGGGCCTATTACAAAGCTAACAGCTTTGTGTATCTCCAGGAAAGATGGCGTGATAAATGGGCTGAAGGTTGCTCTGCGTGTTCACCGCAGCCCAAGCGTTTCGGCAAATGCAATTCGATCCTTGTACATAACTCCTTCATTTAATTGGGGTTAAGGCAATGCAAAGGTCGGGTTATTCGGCGACCTGAGGAAAAATCAAGAAAAACATTTGCAACTGAAACGAAAAAAAACTTATAACATGCATCATCGTTGAATTCCCCCCAAAACGAGTCCGCACGTAGGAGTGGAGGCTTGGTTGGGGTGCCGCTACATATCTGCATTCGTGTGGTGGTTACTAGGGAATGGATCTCCTTTTCTTCTTACCTTGCAGTACCCGAGGATCGGATGTCGTACGACCGCTCGTTCTGGAATCAGCTGTTAACCGGTTTTCCTGCCGTTTCGCCCAAAAAGGATAAGAAGAAGCGTCGAAATCGAGGTGCACGCAAGGCACAGCTCGAGACATTAGAGCATCGCCAGCTTTTGGCTGCGGACGCCAGCTTAGTCTTTGGCTCTCCGTCGGTGGTTGAGGAGGAATCGGGATCCGAGGTCGAGTCGGATGCTAATTCAAGCGGCTCAATTCTGTCGCTCTATGAGGATATGGCTAATGACGAGGAGATGACTTCAAGCACGATCGAGCAACCAGAACATGGCAAGATCGAACCCTTGGTTTTGGAAGGAGAGTCTTCATACCTGTGGTCCATACTTGAGGGTGAGGGAAGTTCGAGCGGGGGCTCTAGTGGTGGATCGAGTAGCTACAGCGGTGGATCGAGTAGCTACAGCGGTGGATCGAGTAGCTACAGCGGTGGATCGAGTAGCTACAGCGGTGGATCAAGTAGCTACAGCGGTGGATCAAGTAGTTCGGGTGGTAGCTCCGGCGGTTCCGGTGGCAGTTCAGGCGGATTCTCTGCGGACCTGTTCGACAAATCATTGGACGATCAAGAAGGAAACGGGACTACCCTTTGCGGTTGCAATGGGGTCTCCGGCGGCCAATCGAAGATGAGCGCGGCTAAGACGTCGTACAACACGTCTGGAGACCTGGTCCTATCCTTCAAAGTCGAAGTTTCCGCGGGAAGTGGCGTCAGTGATTCGGTAAGCCTGGCTGTTGATTTTGGAAACGCGTCAACTCAGACCGACTCGAAGAGTTTCACCGGCTCCGAAACTCTTGTCTTTACTTTTACCTATGATCGGGATGACGTTTCATCAGACGATGTTGCCAGCTATAAGGCAACCCTATCGTCGTCGAATCTTGTCGGTGGACCTCAAACAAAATCGGGCCAAGTCTACCTTGGGGAACAAGGGGTAAGTCTAGACAATGTCGCCAATCTTTCGCTATACAGCGGCGGAGCCCAATTCTCCTATGGCGATGAGAACGCGTTTTTCCCCTCGGACTCCAGCGGTGGTTTCGAGCCCGCGCCGGGAAGTTTCGCTACGCTCACACCAGTCAGTGGTGGCTACGAGTTAGTAGACAGGGAAAACAACAAATACGAATTCGATACGAATGGAAATATAACCGCCTCATCCGATGCACAAGGGCGTGAAACCTCGTATGGCTACACGACTATCGGGTCAACGCCTCGCCTAACTTCCGTGGTTTCGCCCTTCGAGTCGATTACTTACGGCTATACGGGCGACTTGTTGACGAGCATTATCAGTTCGCTTGGAACGTCGATGACGCTGGGGTATACCAGCGGCAAGCTGACTTCTGTCACGTTGGAAGATCCGGATGGAGCTGATCCTCTTCCCGCTCCAGTAACGACCTATTCGTACAACGTCGATGATCGAATCTCGACGGTGACCCAGGCCGGGTTGGTTTCCACTTACACTTACGACACGTTGGGGTACGTCGATTCGATCGAATATTCTGATGGTTCTTCCATTGATATCGTTTCTCCGCAATACGCCGCGAATACAACAGGAGAGTACACCGAGACCATCACCGATTCTCAAGGGATCGCTACTTCGTACACCTACAACGAGTTGGGTTATCTTATCAAGGAAGTCGATGCTCTAGGAAACGTTACAACATACGAGCGGGACGAGAATGGACTTGTGGAAACGTTAACGCTTCCCGATCCGGACGGAGCCGGTCCTCTCACATCGCCTGTTTACGCATATACCTACGACAGTCGCGGGAATATGCTAACCGAGACACTGCCTGACAGTTCGGTGAGAACCTGGGTTTACCATGCAACGTGGAATGAGCCAACAAAATACACCGATGCGACCGGAGAGATCACGCTCTATACCTACGACGCGACCTATCAGTTGTTGCTGACCGAGACCTTGGTGGTTGGTAACATTGATGACGGCGTCAATATGGAGACAAACGACCTTACGACCACCTACACTTACACCGCTGCCCCGTCCATCTCTTCCGATCCACCTCAAGGATTGGTCGAAACGATCACCGACCCAGACGGAGTGGTAACGGAGTACGAATACGACCAGTACGGCAATACAACGGACGTTACTTTTGCCTCGGGAACCAGCGACGAAGCCACGAAGAGTTGGACTTATGATTCGTACGGTTACTTTCTGACAGAAACCGATGAGCGCGGCAATACAACGACCTACACCTACGACGACCTACATCGGGTTTTGACGATGACGTCACCAGATCCTGACGGGGCTGGTGGCGTTGCGGCAACGGTCACTACCTACACCTACAACTCGATGCTCAAGGTCAGTTCGGTTGACGTGAATGGTCGTACAACCACCTACGGTTATGACTCAAAGGGGCGACTCGACGAGATCACAGAAGAAGATCCAGATGGCGCAGGAGCCCTCACTTCACCCGAGACGTCGTACACGTACGATTCGTCGGGCAACGTGCTCACCGAAACGGATCCACTGGGGAACGTCACCACGTATGGTTATACCGACGGCCTGCTCACCAGTATCACCCTCCCCGATCCCGATGGCGCGGGTGGGCTGTCAGCTCCCGTCACCTCCTACACCTACAATGCAGTAGGACGCGTCCTTACGGAAACCGACCCGCTCAGTGGTGTTACCACCTACACTTACGACAATCTCGGGCGAGTCACCGGCGTCTCGCTGCCAGATCCTGATGGTGTAGGTTCTTTGACGTCGCTTTCCAGTTCCACGAGCTACGACGCATTCAGTCGTGTCACTAGCTATACTGATTTCGATGGTGTCACGACAACATACACCTACGACTCCGAAGGAAACCTGCTCACCGAAACGACTCCGTTAGGTACGACAACCTATACCTACGACGATCTTTATCAGCTAGTCGAAGTCGAAACGGAAGATCCCGACGGAGCTGGGCCTCTGGCTGCTTTGGTCACCACGTACACCTATACAGCCATGGGACAGGTTGCCTCGAAAACAACTTCGAAGGGGACGACGAGTTATACTTATGACCATCGAGGTCGTCTGAAAACGGTTACTGAGCCTGATCCAGATGGAGCTGGAGCGCAGACAGCTCCGGTTACAAGTTATACCTACGACGATGTCGGAAACTTGTTGACCACCACCGACCCACTGGGACATGTCACGACTTACGTCTACGACAATCTCAACAATCTTACCCAAGAAACTTTGCCCGATCCCGATGGTGCCGGAGCTTTAACCTCGCCTGTAACGACGTACGAATACAATGTGTTCGGAGAACTCGTCAGCGTCACCGATCCCAATGGAGGCGAGACGACCTATACCTATGATAATTTGGGCCGCCTGATCACTCTGACGGAACCAGATCCCGATGGTGGCGGGGCCCTCTCGGCTGCCGAGATTACCTACGTATACGACGCCGCTGGTCAACTTACCAGTGAGACGGACCAGCTGGGCAACACGACCACTTACACCTACGACAACTTGGGCAGGCTCATCACCGAAACCTTGCCCGATCCGGATGGTGCAGGTTCAGCGACCTCGCCTGTGTATAGCTACACCTATGACGCGGCGGGGAATTTGTTGACGGCTACTGATCCTCTTTCCCGCACCACCACCTATACCTACGACACCATGGGGCGGCTGCGAACAGAGACCCTCCCCGATCCGGATGGTGGTGGCTCACTCTCGGCGCCGGTTACCACCTACACCTATAACACCCGAGGGCAACTGGCGAGTGTCACCGACGCCGAATCTCAGACGGTGAGTTACACCTATAACTCAGCCGGGCTAACGGCGACCATGACCGATCCATTTGGCACCACGGTCTACATCTACGATGCCTTGGGCCGTCAGATTGCCATCTACGAGCCCGATTATGATGGCGCGGGATCCCAGTTGGCCCCGGTGACCTTGTTTGAGTACAACGACGACGGGGAACTAGCAGCCGTCATTACTCGGGATGGCAAGACCAGTTACGAGTATGACAACCTGGGAAGAATTATTTCGGTCACCGAAGCCGATCCAGACGATTCGGGGCTCGCTTCCGGTACCGGGCTTGGCTCGGGGACGGGAGTCACCGGCTCGGCCTCGGGCGGGGCAGAGATTGTTGTGACCGATGGCGTTGTTTCGGGCGTCGTCCTTACCGACGGTTCTTCCTCGGTGAGCTTCGGGGCAGTCGACATTGGTAAATACGCGATCCGAACATTCGAGATCGCAAATATCGGTGGCAGCGATCTATTGATTAGCTCGATCACCCTCCCAAGTGATTTCAAGATCATTTCTTATTCCGATGAGGAAGTAGCCCCAGGTGAGTCAACCACGATCACCGTGCGATTCGCTCCCACGTCGATCGCCTCCTATTCGGTCGCTTTGACAATCAATAACAATGATAGCGATGAGTCGTCATTTGAAATTCAGCTTACCGGTTCGGGGCAAGCGAGTTCCAACGGTAGCGAAGCAGCGGCTTCGACGAGCTACGTCTACAATTCAAACGGTCGGATCACGAGTGAAACTGATGCCCTGAGCAATACCACGAGCTATCTATACGACAATCTTGGTCGACTGACCAAGAAGACCGACGCGGAAGGTGGCGAGACGGAATATACCTACGATGCCAACGGCAATATGCTGACTCTGACCGATCCTGAGGAGAATGTCACAACCTGGACGTACGACTACCTGAATCAGGTTCTCACCGATACGAACCAACTGAGTGACGTTCGCAGCTACGAATATGATGCGGCTGGCAACCTGACAGAGTATACCGATCGCAACGGCCGGGTTACCGAGTACATTTACGATGATTTACAGCGCCGCACAGCCGAAAAGTGGATGGATGGAGCCACCGTCCTCCATACACTTTCCTACGCGTACGATGCCGCTTCTCAGTTGACCAGTGCGTCCGATTCCGCGGCCACCTACACGTTCACTTACGACAACTTAGGGCGCGTAACGAATACCGAACACGACCTGGCAGCCCTAGGTTTTGATGTCGATTTGGAGGAAGCGTACGATTCGCTCGGTCGTCGCACGGGCCTAACGGCAGTCGTGGATGGCGCCGATGACCTGGCGAATGAATATACCTACGACTACTGGAATCGTCTCACGCGAGTCACCCAAGGAGGCACGGGCGGATCCGGCGGAAGTGTTGTCGCGGAAAAACGGGTCGATTTTACGTACGATGCCGAAGACGATTATCAATTTGCATCGATTACCGCCTATGCCGATCTAGCTGGCTCGGAACTGGTTTATACGAGCGGCTATACCTACGATCGTGCCGATCGACTGACCGCATTGAGCTACCAAGATAGTAGCAGTTCAACGCTTGCTGGTTACACCTGGGGCTTCGACTCGGCAAACCGCTTGACCGATTTTACGGTGACCGGATATTCGGCCGAGAATGCCACGTACAGCTACGATGACACCAGTCAATTAACGGGAGCCGACCGCAACGGCACGTCCAACGATGAGTCGTACGCCTACGATAGTAATGGCAATCGTACGAGCTACACCATTGGGGACAACAACCAAATCACTTCCGACGGGACGTACAGTTACACGTACGACGACGAAGGGAACCGTCTTACCAAGACTAACATCTCGACGGGCGAAGTGATCGAGTACCAATGGGACTATCGCAACCGCTTGACCGGCATCACCACAAAGGATAGTGGCGGCTCAGTCACCCATGATGTTGACTACACATACGACATCTTCAATCACCGCATCGTGAAAACGATCGATGCCGATGGGGCTGGCAGTGGTACGGCCACCAAGGAGGTTTACATCTATGACGGACTTCGCGAAGAAATGGGCAACGCGGGGGATCACATTCTGTTCGCGTTTGATGAAAGTGATGACTTAATCGACCGCTTTCTGTATGGGGCCAGCGTTGACCAGATATTAGCCCAAGAGGAAGTCACCAGCACCAGTAGTGCAGGAGATGTTCTCTGGGCTTTGAGCGACAATTTAGGGAGTATCCGCGACGTTGCTTCTTATAACCCTGTCACCGATACAACGACAATTGTTAATCATCTCGCCTACGATGCGTTCGGCAACGTTACTTCGGAAAGTAACACCGCAATCGATCTACTTTTCGCTTACACGGGACGTGAACGCGACGAAGAAAGTGCGTTGCAGTACAACCGGGCAAGGTACTACGACACTGGGACAGGACAGTGGATTAGCCAAGATCCGTTGGGGTTTGATGCTGGGGATGAGAACCTGTATCGATATGTCGGCAACACCGTATTAGTATTTAGTGACCCCTCTGGCCTTGAGGAAAGAACGTGGGGAAGGTTCCTCTACGAAGAAGTAAATCCTTGGGGATTTGGCGAAACAAGAGGTAAACAGATTGGTGAAGGAATTGGCGCATGGGCCAACATTCCTAATGATATTCGCCGCTTTAAGAGTCGATTAAAATCGACGAATGATCTTAAACGTCGCGCAACTGCTAATATGGCTGACCCAAGATCTATCAATGTGAATTTTGATGGGCCCTTGATGGATGATTATCGCAAGAGCCGCAAGCAAATGATGGATCGCGGAAGAGATGATGTAAATAACGCAGTCAAGGAAGTGACAGAAGGAGCAATTGCAGCTGCTGAATTAACCGAAGCATGCCTAACCACGGCAATGGGAGGCCTCCCAGGTAGTAAGGGAAATGTTGTAAAGGAGGTAGCAACAGATGGTTTGGAAGCAGCGGCTGGAGCTCTTGGAAAAAAAGGAGCAAAACAAGTAACGGAGGAAGCGGCGGGCCAGGGAGCAAAGCAACTTGACAATGTCGCGAGTTCGGCTAAAAATGCCCCAACAACATTATCGAAATCGGCTGATGATATTCGCTTCTCTCAAAACTCGGTGTCGTTCAATAAGGTGGACCGAGTTACGGGCAAACCGTTCACTTACAACGACCTTGTCGAGAGTATGCGAACGAAGGGATGGCAAGGTGATCCAGTCGATGTTGTTCGCATGCCAGACGGTCGTTTGACAAGCATGGACAACACCCGTATTCGTGCGGCACGTGAAGCCGGAATTGAAGTGAAGATGCAGGAAAGAGCATTCGATGCTCCTCTGACGCTAGCCGAAGTAGAGAGATTCTCACATTCTGGTAACGTGCCTTCGACGTGGGGAGAAGCGATCCAAATACGCATTGGTCGTCAGTCTGGCGGATTTGGTAGTAAGACCCCCTATGGCAGCAACACGCTGCCACGCCCAACTGGAATGCCGGAGTAAATGATGCCTGAATTCTATTTGTTTGATGACTACCCACGTTTCATAGGATTCCGGTTCCCAGCGAGCTATCTGCAGTTGGTGCGAGATGGATTACCTGACATTGAACCATGGGGATGGCTCGCACCTTACAAGAGGAACTCGATTTTTTGGGCGGACACGTTGAAGGAGCAATTCCCGAATCGTGAACTTGTACCCTTTGCCAAAGACGGAGGATCGGATGATGTGGCATGCTTCGATGGTGCCGACACATCAGGTGACCCGAGAGTGCTTTACATCCACAGTTTTTGCTCTCCGGGTTTTGAGAGTCGAGGGGTAGCAAAAAACTTCACTGAGTGGCTAGAGCAAATCGAGAAGATAGCGAAGGAGTTTAAGGCGACAGAGAATGAATAGCACAGTTGATTTGAGCAAAGCGGTTTCCCACGCCCTTCGCCACGAGCCGTGGCTCTATGAATTGGAACTGGATAGTGAAGGATGGACGCCGGTTGAGTCGCTTCTTTCTGCCTTGAGAAAAGAGCGTTCAGAATGGAGCGAGTTATGTGCGGCTGATCTCGCTCACATGATCGCAGCCTCATCGAAGCGTCGTCACGAGATGGAGAACAACAGGATTCGTGCCATCTATGGACACTCCGTCGCTGGCAAGTTGAAGAAGACGCCAGCCACCCCACCCGACGTGTTGTTCCACGGAACCAGCCCCAACGTGCTTCCACAAATTCTGTCGGCAGGACTAATGCCAATGAAGCGGCAATACGTCCACCTTTCGACCGATGAAGCTACGGCCCTCGAAGTTGGCAGACGAAAGAGCAAGGCACCGGTGATTCTCCGAGTGCTGGCAAAGGAAGCCACAGCGAACGATGTCCGTTTCTATGAAGGCAATGAAAAGGTCTGGCTGGCCGATTCAGTTCCACCAGAGTTCATTGAATTTGAGTCGGCAGGCTAAGTCGGACGCTTCTGCATCACAATCTTGGCAGGCTGTGCCGGTTTGAATGGCTGGAGCTTGGCTGGTTGAGCAGGCTTCCACGGCTTGAACACCGGCACGCCTGACGGCGGCGGCTTGGGCTTCTTGCTCAAGCTCTTGTTCACCGCTGAATCCCGTGGCAACGGATTCATTTTCGACAGCCCGATCACGGCATTCTTGTCGTTGAGCCAAAGCCCTTCGCATTGCCGCCGCTCTCGCTCTGCCAGCCATTCGTGAAACGTCTTCATGCTGGTATCTACGCACCGGCGGGCTCTTTCCCATGCGTGCGTGAGCCGTCGGGTGCCCCGGGCATCTTGCCCGGGTTTGGATGCCGTTTCGCTTTTCTGAAGTTCACGGTTGCTCGAGGCAAACTGGCCACGAAGTCCAGAGCAGCAGAAACCCGCCTGACTCTGCCGCTGCTAAATTGCCTAGTTGGGCATCTCCCTGCTTCCCAAAACACGGGCCAGAGGCACCGTGGCACACCGGGAGGTTTCATTAGCAGCCAGTGCCACCCGGCCGGTATACCGCTTATTGGAACTGGCAAAGACTTATACGAGGCCTACAGTGGCGGTCGTTTGATCGACGACCAGGAACTCTCTACCGAAGAGCGAATCACACGTGGCCTATTCGCGGCCGCTGACGTCGGCTTAGGAGCAAAAGCGTCAGGCCTAGCAGGAGAAGTCTTGGATGCCGCCAGATCAGCGAAAAACGCGAGGAGAGGCCTTAAACAGGGTAGCAACGCGAGAAGAGCAGGTAACTCTTTGCGTACTTCCAAGAACCCAACCAAGAGTTCTCGTGGACTTTCAAAGACTTCAGATCAGGTCGGTTCTCAGTCTCGCAAGAATCCTTGTCCCAGCGACCGGACATGTTTTGTGGCAGGCACCCCAGTTCTGCTTCATACAATTGAAAATTCCAATGCAGAGTTTGTTAGCCTAGAATCTTCAGAATCGGATTACGGTTCTTTAGCGATGGCTGGCTTCGTCACGTTT
The DNA here is from genome assembly GCF_003335505.1 of Bremerella cremea. Lineage (NCBI taxonomy): Bacteria > Pseudomonadati > Planctomycetota > Planctomycetia > Pirellulales > Pirellulaceae > Bremerella > Bremerella cremea. The sequence goes on from NZ_QPEX01000042.1 coordinate 13,273, forward strand.
GTTGGTTATGCTGGCTGGCGAATGCAGCGGCGAAAACGAAATCGACAATGGCAACCTTTCTCACTACGGTGGGAACGAGAAGAGTCCAACGATAAGAAACTGAAGCCGAAGAAACTTGTGATGGAAAAACTCAACGACACAAACGAGCTGCCCTCTGTCGGAGTCTCGTGTGTAGCGACCTCTGCTAATCACGCGAAAGCGTTGGCTTCCGAGCCGCCCGTTCCACCGCTTCGTAGCGTGGGTGGTGAATTTTGGGGTTGGATCTGGTTGGCCCTCTGCTTATCGGTCGCCTCCGTCTTTGCTTATACGGGGCTCCAGCCATCTTCCAGTGGTTTACCAACGGCGGTCGCTTCCTCGAATACGGAGCCAACTTCGACATCGTCGACCATCGCAATTGAAAAGATTCGCGTAGGGAATCGAATTGCAGGGGCGTTCACCTCCGCAGAAATGGTGGGGCAAACCGAAGTCAATCCTGCCACCTGGAAACTGCTGCGATTGCGTTCCGAGATGCACTGGGAAGACGGTACGCTGGATGTCGTCAACGTCGAAACTTTGCAGTCCCCGGAATGGATCGAAACGTTCCAGGCTCAAGTCGGCAGCAACGTTCCCATACCGCTCGATCTGGTGGAAATGGGGCTACCGGAAGACTTGATGGCTACGGTTCGTGAGATCGAACCTTGCCCGCCCATTACCAAGGGGCCTGGTCGGGTAGTGCTGACTACCGTCGATCATTTGAATAACGACGTCCACGAACTGACGCTCGTCACACCAGAAGGCGTGACGGAATCGGTTCGCCCGACCGGCTTTCACAAAGTCTACCGAGCTACCGATGATCGCTGGGTTTCCGTATGTGAACTTCGCGAAGGGGATGAACTGCAAGGCCCCAATGGCCCGCTATGGGTGCAATCCCTCACTAAAGTTCCGGGTGTCCACCGCGTCTACAACATGACCGTGGAAGGGGAGCATGTTTATCGTGTTTCAACTCTTGGGGCTTTGGTGCATAATACTTGTCCTCCGGGAGATGGAGCAGATGTCCCAAACGATGGACTCGGCAAGCTCGTCAAGGTTGATAGTCCCGACCCTGCGGCCGATGCGCTGGCCAAACGATTGGGAGGTGAGTCACGAGTAAAGTTTTCTAACGGCCCAGACAATGAGTTCGATGCCGTCAGTGATCTCTATGTTGCTCAATCGAAGCCAGCGAACTTCGTGATAAACAAGAAGTTTCGAGATCAGGCAAAAGCAACTTTTGAGACGGCCATTCAGAGTGGGCGAAAACCGTACTTTCACTTTGAAGGTCCTCCGCACCGAGATGTCTTGCGGAAGCTCGAAGAGTATGGCAAACGGTACGGAGTTGATCCTGTCATCGACATTACACCCCTTTGAATTGAGCAAGACCATGTACGAGTACCATCTTTGGATTGAACTCAGCGAATCAACGGAAGAATCTGATTGTGGGCAGCTTGACTCAAAGGTCGAATCGCTGAGAGCAATTGTACGTGACAAGTTAAACTGCAAGCCCAATGACTGCATTGTCCATGTGAACTACTCCAAGGTCTTTCAGTGTTCAGGAGGTGCTAATCATCGAGGAACGGATCACGATAAGTTGTTAGACGTGCTGCAACGTTTGGTTGAACTTCTTCCGGGGAGTCATGGTCTCGTATATTGGTCAGATGATGAATGCACCGGAAATGCTGTCTTTGATGGGTACAAGGTACTCGTAGTGGCAAGGGGCGAAGTACACGAGAGGTTAGACCCGTTTCTCTCCCCAAGAAAACCAGTTGTCGAAGACTGAATAGTTGATTTGATCTTTCGATCGATCTTCGCAGGCTGTGCCGGTTTGAACGGTTGCAGCTTGGCCGGTTGAGCAGGCTTCCACGGCTTGCGGTGTTGTCTCTTGTCGGGCGGCACGCCTGACGGCGGCGGCTTGGGCTTTTTGCTCAAGCCCTTGTTGACCGCTGAATCCTCGGCAACGGGTTCATCTTCGATAGCCCAATGACGGCGTTTTTGTCATTGAGCCACAAGCCTTCGCATTGCCGCCGCCAGGTGCCCCGGGCATCTTGCCCGGGTTTGGATGCCGTTTCGCTTCTCGGAAGTCCACGACTGCTAGAGGCAAACTGGCCACGGACTGCATAGCAGCAGAAACCAGTCTGACTCTGACGCTGCTTAATTACCTAGTTGGGCATCTCCCTGCTTCCCAGACACGGGCCAGAGGCACCGTGGCACACCGGGAGGTTTCCTTAGCAGCCAGTGCCACCCGGCGTGACGGAATCGGTTCGCCCGACCGGCTTTCACAAAGTCTACCGAGCTACCGACGATCGCTGGGTTTCCGTATGTGAACTTCGCAAAGGGGACCAGCTGCAAGGCCCCGATGGTCCGCTATGGGTACAATCCCTAACGAAAGTTCCCGGAGTCCACCGTGTCTACAACATGACCGTGGAAGGGGAACACGTTTACCGTGTTTCGACTCTCGGGGCTTTGGTTCACAATAATACCTGCAAGCCGGGGGATGGCACAGATGCCCCAAACGGCGTGGATTTTGACGCTGGACGAGTTCCCGGTCCGAATCCCAACAACCTTCGGCAACGGGCCGTCGATACTCCGACGAAAGGTGAAGGGGGCGTGTACTTGAAACCGGAATCGGGGCGAACGAAGACTGGATCAACAAACGATTTCCAGAAACGTTACGGAAAGTCACCTCAAGATGGGATTGAAGTCGAGATTCCTCAAACGAAGACAGGTCCACCCCGGGGAGTGGATGATAGCGCATATCCCTGGAATGCTCGTGCGCAGCGGAGGTTTGACGAAGAATACATAGATCGCATGCAACCTCCCAATGTGAGGTATCGCGATCCCAATAACCCGGTGTCGCCGGTAACACAAGAGAAGTGGGAGAAGTTTCGCCACATCTTTGGCTACGGCGATCTTCCCGCTGACTTTGGATACTGATCGGAAATCACAGGTAGGATGAAAATGAGAGATGCTCTAAAGAGATTGCTTAATCTCCTTGACGAGATTGGAAACGAACATGAAGAATTGTTCGACTCAGATGTTCGGCAGAATATAAGAAACGCCATCATGGAAGGATTTGTTCGTCACCGATTGAAATACGAGATTCCGCAAGATTTCGGAATGTTCTCTGAGGATGGCAATACGGCCGTTCGTAATGCCATTTCAGAATATGTTGCGACTGGGAACAAGAAAGCTGACGAATTGGAAATCAGAACATTTCATGATCGACTGAATGTCATGCAGGACGACTCCGTATGCAGCGTCAATGGGAATGACTATGAGGAGTTCCTTGGGCATTCAAGGGGTGAGTTCTTTGATGAAGTTGGCAATGTAATTCGCACGCAGTGAACTACCGTAGCATCACGATCTTCGCAGGCTGTACCGGTTGGACAGGCTTCCACGGCTTGCGGTGTTGACTCTTCGCGGGCGGCACGCCTAACGGCGGCGGCTTGGGTTTCTTGCTCAAGCTTCAAAAAGGATATCCAATGTTCCTGATAAATATTTGTGCCTAAATCAGGCGTGTCGAAACCGTTTTCACGTCTAACCGGGCCTGCCCCTGTTCTTCGCTAACTCGATCAGAGATCGGATTGTTATCTATCGCCAATTTCTTTTCATTAACACACTGGCTCAATTACGCATGATTCCAGACATTTTCAAACTCATGCAGTGTCGACTCCATCGACCATCGTTTCGATTGAGAAACACACCGGCTTGAGACATCTGAATCGACATCATCCCAAAGCTGTTCAATTGCCTCAATCCAAGGAGCAATTTCCTCATCCTTCAGCATTACTGATGTTGAATTCATCAATCGAGTAGTCAGATCAACGAGCCTGCCTGAGTCGCCGACCACCTCGGGTAAAGCCCCGCAATTGCTTGCCACAACGGGTATTCCATTTATCATCGCCTCGGCGGCCACACGACCGAACGTCTCCTGCACCACGGATGGAACTAACATCACTTTCGTAACTCGTAAGTAATCGCGGGGGTCGGGCGTATTCGCCATACGGAAGAGGTTGTGGGAAGATAGCCGAACACCAGCCTGAGCCAACAGGTGTCCCTTGGCTCGCCCCTCAACAACCAGCAAAGGAATATCTGGCCGTTTTCGCTGCAACACTTCCGCGATCTTGGCAAAAATAAAAAGCCCTTTGGCTGGCTGTGGATTGACGAAGGTGAGATATTTGGGCTCACGCTTATCGCTGCAAAGATAACGCTCTGGCGGAATCAAGGGGTACAAAGGAACTCCCTCAATTCCCAATGTTCTTCGGCACCATTCGGCATGAAAGTTCGATTGAACAATCGTGCAATCCACCTTCTCGAACATCTTACCATTGGTGTAAGCGCAGTTGCACAGAAAGAAGACCGTTTTGGCTCCGTGCTGGTGAGCAATGTCCATCATTGGCTGAAACATCCAGAAGCCACCATACGTAATCACCATGTCTGGCTTCCAGTTCGCTACCAGATCACGGTACGAACTAAGCCAAGCCTCCCCAACGGCGTGATTTGGGTCTGCCTGGGGATGTTTCGGAATCCAAATCCCTCCTTCGATTCCTCCCGTTCGAAACATGCATAATCGAAAGCCTTCACCTTGATGCGACGCACGATACGTTTTGAACGGAATCCCTTGTTCTCGGAGCAACTCTTCATTGGTCTTCGCCCCCTCGAAGTCGAGTCGAGGGCCACAGAGCACACGAACCTCCGTATCACGACTTGCCAAAGCTTCCATCAAATCCCTAAGAGAAATCGCCGCCCCACTAGAAGTGTCGACGTAGGAATGATAGAGGGCGACCAGGATACGTTTCTTGGTGCGAGTCATGCCAGTCATTATTGCCAAAGTGAGGACTTTTCAATTTGTTTGAGCAATTCATTGTAGCGATTGGAATCACCAACTTGAACGCAAGGCCGAAGGCATTTTCAACCTCCTATGTTTCAATTCCCCTTACCCGGTCTTCCTCGCCGTTTCAGAGAGATCCACGCTTTTCAACAACCTTCCGGCAAAACCCCACAAAGGCCGCATCGGGATATTGCGGCGGCTCGGTGATCCACCCTCGCCATTCTTGCTCCAAGAGATAAACATCCCAGCCCGGAGCGGCTTGTTTTGCAATTACATAGGTTTCGGGTTTCAGTGGCGGAATGACGATCTCCTCTCCATTTGAGATCGAATCAGGCACTGTCCCCCGATTCGCAAAGATGACCATGTCCCCTTCCAGGGAAATTAAGTAGTCAGGCATGTGATTGAATTTTCGGTCCTCGTCCACAATGGCCTTGATCAGGCGTCTAAACTCCTTCAACGTAGAACTGGAACCACATTTGAGCTGCAGTTTCTCCAGTGAAATTCGCCACTGGCTTTGTCGACCGCAATGCTTGCGGGCGATTTCATACGCCCGACGTTCGAGTGGTTTTCGCAGGCGAAAGTAATTCCGACTGAGCGTGAGAACTTCCTTGTGTTCAATCGCGGCGTAGACCCAATCGGAGAGTTTAATTTCGACGTCCTGCATTCTGCCGTCGCGGGTTTCCCGCACGATCTTGGCACGTTCGATCAACCCAAACGTTTCAAATTCTTCTTGGCCGCCCGCTAGGATGTTGGTGCTGATCCGCGTTCCCGATAGACGTTCTAGGGCAGCCTTGAGGCCCAAGTAGGCTTGCCCGTTCGTCATGCGATTCGTTGCCTTAAGTAAGTCATGAGCTTTGAAGCGAACTACCTGCGAGATCGGCTTCCCTTCGTTCCATGATGCCATCAGTTGCGAGATGCAGTAGATGAGAATGTCGCGATCGTGAACCGTCGCTAGACCATCGGCGGACGGCTTGATTTCAAGATAGTTGCACCCGTTTTCGTAACGGCGAACCCGGTGATCGGGTTTTGTGGAGAGCGAAAACACGGGATGCTCCATGCTGGCCATGTCACCGCGAGGGGAAGCGTCAAATATGTCGCAGACGAAGAAGTCCGGCGTCGGATGGCGGTCAGGAAGAAGAGGAGAACGGAGATCGGCGGAAGAATTCACAAGCGTCCTGGGTTCGATATTTCACACACCTTTTCCAACTATCGATGTTTCACCCACCCGTCAAGATGTTTCGATATTCTGCCCACTAATCTTCGACGGTTTACCCACCGCGTTTCGATATTTCACCCACCGGGCGTTCTTAAAACGGGCCGAACTTCAAGGGCTTGCGAGATGCTATCCACAGCGTAACACTTATTTCTAACTCTATTTAACACACCAGGGACCTGTGGATAACTCGCTGGTGCCTGGGCGTGGGACACACGCTCGACCAGATTCATGCCCCATAATTACCATCCGCGATTTGAGTTCGTTCCGTAATTGGCTTGGCAGGGGATTCTTTGCCTGGAAACATCGTCATCTCAAAACGCCTGTTTCTGCACGCGGAGAGACTGAACTCCCGAAATTGGCTGGGACACCACCTCCACAGGTGAGTTGATACTTCCTGAGGCAAATCTCGCCGATTTAGAGCCATTTTGTATCCAGGTAAGGATTCCAATCAACACCATTCATCACAAATCGTTTCCGAATCAGGGCGACTCCCTCGTCTTATCCCTGGGTGACGACAATTGAGTCCTTGGATGTGAGTGGAGTAACGGTATGGTCAGTGTGAAAGAATTGGCAAACGTTCTGGGCGTGAGTTCCAAAACAGTCTACGCGATGGTCGAAGAAGATCGCATTCCGTGCTATCGCATCGGCTGCGGTCGTGGGACACTACGATTTGATGTCGAGGAAGTAAAGCGATCGCTGAAGCGGCAGACACCAACCAAGTTGGAATCGCTCCAGCGAACGCCTCGCAAACACCTTCTCTAGGCCGTTTTCCGAACTCGCTCCGCCTGCTTCTTGAGGAACTGCTGATTCTTCGAGAGGTGGGCGTAGTTCTTAGCAAGGGTGCTAACGTCTGCATGCCCCATAAGCAGCGAAAGGGTCACGGAGTCTACGCCATCGATCAGTCCTTGAGTGGCATAGCTGTGACGGATGGCGTACGCGAAGACCCGTTTGCCAAGTTTCTTCTTGAGACGCGTGAAGCGGCAATTGATCGCGTCTTTGGTCCAGGGCCTACCGTTCGTATTCCGCATGATCGGCCCCTCGGGGAAACGTTTTGCCCAGCGGCGGCAAATCTCCAGGGCTTTCGGTGTCAGGTAGATGACACGCTCGTGCCGCTCTCCCTTGGCTTCCGAAGGGGGAAAGACGATCAAACCTGCCTCTAGATCGAGATGCCGAGCTTCGGCTCGCCGGGCTTCCAGTGGTCGGCAGCCAGTTTCCCAGAGCAGCGTAAGGTAGTCCTTAAACGGCTCGTCTTTCACATGAGCCAGCATCCCTTGCCATTCATCCGTCGAAAGAACCGTTTCGCGACGAAGCCTACGTGGCTTGTTGGGCACCTGCGAGACGGGATTCACGGCTAGGAAATTCTTACCAACGGCCCAATTGAAACAACGTATGACCGACGTAATGGCGTCATTGCGGCTGGTCGAGTTCCATGTTTTTTCCTGTTCCACCCACTCGGATAGATCAGAACCTCGAACGGCCGAGATCTTGGTGCGTTTGCCGATGAACTTGGCAAAGCTCGATAGATGCCTTTGATTCTTGTCGTAGGTCCCAGGCTTGCGGTTCTCCTGAACCCAATCCAGGAACCGCTCGAAGAGCATTTCAATTGTGGCGGTCTCGCGAAGCGGTTGATTATCCGCCATGATCTTATGGTACCGCGTCCAGGCTTCTTTCTTATCTCGCCCGAGACTAATCTGCCTGGTGCCCAGTTGAAGATACCAGGCGTTTTTTGATTTACGGAAGAACGGTTTCGGTTCACGGTTTTGGGACATGGCTTTCACCTCAATTGGAGTCGAAAGCCACAGCGTAACCTGGTTTCTCTGCCCTTAAGTCTGCCCTTTTTCGATCGGTGCAAACCAAGGTAATTGTAGGGAAAGGAGTTATGACAAATTCTCGCCCACGTTCGCAATGCAGAGGTCGTGAGTTCAATCCTCATCAGCTCCACTTTCTCTAACTCGCTTATTTGCAAAGAGATGCGAATATTGTCTAGCGACCGCTTTTTGAAAACTCTGACATTGATATTAGAGATTTGTCAGTACGCCCGGAGTTACCTCGCACTTTTTGGAGGTACTCTCAATGGCAAAGCGGAAACCACGGCCGTGGCTCCACAAACAATCTGGTAACTGGAAAGTCCAGATACACGGCAAACAGATCAATCTCGGACCTGATGAAGATGAGGCCTGGGACAAGTACAACACCATGACGAAAGTGGGCACGCAGAATGCGGACCTCACTTGTCATGATGTGTTCAATAGATACTTGGCATTCTGCGAAGCGAAACGCGCGCCAGCTACGTTCTCTTTGGCGCAGCGACATCTTAAACGTGCCGCAAAGTTTCTTGGCAAGTTTCAACGTGTTGCCGAACTCACCCCGGAACATATGGATGCGTGGGTGAAGCATGATTACAAAGACAACAGCACCACCTACGCCAGTGATGCAATTGGTCACGTCATCGCGGCAATCAATCATTGCCGCTTGCCGAACCCTTTAGCCAAGATGGAAAAACCTAGCAGGCAGGTGCGAGAGTTCTACTTGCAGCCTGAGGAATGGCCACTGCTGGTCGACGCTCTTTCTGATGACTTGTTCCGGGATTATGTCGTCTTCGGACTCCATACCGGGGCACGACCGCAAGAGATACGACTCATGGAACCAAGACACTACCAACCTGAAAATGACCGAATTGTCTTCCCAAAGAAGGAGGCGAAGGGCAAGAAGCGGACACGATTCATCTACCTAGACGAAGTGGCCAAAGAAATCGTGGAACGCAACCTACCTGCGCACGGCCCTATCCTACTCAACCGAAACGGCCTCGCCTGGAACAAGGACAATGTGAATTGTCGGTTCCGTCGCTTGAAGGTGAAACTCAGCATGCCCGAACTTGTCGCCTATACCCTTCGCCACTCATTCGCGGTTTGGAAGATCATGGAAGGAATTGAGATTCCACTCGTTGCGGCCCTCATGGGGCACGTCGATAGTCGCATGGTTGAACAGCGCTATGGGCATGTCCAGGCAAACGCCGAGCACATGAAGAAGGTCATTAAGACAGGTAGTCCTTTGCAACAACGGATTGACCCTGCCGCTTGAAGTCTTCAAGGTCAGCCTTGTTGATTCTGATCGTGCCCCGCCCTTCGCCGATTCTCAAATGGCGAAGGGCTTTTGATTCGCAGGCGGCATAAATTGTCTTCGGGCTGACATTGAGATATGCAGCCGCTTGCTTCACGGTGAGCGGCCCACACGTGGACACGGACTTCGCCTGCCCTGACTGAATGTATGCCAAGCACACGTAGAGCGTGTTCCGGACAAATGCAGGTGAGACGCCGTCTGTGGGAATCTGGCATGCCCTTACCGCATCGGGCAAGCCTTCCATTGCCGCCACGTTCTGCCTCACAGATGACGGACCGCAAGTCATCGGCCGTTGTTTCGTTGAACTCATTCAGGTCGTCGAGTTCTGCTAGTTGCTGCTTGATCCATTGTTTCATCGTCTACACCTTTTCCGCTTCACGCTGGTTGACCAGTTCCCAGACTTCACGCTGGGCGTCTTCACCGGCTTCGGCAATGCGTTCATTCCATTCGTCGTCAGTGACGCGACCCTGAATCAGATTTTCCCCCTGGATGTCCAGGAAGGTTTCGTGGTCGATGAGGTCGGCAAACTCACCTGCGAGCATATCTCCAAAGGTTAGGTTGATTCGGCCATCTATCCCGCACTGTTCACCGGTTAATTGTTCGTACCAGTGATCTTTGTAGCAGTGTTGATTCCAGTTGGATTCTTGCCGATCGACCTGGGAGAGGTTTCCCAGGTCATCCGCGACATAGTCGAAATTACGCGCGTCGTGTTCGGCTTTGTACTTAGCAAGTATGGCGTCGATTTCTTTGATTGTTTCAGCTTCTAGCATGTTCGTTCCTTGTTTAGTTGATTCCACCACCACCGGGCAGCCCCGGCCACCTGGAGAGTTGACCGGGGCTGCATCCTCTGTATTCGGGAGATGCGTTTGGCAAGTCGATTTTCCGAAAGCAGCCCCGGTCCCAGACGACACGACCGGGGCCGCCTCTCACTTGGCTCTAACTGCCTGTGATTTCAAAAGTCTTCTGTGCAAGGATGACACGGGCCACGTCAACGAAATCCACGTTACTGAGCCGAAAATCTTGTTGGTCAAACGGGTATCCATGTTCGCTTACGTCCTCAATGAATTCGATTCCCATTCCATCATTCAGGGCCGAACTTGTGAAGTCGACGGTCAATATCAGGTCAAGTTCCTCCGCTAAGAGGATCGCAGTTTGTCCAACGACTGCCGATTCAATGCTGTCATCCTTTCGTAATCCCGAGACAATATCTTCAACAACTTCCTCAATGAACTCGTCTCCAAATTCAAGGTCAAAACTTCGCTGGGCGTATTCCCACCCAATGTTTAGTAGTGAATCCAGGTGGTCACAATTCCGCAGGTACCATTCTGCGACGTGGATTGATTCCTGGGTGCATTCAGCATCAACAGTGCGAACTGACATTCGAGTGTCTCCAAGTGAGTGAGTTGATTCATGGCAAAGCCTTTTTTGCCCTGTTTGACGGGCGTAATACGTTGGCAATCGCCGCTTGGTAAGTCGATTCCCAGAATTCCTAGGATTGACCTGGGCCCCCTTGTCGCCCGTAATACGGCCGCCAACCCGCCTTGGTAACCCATCCCCAGAAAAGTTTTTTCCGGTGACCCGGTCACGGCAAAATGCCGTTTCACGCGAGAAAAGATATATGCCGATAGCATGTAGCTAGTGTCTAGATAGATACATACCCAACGCCATGCGTTTGCCAATGCCAGACATACCGACTAGATTACGTGAAAGAGGCAATCGCCTAGACAAAGTCTGGGACCGCAACGCCACCGGCAGAACGCAACCTAGGACGCTAACGCGGTGTCCTAGTTCCGACCAGCACAACCATAGCCGAAAGGGCTGCGTATTGTGCTGGTTGGGCCGGTTGTACGGGTGGTAGGTTTTGACCCTCCCCTATCGATTGTTCAGCCCGCCCGCTTCCCGTATCGCCACACGGTTTGACGGCTGACTTCGAGATGCTGAGCAATCTCGGCATCGGACCATCCACGGCCGCGAAGCTCTGCAACCTTGGCAGGGCTTGCCTTCGTTGCCCCTGGCTTCCGACCTTTGTAGACGCCTTTCTGCTTGGCTGCCTCGATACCAGCCGCCTGACGCTCTCTGCGTGTCTCTTGCTCCATCTCAGCCACGCCAAGCAGCACGGCCGCCATCATCTTACCCACGGTGCCTGTAAGGTCGATTTGCTGGGTCACGCTGACGACCCTAATACCTTTGTCCGTCCATTGACAGAGCACGTCCAGGCCGTCTCTAAGCTTGCGTGAAAGACGATCAAGACGCCAAACGACCACGGACCCGATACGCCCCGCGAAGATGTCGGCTTGAAGCTTCTCAAAGCCTGGACGGTCCAGGTTATCACCGGTCTGCTTGTCGGTATACCACTCGACATCGGTGATTCCGTTTCCTTTTAGCCATCGCTGAATCTCACGACTTTGGCCAGCTTCGTTCTGTCCGACTGTCGACACCCGAACGTAAACAGCCGTCTTCATGGTGCGTGCCTCTCAGTGAAGGTGTTTCACTTTGAGTATACCCTAGACACCACGGCTAGCAAGCTACTTTCTGACACTATTCCTAAGGACTTAGGGCCGAATTTCACAAGAGACCCTAAATGAAACACTCCATGGCCAAGAAGCGAAAACGAACAGAATACTTTCGCGAGTACCGACGAAAGAACCGCGAACGCCTACTCGCGCAGAAGGCCGCCAAGAGGCGAGATGCAAGACTCTGGCAGGCTAAACGCACTGGCGACCATTGTCTCTACGTGGGCCGTCAGGGACTCGCCTGGGGGCGTTCCGAGGCTGTTCCAGAAGGTGCCCAAATTTTGCTAAGTGGCCTGCCGTGGTTGGACGCTCAAGCGATTGTGGTTCACGTTGCAGGCAAGCGAGGCAGAGCGGTTGAACGAGTCTCACCGGACGGCAGCAAGATTCAATTCGTCTCGATCAAGTCAGCCGAGAAAGAAACCGGCATCGGGAGGGGAACTATCGGCCGAAGGCTTCGAGACGGTCGTGTGGATAACCAGGGCTGCATCTGGCGTGGTGCGCCACCACACCCCAACGACATCTAACCGCGCAAGGCGTTGGTGTGGGGCGATTCAGGCGAAGTAATGGTTCCGGGGGATTGAAAATCCAAACCCTCACTCGCAAGTCAGGCTCTGCAAAAGCTTTAGATATTTAAAGAGGGTTTGGGGGTTTAGAAGAGAGTTCAGTTTCAAATCTTCTATCTAACTTAAGAGAACATATCTTGGCGAAGAGTGCTTTCAAAACCCTCAAACCCTCATCAAGAACGCAACCGGTGAGCCTTCAACCACTTGCGAGTGAGGGTTTCGTTTTCCAATCCCTCCTACTGATAAATAAACTTCTGATCCTGAACGGACCTTGGATTTTGGCGGATAGTAAGGGTAGAGAAAGCCATTTCCGACATCCTCCGGAGCGTCCGTCACGGCTCCAAGATGTCTCCCCAACCAACGAGGTCATTCCGTGACGATCATCGAATTCTTAGCAGCCTGCTACCACCCCAACCCAATCGGGCAAGTCAAAATCAAAGACGCCCATCTCGCGTACCTTGCGACGCTGCCGGAACGAGAGCGAAGACTTTGCCCTCGCTGGAAGTTTGCTGACGAGGTCTCACGCCATCTACCTGTCGGACGCGACTCTGACAAGGTTCTTTCCATTGGCGGTATCTCTAGCCAGCCGCCTAACGCTTGGACTGTCACCGAAGACGGTCGTCTACGCCTGCAACAAACCTAAAACATGATCGGGACTGATCCCCCGCTCTGGGCTTCGCGCGGTTAAGTCGGTTCCCGCGCGGAGCCTTGTTTATTCTTTCAGCCAACCGACAACGAACTGACCCATGAAAAACCCACCTCAAACCCTGGGCGAAGTGGTCCAGAAATTCTCCCACATTGAAGTCACAGAAGACATTTCGCTCGATACCCCTGTCAGCGTGGAAGACGGACGCATCTATTGCATTGCCTACCCAGGTGATTGTTGGCGTCGATCGCAAGAACGATTCTTCGCGCCGGTCTCCGTCGACCTTCATTGTGCCTCAATTGTCGAGCGACTAAAGCAAACGTCAACTGGAAACGCATACCAGGGGGATGTCGAAGCGATTGAATCTACGATTCGACGCCTCGGTTACTCTTTTGACATCGAAGCTGTCCTTCGCTCTCGAAAGCTCGAACTCTTCGAGTGCAAGCACCGCATCTTTGTTCGTTGCCGTCGCCATGAAGACGATGGAAAACTTGCGTGGTCATCACCCCACCCCGAAAAGCATTGGGAGAAGTTTGTCTGTCCCGTACCGTATCAGCCACCTCTTACAATTAGTACCAGCACGCTCGAAGACATTGTTCGAGTCGTGGAGTTCGGTGAGAAGTCGGTACCCATGGTCAAAACAACACGGCCCTCGGGTGATCACTGGTCATACCAAACTACCGGCAACGCCACCCGAGTCCTTATGCACGCACTACACTGCCGTCGAACGGATGCAGAATCGCTTTATGGTGGGCTCATAACTCGCCCTTGGGAGGCCGTCTGCCAACCTTTCGGCCCTGAGTACCCTGGGGGGAGAAAATGGAACCTTAACGCCATCAATTGGGCGTTTGACCTAGAGCGATGCGAAGACTGGAAGGCCGAATGTGAGTACTGGCATGCTGTACTCTCCCACATCGGAGCGGACCTGGAACCACATTGTCGAGAACACGGATTTGAAAACGGTTGTAACTACGTGTTTTTCCTCCTGGCGTCAATCGTCCAGCAACCATTTGAGCCAACACCCTACCTGTTCCTCTCCGGACCTGAAAACTCCGGTAAGAGCACGCTCCACGAGGGATTCGAGTTGCTGGTCAATCGTGGTGTCGTGAAAGCGGACCGGGCACTTACTAGTCAGTCCGACTTCAACGGTGAGGTTGCCGACGCCCTGCTTTGCGTCGTCGAGGAGACGGACGTTGCACGTGTGCGTGGCGCGTACAACAAGATAAAAGAACTCGTCACCGCAAGGCGTATCTCGATTCGCAAAATGCGAACCGACTCTTATATGGTGGACAACATGACGCACTGGATTCAGTGCGCCAATGAAAGTCACGCTTGCCCGATGTTCGCATCTTCGACGCGAATTCAACCCATCTACGTGCCACGGCCACAACAAGACGTTCCAAAACAGCAACTAATGAAACACCTCAAGCAGGAGGGGCCCAAGTTCGCCTACGCCCTGGCAAATGCTACACTCCCTAAACAAAACGGGCGACTTGCCTTACCCATTATTGACACGCCGACACGCCAAAGGCTGATCGATATCAACCGCCCGGAGTGGGTCACGGCCATTCCGTATCTACTTGAAGACAACGACGAGTGGACCGGCACCGCGAACGACTTCGAAAAAGAAATGATCGAGAAGCATCTTACGCACGAACTGCCCCGTACCATGCGAAAGATCAAGTCGGGCCTTGCGTCCAACTCTGACTTTTTGGGGGCCCACTTCATCGATTTTGAGATTCACAAACACGGCAATCATGCCCAACGCCTGACGCTTCGCCGAACGATATAAGACCGTACTCCCGCCAGTGAGAGAGGCAGCGGGAGGTAGCCAGCGGCAAGGCAACGCCCAGGCCTTCCCCTGGCATCTTACAACCTGGCACCGGTGACGGATGGTGCCACCCCGGCGATTCTAAGCGTCGGGAATTTTATGAGCGCGGCAGCCGGGCGAAATATGGCTGTCGTTAGGGCGAGCGGTAACCGGTGGTGCCGCTCGCCCCTTCTTTCTCCCCTCAGGAGGTCCCAATGGACCAAAACTTCTTGACCCATGCGCAAGCAGCACGAGTGCTTCGCGACTACCCAGACGTTGCCAATCGTTGCGTCGTGCTGAGCTTCCTCCGCCATTGTCAGTCGGACCCCGAAGCACATTCTGTCGTGAGTCAGCTACGGCGTAATTGTCCGCAACTCTTCACTCCCCAACAAAGGAAAATCAATTGAATATCTATCGCACTGTCATCGATCACATGATGATCGAACCATTCTCCGCCCACGGTGAGAACGCTTGGCTTCTCAGCGTGCTCCAACTAGGGGGCCATCTCAACGTGACCGGCACCGGCAACCCCTTCAAGGCCGTTGTGTCCGATCTTCGCGACCGCAACATTGCCCCTTGTGCTGTTGCAAGGGTTGCCCAATTGCTCAACACGGCATCCGAACAATGGGAGAGCCACTAATGACTACACCCGATCCACGATGGTTCCATCCTGACGGACGCCTCAAGACATCCGATGAGCGAGACGCATACCGCCAATCCGTTGAGCTTGCTAAGCGTCACGCGAAGCTTGCAGCTGAAGATGCGAAGGCCGAAGCCACGGAACCGCAAAGCCCGTTCGCCAACCAACTCAAGCTCCTGAAAAGCTCGCTGCTCTCCGCTCTCAACAAGGGTGAACGCGCAGGCATTCGCCGACGTATCGGCATGCTGGAAGCTGAGCAAGCCAAGTGGGAAGGCGAACAGGAGGACGCGAAATGGCAGCAAGAGTTCGACGCAAGTCCCACCGCTAAGCTCGCTGTCGATAGCCTAGAAGTTGTTCGCAGAAGTGGCAGCGTGATCTACCCAACCCTTACGGAAGATCAACTGAATGAACTCAACAGCCTCTATGAGATGCGCCACCAGTTCCCCAGTGCGGAGTCATTCGGTCGACACTATTTCGACTGCCTCCGGGTGATTGAAGAACAGGAAGCCACGGCTGCAAACAAGGCCGCCACCGATGCCCGCATCGAATCGGAACGCCTACAGGCTGAACAGGCAAGGCAACAGACGCGAGCACTGGAAGCCGAGCAACGCAAGTCCCAACTCCCAGAGGTGACCTAATGGACCTCACGAAGGAAGCCGAAACGGTTTGGCTCCACGAACCCGCGCGGCATTGGGTGTGGTGCCGTGAGCGTTTTCTCGATGAGGCCGTTGAACCATCTCAAACGATGTTCCCAGGCTGTCAGGTCGTCGCCTTCACGAAGAGCTTCGAGAGTGTGATAACGCACTGGCAACCGCTTGGAGAGAGTTACATAGGCCTGGATCGGCCAAAGATCGTTCGCGTTTTCTACCGTGACGTGATGGGCGATGTTGAAGGCCTTTCCCAGGATGCCCCACCCGAATCCGTCCGCCCCGTGCTCAACATTCGGCTGCATTCGCTACACCCAAGCCGCCACCGTGAAAAGACGGTGCCCGGCTTGGACGTGGTCGAATCGTCGCAACACTGGCACAACGTCTTTCGCGACTACTGGGTGGCCCATAATCTTATCGAAGCTGGCCCTGATCCAACCCCGGCGAAGGGTCGTCAACTCGACTACACGACCTCAAAGGAAATCGGCATCACGTGGCTATCGCCAGAGTTCAGAAAAGCCCGGTGGCTTCTCGAATCGGTAATGGGGAGACCTAAGGTCGAGGTCACCCCTGACTATCTCAATCATCACCGTTTGCGGATCGTCGCTTATGGCGTGAGCGCGCCCGGCCATTGCCCCGGCAACTGTCGAGTGTGGGCCGTCCCCATCGGCTCCGATCCGTTCGGCGTTCCCGAATGGCGACCGGGGTGGCATTGCGTGCGGCCTCCCATCGCAGGGCAGGCCAGCAAACCGCCACGCCGATTCAATTGGCCGACATCTCGCAAGGTGAAGACCCAGTTACGTGATGCCGTGCAATGAACGACGACAAAGAACAACTACGCAAGGAGCTTCACAACGCCATCGTTGAGTACGCATGGCGACGAATTGATGAGGTTCGACGCGAGGAAATCATGAGAGAGGCCCAATGAACTACCAACTACCGCAGAGGCTCCAGGAGGCCGTCTCACGGCACTCCCAGGTTCAAGACGTGTCGAGCCTCGAATCGGAGATGGCAGTCGCCAGGGCCCTGCTAGAGCAGGTTTCGGATAGTCCCTCCCTGGCAACCAGCCTGCTCCAAACCATCACCCGTCTGAGTCGCGAAATCGAACTGTCGATGCTACGCCGAAAGCAACTCATCCACCGCGATGAGATGCTCCAACTGACTCAGCAACTGGTTGGGCTGTTCGTCCACGAGTTCCAAGGCACCCCTGGGTGGGAAGACAAGATTGAACGGGTCTCCACCACGTTCGTGGGCATGCTCGCAGCCCCACGCGACGAAAACGGTAGTTTTGCCTAAGTGGAAGAGGCGAACTAGACTTGCGATAGACAGTTTCGGCGTTTTTCGAGTCAAAGTCTATGTGGACCTTCCTAATCTCAACTCTGATCATTGGCGTCTTTCTAAACGTCGTTCTTACGATCTACCTGATGGTCAGACCATCTCGCAAACGATCAGAAGAGAGCAACGACGTAGAGGTTTCGTATTGGGTTCTATTCCCCTGGGCAATCTGGCCTTGGAAGTGAATGGAAAAAGGAAAGGCTGCTCCTAGCCGGGGCGGCCCTTTTTCCTTACATGCACCGTGTAATCTCACCCAAAATGGCTTTCTGATCCGGTATCGCTCTCGAAAACCGTACGGACTTGCATCGTCAACACCGTCCTATTTGGCGTCAAGTCACCCCCCTGCAATTTACTTAACCTTAACCATCAGTTAAGTTAAATGTTTTTCCTTACAACAGCAATGGAGTGCTCCCAGTTGGAAAACAATTCAGCAGGTAAATGAACGCCACGACCACGCCATCCTTGCTCCCCGAAGACCACTCCGCCGACAATTCAATACTTGGATTCAAGTACCAAATTCGCTTTGCGCTCTATGAATTGCTACGCGCTTTGCGCAATTCGAATAACTCCGACGTTGCCATCGACATTGAGTGCATCGACGACATTGACATTCACAGCCAAGGCACACTAACCAAACTTATCCAGACTAAACGAACAGCAACAGTCCTAACGAATTCTAGCGCGCCGCTCTGGAAGACGATCCGAATATGGAGCGAAGCTATTTCAGCCGGGACAATTGATGTCACATCCGAGGTAACGTTTGATCTCGTATCTACCTCACCTAGTCCCGATGAAACAAGCATAGTTGGCCTTCTACAAGCAGCTGATGCCGACGAGTCTCGCGCGAAAGCCTTATCCCAGATGGTCGCTTTGGCAGAGAAGAAAAAGGGTCAAAAAACACTCGGGCGATGCTATCAAGCGTTTCTTTCGCTTTCCGACCACCAACGCAAGTACCTGATTGAGAGAATCTCGGTCATAACCAACGCAATGACTTTTGATGAATTGGACGCAGCAATTTGCAGACTCAACGTGCACGGTCCATCCGATAAACCCAAGCCGTTTGCACAAGTATTGTTTCGGCATTGGGAGATGCTTGTCGAATCGTATTTAAGAGAAAAAAAGTCAACACAAATTAGTTGGGATGCCCTTCAGGAAGTCTTACATGAAATTGCCTTGCAGTTCCAAGATGATAATTTGCCCACGGATTTCGAAGGAATGTTGAACGCTGCAATCCCCATAGAAATTGATGAGGGTCGCACATTTATTAGACAAATGCACGCGATCGATGCGACATTAGAACAGTGTAAGCAGGCGCAACGTGACTGGCTGAAGGCTGAACAACTAATGAGCTATTGGCAGCGACATCTGTTGATTCGCCCGGATGAGGCAATTTCGCATGAAAAGAGGCTGATCGAAGAATGCGAAATTCTACACCAAGATATCTCCATGGGTGGCGCGGGTACGGCAATAGAAAACGGGCGACAGGTTTTTCGTTGGGCGATCGTAACTGCGCCACACCTCGAAGCGATGAGAATACGCCACAAATGCGGTGAACCGTCTGTCGTTCGAGGTCGTTTTCATATGCTGGCGGATCACCCAAAGCTTGGCTGGCATCCGGACTGGAAGTCGATATTCGCTCCTCCCACATAGCACAGAAACCAATGCTAGACCCTTGGGATTCACGCCCCTCCGACACACGTTCACTATTCAATCCCGCTTTTTGTGGAGCGTTGATTGCAACGTCCGTAAAAGCGTATCAGAAAACAGTATCGGATCAGCAGGGCATGCCTCTGCTGAAATCACATCTCATATTGCCGCTACTCTTGCATTCCGAGACTAGACGAACCTTTCCAGCCACCACGAAAACTTCATTAACGAGGTGGTTGGAAAACAACCCACAGGTTCGTGTTGGTTTAGCTGGCCGAATTCTGGGGTGCCGACCATTCACCTTAGAAGCGATCCGTTTTGCAATCGCGGGTCAAATCCTTCAATTAAACGAGCAGGCGCATCTCATCCATGTACGTGGACGTCCTCGTGGTCTCGAAGGACTTCTAAAACAAACAACCTCCAATGAAGTGCAGCATTGCTTTAAGTTTTCAAAAGACTTAGGTCGCTGGTTCGCGCGTGTTCCCGATACGACATTTCTCTACTATCAATTTCGAGTTCTCCCGTAACCATGCAGATTAAATACATCGTACTCTACGACTATCAAAATAGACGACGAGAACTGGAGTTCAATGTTAATGGCGTCAGCATAGTTGCTGGCGACTCCGCAACCGGAAAGTCTTCCCTGATTGAAATAATTGACTATTGCATGGGAGCGGGTGAGTGCCGAGTCCCGGATGGCGTGATCCGTGAAACGGTTGAGTGGTATGCGTTGAAACTTATTTCCAAGAACAATGGTGAAATGTTCGTTGCGCGTCGAACACCGAACCCCGGTCGCCAAACCTCGGAAGCATTTCTTATTAGAGTAGGTAATTCGGTAGCAATTCCCGATGGCTCTGAACTCGCCCCGACACACAATCTAAAGTCAGCGATTAATGCGATTTCATTTTTCCTCGGAATGCGTCCGAACGTCACCGAGTCCGAAACTGGTGACCGAAAGGGTTATGACATAACAATTCGTCACGCTATTAAGTTTTGTCTTCAATACCAAGATGAAATCGCAAGCAAGCGAACACTTTTCCATCAACAGGGCGAGAGCTTCAAGGCAAGATCGATTTATGATTCTTTGCCTTATTTGCTCGGTCTCCAAGAAGATGATTATCTGGATCGATTAGCGAGATTGAAACAGGCGAAAAAGGAACTGGCCTACGCACAACGTCGGCTTGACGAATACAAAGCTCTCGCAGCAACCGGATTCGATTCTGCCGCAGCACTGATAGTCGAAGCCAAACACGTCGGTATTTTGAGCGGCCAGAGTCCTCCGCCATCGACAACAGAAGAACTTCTGAAATTGCTAGACTCAGCGACTAAATGGTCTCCGGATGCAATTAATTCAGTTATTGCATCCGATGACCAAATCACGGAATCTCAGCAAAAGTTAATGCAGCTTGAACAGCGCCGCCACGAACTAAAGTCTCAACTCCTCGCCGTAGAGAACGCCAATCGTCTTGTAGATTCAACGGCTATTGAATGGAACGAACAGTCGTCCAGGCTTTCCTTCATCGAACTGTATGGAGCACGAAGAGCAGATGGCCGAAAATGTCCACTTTGTGAGCAGGACATCGCGAAGGAAACAGAAGCACTTCCAAAAGTAGAATCGGTTTTGGAGCAGATGCTCGAAACAAATCTACAGCTCACGAATCTTCAACTCTACAGTCCAGATTTAACGGAATACCAGAACAATTTGCGTTCTTCGATCGTCGACATGGACGCCCAAATAACGGGTACTCGTCAAACAATTCGACGACTTCAGCTAGAGAGAGATGATGTCACGGCAACATACGATTTGACAGTTCGCCAGGCGATCGTGGCCGGTAAGATACTTCAGTATCTCGATGCAATGCGTGATCGCTTGGGAGAGGGAAATTCACTAAGTAGTGCAGTTGTGGAAGCAGAAGCTCGGGTAAAGGAACTGGAGGATGGTATTCGAGCCTCGGATATCAGAAATCAGTTGATCCGGATTTCGAACGAACTTCAAGGAACGATGACTCGTAGTGCAATTGATCTAAGTCTTGAGTTTGCACCACATCCATTTCGAATCGATTTCGAGAATTTGACGGTCGAGGTCAACAGGAATGGGGACGCATTACCTCTTTATCGGATGGGAAGTGGCAAGAACTGGTTGGGGTGCCACTTGATCGCCCATTTCGCACTGCATGCCTATTTCATCGCAAACAATCGGACTGTTCCTCGATTTTTGGTTCTTGATCAACCAACGCAAGTCTTCTACCCGCCTGATAAAGTGGATGCAGTGAATGGTGAAATTGAATTCATCCACTCGGAAAGCGAAAGTGAAGATCGTGATATTGTTCAGCGAATGTTCAATTGGATATTTCAGCAGACAGCCATTCTGAACGATGTGGGCAACTTCCAGGTAATCATCACTGACCACGCCGAACTTCGGACTGGGGAGTTTGAACAGGCGCAAATTGACCTACCACGCTGGAGACCAGGAGGCAACAGCTTGATTCCCAACGCTTGGACTTAGTAGAACGTGTCAGCCCTAACAACGACCACCCGAAAACATCGTTTCGGAGCGGTCGAAATCGTGTCAGACTTTTGTCAGTAAACACCTGGAAATGGTCTAATTTTGGGGTAAATTAGAGAAAGTTCATCGCGGCGTAAGTCGTGTAATCACGGTAACTTCCGGGAAATACGAGAAGCCCGCTGGTCAGTTCGCAATGCAGAGGTCGTGAGTTCAATCCTCATCAGCTCCACTTTCCATCCTCTTTAATGGCAAGCACTTACGGCAATATAGAGATTGCCGGATTTTGAACGGTTCAAGCTGAACTGATCTGTGAACGGATTTCTGCCGTTCAACGCCGTTCAAGAAGTTCTGCTTGAGAGAACGAAATGGGGTTCTTTCCGAAACCTCTGGATGTCCTGCCGCACCCAGGAGGAGATTGCCGAGGCTGTTGGGGTTACGCAGCAAGGCGTCGACAAGATACTTAAATCGTTACAACGAAACGAAGATCTTCGTTTCGTTGTAGAGCCCGGCCAGCACTCCGAGATCGAAAACGACGAGAAGCGTCTCAATACCATCGCCGAGGAGAACCAGGCACTCGCCAACCATCAGACGGACTCAAGTCGGAATTTCATACTCAGGTATAAAACCCGCGATTGTCACCGGTTAACCGGTGAATGGTTTTTGACCGGCTAGGTATCGGTTGACCGATATTTATTTAGTACTGATCAAGGAAAGTATCTTTTGGTCAGTCGCGGTCGGAAGAACCGACCACATCACAAGGAGATTCAAATCGGTCGCTTGAGCGACCAAATTAGCCGTCATGGGCAGCGCATGAAAAATGCCGCCCCTGTTAGCAGCAGATGACGGCACGAAGAAGGATGGTCATGATAAGTCTACGCGCCGGCGAAAATGCGCCGACAGTGACGGATTTCCTCCGTCACGTGCTCCCATCTAACGGTCACGCAGTCTTGGCATTTCGCTGGAGAAACCGTCCCCGGGAATGGAGTAGCAAGTCCTACGATCTGGCGATGGAACGGGATCTCATTCTGCTTCAGATGCAGCTGGATACTCTTGAGAAATTAGCAAAGAGTTCACGGCGAAACGCATCGCAGGAATTCGATCTGCAGGTCTATTTTGAAATCGCTACCCAGATGCAGCCGGTGAAGTCACCGAGACGAGGCTCAGGGAAAACAACGGCATCGGTGGCATGCCTTGCGCTGGACATTGACTGCTATCCAAAGAAGCCGGCCTACCCGCCTCGTGCAGCGGCTCTCAGGATTCTGGAAGAACTGTTGCCGCCATCGATCGTTGTCGACTCCGGAAGCGGCATTCATGCCTACTGGCTCCTTGACGAACCAATCTTGTTTGCATCGCAGAACGACCGCGATGCCTACCGAGACTTGCTAAGTCTGTGGGAAGACGCCGTCGCTCTAAAACTTTCCCAAGCAGGCTATCAGATGGATGTGGGGCAGAGCCGCGTCTCACGGCTGCTGAGACTGCCTGGAACCTGGAACACCGGAGGGCACGCACCGGTATTGATCACAGGGGGGACCTGGGAATCGCATAATCCGCAAACTTTCCGCGACATCGCCAGTCGGAATGATATTACCCAGACGGTACAGAAGTCAGACGAGATTTCTCTCGATACTGAATTGCACACAATGGGTATAGGTTTGGAGGGGAGGGTGAAATTAAATAGCGGTTTTTTCGAAACACCGGCTCTACAGCACACTCCTTCCGAAGCAGTGCAGAACATTCATGACGTCTTTGACCGTTACGTTCCGATCGGAAAAGGAGAACGTCATAGCTGCTTAAAACAGATCGTTTGCTTTTTGAAGAGTGACGAAGTCTTTCGGACCAAGCCAGTAGATTATTTCAAATCTGAATTCGACGGTTGGTACGAGAAAGCCCGTGATCGGATTACAACAAGAAGCTACGAAGCTAACTGGAAGGACTTCCGCGAACTATGGAGAGACATAAAGTACGGCTACGCCGGTACGAACGGCAAGAAACCATTGAGCGAGCACTTCCGAAATTGTTCCGGTGAAGGCCGGGAATTGCTGCGCGCCGTTGTCATCTCGATTTCTGCAGATTCGGAAGGTGAAGCTTTTCCTTTGGATGGCCGATCACTTGCAAAATTCTTTCCGCAAAGTCACCGTACGATTGCATATTGGCTGCGCGATCTGGTAGAAGAAGGTCTTCTGGAGATTGTCACTCCTGGTCTACGCGGAAGAGCGGCGGAATACCGATTACTAAGGCACAAATATAGATGGATGAGCTTGCCAAGCTGATTACAACTCCTGCTTGGTGGATTTCCACCGTTATTATCGCATTTCTCGTGAACATCGCGGCGGCATACGCGAAACCGCTCATCGACAATTTAGTTGCAACTTGGTCGACCAAGCGTCGGGAACGGCTTGAGGAAGAGAAGAAACGCGAAGATGCAGTCGTATTGTACTTGATCGACAATCCGATTCGTCTGATAGACGTTCGTACGGACGCGACTTACACGACGTTAAGAATGATACTCTCACTGACACTCGCCGTGCTGCTGGCGTCTTTCTTGCGATTCCTACAGAAGTACTTGCAGCTTTATTACTTTATCGATGGAACTGTAGCAGGCATTTACTTTGTTTGCATGGTAGATGCTCTTCGCCACTTTCGCCGATTCAGAGGGCTTCGGCGAATCATTGATGAGTACACGCGTTCTGTGCATACGTACGACAACATGCCAGTAGATGTTTTGAAGAGAATCAAAGAAGAGGAAAGAGAAGCGGAACAAAAGCACTGAGAATTCGACCGGTGATTTAGAAACCATCCGCGTACTCCTCGTCGCCGGCATCTGCCGGTTCATCTCCAATCCTCCGGCACTCCCAGACGGATTCTTCGATCGCATGTGCCGGCGTAGCCAGCTCGGTCAGAGTAACGGCCTGCATGACCTGCCGGTATCTCTTCTCATCGACCGGCACCTGCCTGCTAAACAGGTTCTCGCTGTTGACTTCCTCAAGAGTCGGCCAAGTACCATTTTCCTCTCGCCATTTACGCATGATGAGGACCTGCAGCATCGTCTTACGTGGAATGGCGGCATCGTGATTGTGTTCCTTTGCGAACAGCTTGTGCATTTGGTTCCTCGCGACAACACCGAAGTACGTTGAGAACTTCCTGCCGTTGTCAGGATCGAACCCTCGCGCTGCCAGGGCAAGTGCAACGAAACACTCGCTGATGATCTCTTCGCAGTCGATGCGAGGATATTTTCTCGCGAACTTCTTCGCCATGTGAAGAGCTAGTGGGAGGTTCTGGCTGCAAAGATCGTCGTCATCTGCGACCGCGAGGGCGTCGGCTATTTCTCGGCCAAGGGTGTCAATGAACATGGAGCGTACACTTCTGATAGACCCAGTTACACAACGTCAAATGCCGGTAAAGCAATGACACGCCAAGAGTCTATTTCCCAGCCAATTCCGATGACCGAGCCGCAGTGGCATTCGCTTACGGATGCTGCCTCGATCGTGGGTGTGACTCGCCAGACGTTGGGTAAGTACGTTCAGACCGGTCAGCTGCAAGCTGCAAAGCAGCCGAACGGAAAATGGCGGGTTAATCAGAAAGCGATCGAAGAGTTTTCAGCTTGGTATTTCGGTCAAGGAGAGACGTAGATGGATATCGTTATCGCATTTGGCAGCGAGCCACCTGCCAACCAGAAGCATCGTCTGACGGTGAAAACGTCGGACGCAGAGAAGATTTTCGAGACTGACGCCTCGACTTTGGCGGCGACACTTCCGCCGAATCCGATCAGCTTGC
Organism: Bremerella cremea; assembly: GCF_003335505.1. NCBI lineage: Bacteria > Pseudomonadati > Planctomycetota > Planctomycetia > Pirellulales > Pirellulaceae > Bremerella > Bremerella cremea. The sequence continues at coordinate 38,533 of NZ_QPEX01000042.1, forward strand.
ACATTTCCAGCGGGTACCAGCTTCCGGAAGTCGATCGTGACGCTTGGCGCTCGCAGCAGGCGGGAGATTAACGGCCATGCACGCGTCAAAAGTCGATATCACAATGGCCAGAGTGTGCCGCGCCTTACGCAGCACCCTCGACGCGCCGTTTCCGATGATAGCGGCATGGACTGGCATCAACCAAAAGACTGTCGAGTACCAAGTTCGCTATCGTCAGAACGTTCCGGTCGACAATGCAGAGACCTCTCGCGCTTTGCTGTTGTGGTGGTTCTCGCAGCGTTTACCAGCTGCGACGGAGCCGCCCCCGCAGGCACACACGCAGCTGATTCGGGACTTCGATCGATTGCTTCAGAAAGCAAAGGAATTGCATAATGACTCTTGAAGAACTTGAGAACACAGTGGACGCATTGAAGGAACGTTCTGAGGCCGGCGAAGATGTTGCGTCTGAGTTGCTGGAAGCCGAACGCAAATTGCTCGACGCTTTGCGAGAAAGCCGGAAACAACCGGCAGATCCCGCCCCTGAACCAGACGATGACGACGGCTACAGCGATGAACATGTTCGGAAGTGCAACGCACTTTTTTCCGAAGGTTGCCGTCGCCTTGGAGTCGATTTGAATACCGCCAAGTCGTTCTTCGTCGGTAGAAAGATTACCGATTTAATCACGTCGAATTTCGGCAGCTTGGGCTGGCACGATGGCCAGTCGATCTTGCGAGGTCTGGAATCGGAACTCCCTGCAGAATTGGCCGGCAGTCTCGACGCTCCGCTGATGGACCGATCACCAGCCGGACAGAAGAAAGCCGAAATCGCGAAGCTGGAGAAACAACTGTCGGAAGCCGAAAGAAACGTTCATGCCAACGGGCGGTCCAATGCTTCGTTGGCAATCGCCAACCGGATTCGCCGGCAACTACGTGAAGCTCAATCCGAGCTTGAGACGATGCAACCGGCAGCGAAAACCCCCACGAAACGCGAACCGCGTCCGGCCGAAATCGCGAAATTGCGAAGCTTGGAATTGGGTTGTGAGAAACTCCGAAAAGCCGCAGCGAAGAATCCTCGGAACAATGCAGCGCTGGCGAGTTACAGCAAAGCACGACGCGAACTCACTAACTACCGTCAAGAAATTTATTCATAACGCATTCGGGTGCATCCGTTGGTGATGGCCGTCGTGGTCGTCGCCATCTCTGACGGAGCATTCCGTCCGAAGGACGAGGTGCTGAGCGGTTCTGGTTCGCCATAGCTGGAGCCGTTCAGCTTCCTTTTTAAGAAAGTTGAACGGATGAAAATCATTGTAGATTTCGAGGGATCTCCATCCACTGCAAACGCACGGTGGAAGGCCACTGTGACCGAATTTGGAGGACGGATCACCTCCAAAGAAAGCAACGGCGAACCGGTGGAGTTCGAGATCCCGCTAGGTCGTTTCGATCTCGACGTTCGCGAGATCTACGTGCCGCTTCCATCAGGTCGATCGGAAGTGGCTATGCGGAATCTGGCAGCGCCTGCGCCGAAAATCCAGCCGTACATCCCGCCACCATCCAAGCCTCGCGAAAAGGAACGACCGGCAATTTCTGGCATTCAGTTGGAGGAAATGAGCATGCGGAATCTTTCCCAACAGGAACGGGACGAAATCCGAAAGAAGCAAGACTTCGCCAAAATCAAGAGCCGACCTTTTACCGGCCAATAACGAACCAGTTGTCTCGGCTGGAGTTGTTTGATGAGCCACTGCCGGCTTCGCGCCGGCAGTGGTTTTTATACCAGCCACGCCAGAACCAAGGGCGCGGGCCGCTGCCGGGTATTGCTGACGCTTGGTAGCGGCCTTTTTATTCACCATCAGGAGCAGTCACTATGACCGCATTCTCAGATTACTTGGAAGCAGCTCTGCTTGGGGTTACGTTGCTGGGATCTTCGTACACTCCCGGCGAAACCATCTACCTAGCACTCGCGACGTCGGTCACGACGGATGGTGCTGTTTTCACGGAAGTTCCGTCTGGAACGGCTTATGCTCGTCAGCGGGTACAGTTCGGATCTCCCACAAACGACGGCACCAAAAAGAAGGTGTCGAACAGTGGCGCGGTGACGTATTCGGAAGCGACAACGCCTTGGGGCGGTATTACTCATATCGGTCTTTACGACTCGCCGACCGGTGGAAACCAGCTGTACTACGGCGCGTTGACATCAACGCGAACGATCGAAACCGGTGATACCTTCCAGGTTCCGGATGCGAACCTTTCTGTATCGTTGGACTAAGTCGATGCCGGCACGCGACGTGCTAAACATGGTGCGGGACTTTAATGAAGGAGTAACAGAGTGGCATCGCCAGTTCATGTAGTCACAGCAACGGACACAACCGCCTCTGACACTTCCCATGTTGTTTCCATACCGGCATCAGCGGAAGAAGGCGATTTGCTTCTCTTCGTGGGTGAATTGAGCAATCAGCTGTATACTACGTCACCACCTGCCGGATGGAATCTCGTCAACGCTGGGCCGCTTCTTACAGCCTCTATCTGTATTTGCTGGCGTGTCGTAGCCGCTGATGAACCATCCACGCACACCTTTTCATCAACCGGAGCAGCCAATTTTACCTATGCTGTCAGCGTTTTTTCCGGAGTGGATTCCATCGCTCCGATCGAGCAATCGGGGCTGTCCTACATCGGCAATAATACGTACCACCCTACCCCTGACTTAACTTCCTACATCGACGATTCTTTGCCGATTCGGCTCGCCCTGAACCTCGACAGTACAGCCGGGCACACCCCAGACGCAGGTATGACGCTGATTGGGGAGGTAACGAGCACAGTCGGTCGCGACGCTGGCATCCGAATTTACCAGGATGACTCATCGATCGATGCCAGCGAGTCAACAGGAACGCGAGGTTTCACGCCGAGCAGCACCTCCGGCAGGATTACAGGCACGATTATTCTCGCGCCGCCCCGAGACGATGCTCCCTCAAGCTTAACAGTTGCCGCCGTTTCCGAACTGAGTAGCGGAAACAGCGGCACGGTTTCAGTAGCGGCACCCAGCGGAACTACGACAGGTTCTCTGTTACTGGCCATGATTGAATGGGATTCCTACGCAGGATCGATTACTCCTGTCAGTGATTGGGAAGAACTCGTCTTAGACATTTCAGATTCAAATCGTGACTTCTGGGTCGGATACCGAATTGTTGAAGGAGGCGATCCCGATCCGTACACATGGAATTTTGGCACTGTTCGTCGGCATGCTGCGGTGATTCTCCGACTTGAAGGCTTTGTAGATTCACCGTCGATCATTGCCTCAGCCGGCAGTTTCTATTCGTCTGGAAGTGTATATTCATTTCTCACACCGACGATCGAGGCTACATCACCTCCTTATGGTTTCGTGTATTTTGCACTGTTCGCATCTGACGCGATGGGATACATCTCTCCACCGGAATCGGGCGAATTGGTTGCCTATGCAGAACAACCTGGCAATGATGCTTCCATTAACGCATTCCTGGGAAAAATTGCTCAGCGAGCCTCCGGTACCACTCCCGCTCGAAATATCAGCGTCAGGTCCTCAACGGATGCACTGGCAGTGACAGTTGCCGTGCAGATTCTGGCTGCGGCAATCAATGGTTCAGCCGAACTAACAGCCACCTCCACCATCGTCGTCGATGCGATCGTAATTCCAGAGATCTCATCGCACCTAACGGCGACGGCCTCAGCATCCGCAACAGCCTCGGTCTCTGGTGCTCCTGTCGACGGCCAGGCCGATCTGGAAGGTGAAGGATTCGTTACCGCAGAAGGATCGATCACGACCTTCTTGGGTTCCGGATTCAGTCCGTATCTCAGCGAAAAGATGCTGGAGATGACTTTCCGGGGAATCCCATTCACACCGGTGACAACGGTCTACCTCGCCTTCTGCACTTCAGATGAGAGTTCGATCACTGAGCTTCCGGCAGTTAACGGCTATAGCCGACAGGTCGTCTCTTTCGGAGCCCCAGAAAACAGCGGCACCAAAACGCAGGTTACCAACGTCAACTCGCTCACGTTCGGCCCGGCAACAACAGCATGGCCGGACATAACACACTACCAGCTGCGCGACGCACCTACCGGCGGAAACCTCTTGTACCAGTTTCCGATCAGTCCTTGGCGAGACAATATCGACGGAGATGTGTTCTCGTTCGACCCCAACGGTTTGAGAGTTCAGCTCGATTGATTTTGATGCATCGCTTCTTGTCAAACTACTCTGTACTGCGAACGAGGGCAGGGGCGCGTAGTGCGAATCCTTGATTCGCGAGATCGAAGTTTCGTTGAAAGACAAGTGAGGCGTTTGTGCTGGTGAGTTGATCCGCAGCCGAATCACGAAAGGCGAGTGTAGCCGACGCGTTCTGCTTCGCTATCGGTTGGGGGAACGCCCGTTGGAAGCTCACTTGGCTACCAGTCACTTGGATGCTGCTAACGAATCCGAATCCTACGACGAGTCGCTCTCCCAGCACATCATCAGTGAGAACGACGTAACCTCCGTTGTTGCCGTCGCCAATTAGAGAAGCGTTTGCATCATCTGCGTACTGAGATCGGCCAATTGAGGTGGAAGTTGGTTCGTTGAAAACTTGGACTTGGGAAGAATAGTTACTGTCGCCGCGCTGTAGATTATTCCCAGGCGTTGTCTGCCATAGTGTTGCGTCTATCTGCACGTTAAATAGCCCGGTCACCCCTAACGCGTCATCTCGGACGCCGACTGTTCGCGCCGGGGTTGCGTTGGCAATGGCAGTAGCTCGGACGTAGGTACCTCGCTCAATCCGGCTCCAAAAATCGGAGGAACCAGCAGATAGCAGTCCGCGACCGAAGATGAATGGCACTGGTGGTCCGCTTGTGCCCGCATCAGGATCGTCAAATGATTCCTCTCCGATACGACGCATCCGCACCAGCACTGAGTTTCCAGACAGGTTGGGAGTGAAATCATCCCTGGCATAATTGTTCCCAGTGCCATCGTCCCCTTCCTCGTGGTCCTTGCTTGGAGCACTCTCAATCTCATTGAAGGTCCCTGGGACAATGTCTCCTGTAGGGTCGTTGTTAGGATTCAATGCCAGGTCTGGCTTATACACGCCGACAGCCGATCGACCAGCCGGAACTAGATCATAAGAATCGTCGGGGAGGTAATACTTTGCCGAAGCGTGGAAGTCGCCTGAAATCTGATAGCCATCGTAGTAGGGTACGTCTGGCCCCGCGCCGAGGTTCAAGGTGTCGATCGTTGTCGAGCCAAAGTCATCATCGAACACAGCTCGAACGAACCGGCGAGCGTTCTCACGACCGTCTCCCATGCCATCGCCATTGCTGTCGACATCGTATAACACCTCTTTTGCAGCCGTGTTCACGGCTGTCTGAAGTTGTCGGCGCGTAAGCTGAGCCAAACCAATGTCGATCACCAGGGTGCCCAACCCGAAGACGATCAGGAAGAAGAAAACAAAATAGATGAGTGTGTTGCCTCGGCGATTGCGTTTGTTCATTGGGCAAACACCTCACGTCTGTATATGGCCTGCACGGAGATGATCTTTCGATATGGTCGTACCCCAAACTCGCGGACGTTCTCGTAGGGTAGTGCCCCCTGCGTTCCCAGACCAAATTTGCCGCTATGAATGTTTGGCTGATTCGCGACATAGTCGTTATCTGAGACGACCAATGAGTATCGCCCGCTGTCCTCTTCTGTCAGAGCCGAGTCATCCGCAATAATCGGGTTGCCAATGTTACCTCGATGGGGAGGTGTTCCAGATGACTCACCGAACCCACTCATTGAGGCGCTCTGGTAGGGGTAGTTGATACGAAGGGCGACGACGCCGGGCTCAAAATTCGGCGGAAGACTCGAAGCGGGTACGTTGAGGGCGATATTGAAAGGACCAATTCCCAAATCTGGCACGCGCATTTCCTCAACCGGAGCAACCCAACTTACCGTATCATCGCTGTGGACGACTGGGATCAGGATAGTCTGTTCGTTGTTTTCATTGGTAACGATCGCACCGGGATAGCGATAGACTCCATTGACGTTATCAAAGATGTAAACCGTCGCGAGTAATCGGTTGATCAGCGGCAAATTCTGATCGGCAAATTGGGAAAAGGACAAGCCACCGAGTTGCTCGGGTTCAATGACTAGCCACTCTTCATCGTAAATCTTGTTCTTGAACATTTGATCGTTCACGACAGAGTCTGGTGCAGGCGTCGTCTCAATCTGCCCCAAGCCAAGATCGCCAGCCGGTGGAAACGGCATCCGAGCGATCTCTTGTGCTCCAACATCAACCGCCTGTTGGAGCGTATTTCCAATCCAAATGATCGAGCCGAACGTGAGAATCGCTGCCAGAAGCAAATATGAAACGAGCGAAACGAGTGCGAACTCTAAAAGAGCAGAGCCACGGCGAATTGATCGTCGACTGAACATTGCGCACGAACCACGGGTTGGAAGATTGGAATATGCTGGATCTTGGACCTACCACTTTCTAGGTATTAGCATATATCAATCGTATTCGGGCTGCAATTGACAGCGTCAAACGGTGAACGAGAAGGAACAAGCTACGCGACGTGCGAAACGTGGTGCCGGGCTTTAGGGGTATCCAACCTAAGCGGCATCCTGTTTCCGCTCGTCATGCTCACGATACGCTCGTCGAAGCTCTTGTTGGAATCGTCGCTTAACATAATCGTGGATTGCATCTTCGGACGCCTCAATCGTTTTAGAACTCCAGCCGCAACAGTCGCAGTGAAATCTAGATTGGTAACTTGCTGCGTACTGGGAGACATTGTAGGAGCGAATCTGCATGTCACATTCCGGACAAAAGGAAGCCGGTTCAGTCGCATACAAACTAGACGAATAGTTCCACATCCAGTTAACGCCATAAATAGTGAGCGGCGTTGGCTCTTCAACTTCATCTCTTTTGGAGCGGAGGTATTCGCGAAGTACGAGAACTGCACCGAACAGCACGACGAGCATTGTTCCAACCAGCAAGACGAGAAGCCAGTTCCAGATAGGTGTCGTTCTGGCGAACCAACCGAAGAATGCTCCGAAAAACCAAAAAATGGAGCCCCAGCCATTTGGAATCAGATATACGACCAGGCTCGTGATTGCGATGCCAGCCAGGGTCGAGATTACACTAGTGAATATCTGACTTGACTTCACGACTCAGTCTCCTCCACGAAGTCACTGAATCCGTCGTCGTACGAATCACTAGACTTTCGTAGTTGATCGATCTGTTTTTCCCAAAAGAGCTTCCGATCTTCCTCTTTCAACCTACTGAGTCCCAGACTTGAATACTCGGCATCCAGGTACTTCTGGAATTCAGACACAGGTCCTGGAGCGTTCATGAACTGCATGTAGTAGAGTGCGACCAGTCGGTATCGCGAGTGCTTTTTGACGATGTCTCTAACGATATCCTTAAGTGTCTGGTATCCCAGATTGAGCGATGATCGCATTTCGCCTTCGAAGCTTGGTGCGTAGAAGCAGCCATTAAGAATGAGCTGATTTCTATAGTCTTCTAATATGTGTTCTACCTTCTGAAATCTGCGTTCCGTCAACTGATACATTTGCTCAACCTCCGAATGTCAGGCATAGTGAACGAACTTTCACCTTACCGGAACGCATTGTGTCACTTTTGACAAGTGCCAAATTCCAATTTTCGCACTCATCCACGCAGACGGACCTCAGCAAGAGCCCGGCCAGTTTCGAGGAGCGGGAAAAGGCATCGGTGATCGATAGACTGTCCTGCTGTGCATAGAGTCTTCGCTTGGCGGAGGCGGGAGGTGCAACACTCCTTCAAAGGCACCCCCGGTTCCATCCAGGCAAGCTTGGATGTACTCCACGCTGTGCGGCCAGCCAGCCTTAGTCGTCTCAAAGAGATCTTCCCCTAACCAATCGAGCCATTTATCCTCATCCTTCGTGATAGGGGTGGAGTTGGCTGCAGCGGTCATGTTTGGCCACTGAGCGAAGCCATTGTTGCTTGCCTCTTTGGGGATATACTCCACGATCAAGTCGTACCCTTGGAACGGGCATGAGATGTCACCATTATCTGGACTAACGAAGAGGCCAAAAAGCTTGATGTACTCGAGCATATTCCAGTCGATACACTGTGGACCGACCTGTTCTTCATGACGGTCAATCACGAAGAAAAAAGCACGATTCGCCGGCTGAAGCTTCCTGATTGCCAGCTCTGCTGCTTTATCTCCACATCCCTGTAGTTCTTGAATGAGTTTCTCTATTGGTCCTGGTCGAGTGGAGTCCAGGAACACGACTCGTTTGTTTGGACCAACGTTTTTCGATCTCCGTGCTTCGATATAAAAGCACTCACGTGCATCAACTGGTGGTGGAGCATATGCATCGAATTCCGCTTGGCAGTGCCGTGGGTCGAACCCTGGAATGATACGCAGGACGTTCTTGCCTGGCTTCCATGCGTACCACTTAACGCTGTCCATCGTCGTACTCCGTATATAGGAAAACACCTGCACTCATCGTCTCAAGCAGATGTACTCGAAAAGTCCTGCACTCTTTCTCTAACGCGGACGCACGGTGAGAAAAAATCGGCAACTGCCGGTCTGCCCCGGTTCCGAACTAGCGATTGCGAATCTTTCAGAAAATACTATTTGCCGTTCATGTATCTTCTGACAGATCTTCTAATAAATACCTACGGTAGTTATTGTGAGTACCGAAAAACATTCTGAAATAATATTGTCACACAGTACAGAATCTGTAGGATATGACAACAGCCGATTCAGCGTGAATCGGAACCAAAAGAAGTGGGACGGCGATGCTACCAACATCCCGTCCCGTGGCAACCAGCTTGTAAGGAGCTAGTCACAATGTTCAGTTTAACTCAAAACGGCGCAAGTCAACCCAGCAAGCGAACTGTAACCCAGTCCCCAGTATTCGGACTGACCCTATCGTCAGACCCTGTTGAAGCTTCCCTGGAGTTCTCTGGAGACATCTGGAGAAGAGCCAAGCGTCTTACCGGCAGTGAGGAGTCAGCGCAAGAACTGATAGCCGATACTCTTCTAGCTCTGTATGACAGTTTAGATAGTGAATACAAAGATGAAGTTCTTACCGGCATAGCTGCGTGTGACGCAATCGATTTGCGCGAAGGGACGAAATAGAACCGTTCCGAACATTCAATACGGCAATTTCCGAAAGCTCTGGAATCAACCAGAGCTTTCTTTATGCGCGTCTGAAAACGATTCCGCGTAGCTGATCAATCCCGAGATATAAGACGTCCTCCCGGGAGGACAAACCAGCCTACAAGCTCCCTCAGTACCAGTCGTATAAGACTCCTCTACCGCCTGGCCGGAAAGCTTCAGAGTCTCAAGCGTACGTAGCGAACAATGCCTCAGAGAATTCTATCTCTGACCAGGGTTGCTTAAGGAGTAGCGGAGTATACCGGCATAAGCCAGCAGCAGAACGGAATGAGCTATTGTCTCACTCGGAGCGTTTCAACCAGCCGCGCCCCCTTCCGGCATAGCTCCGACTACGCAAACGCCCCGCAACGTTTCGGTATCACTCCGCCAGCCCGTTTTGAACAGCCACCGAACGTTCGGAACAACTCATGCCGGTTGTCTCTAGAAACCAAGTGTCCACCTGTTGAGTTCAGAAAACACAAGTTTTCTGCCGGTTTTCGCCGGTTGTCTACCGAGTTCTGACGCGTAGCATCGAATGACGAACGTTTTCGCTGAAATGCCGGTATTTCTAGGCTCAAACTGAATCCGGGGAATCTGCCGGGGGGTGCGGTGATGGGGTCAAAGGCACGATATCGCCGGAATTTTCCGGACCCTTCAGGCATTGACATCCCCGTTCCGAACTAGCCGTTTTGCCTCCGGAAAATCAGCTGAATCGCTTCCGAAGAATCGGAAATTTCCCACCAGGAAAATCGGTACCCCCTCGCATAACACGACGTTCCGAACGTTCTGTAATGCCGTTCCTAAACCGCTGTGAGATGGTTCTAAAGTCACCGAATTGAGACGCCATACGGCTATTGTTTTACTAAGGAGAATCCCAGTGAATGCAATACACCAAATTGACCCGTCACGAATCCTTTCGAGTTCCGAATTAGCCGGTTTGATCGCAGAGCTTCAACGCCGGTCAAAACGGTCTATCAGCAGCGAACAGAACCTAGTCATACTCCGGCTCGCAGCATGCTGCGGACTCAGGTAGTGTCCGTCAAGTTGCGCACAATTGATTTTCAGCCTGACTCTGGAATCTTTTTTGCCGCGCGCGGCAAAAAAGATTTTCACGTTAAAGTTTCCCCTGCCTCCTTCGGTTCACTCAGCCGGTC
>NZ_QPEX01000043.1 GCF_003335505.1 Bremerella cremea
TGAGAGAAGTCTGCAAAGCCTAGTTCAGGTTGAACGATTCCAATCAGCGACACCGAGTCGGCAGCGATGCTGCAGGTAGTGAATCGCCATCGTGGAGAATCGATGGCTTTTTCAACGGGCTGCTAAGTGGCAAAGCTTGAGTGTCCTTTGCTCTGTTGGACACCCAAAACGTCTTCTGGCTAACGCCTGAGGGCGTAGGTCAGGACTTTCAGGGCGGCTTCGGTCATCATAACGGTTGGCTTCCTTGCCGACAGGCTTGTGAAAGACCTAAATGTCCGAAAACTCGTTGCTCAGGAATGTCAAAAACGAATTGACAACGCTACCCTAAAGCACGTCGGATTCGCGGACGACGTTCATCGTTCATACGACTTGTACGAACACGGCGGAAACCTGTACCTGTTTGCTAAAGATGAATCGCTTGTTTCAAGGTAGACACCGGGGGCACATGGACGGGCAATCGAACGTATTTTAGAAAAGCTGGGAGGGAACTAATGACTACGACCTCTGTATTAAGAGCCGAAGCAATAATTGAACTTTGCAGTAGTCCGATTGCCTGCATAAGACAGATTGCTTGGAAGTATGACGATTCTACGACCGGCAAAATGAATGTTTGGGGCGGACAAACCCCGATTATTGCGATTTGTTTTGAGGACGGAAACGATTCATGCTTGTTCGTTGGCGCTACTGACACCGCTTTAGCGTTTCGATTGTCAGGGTCTGATGACTACGACGCCGTGCTCAGCCTCGTAAACCAAATTGACAAGGCTGAATTCGACAACGATGAATTGATCGGTGTTTTTGATCTAAACTCAGTTGTTTGCCCGATTTCAGATTGGGAGACTCTCAACATCACCAAGGCTTCGGTGATTGAGACTGTTGAAGACAATACCGTGGTTGGTTTATGTCTCGGGATAAACTTAGGAACTCGATTGGGGCTGTTCGTGGCCCCAAATCCGGGAATTACACTATCATTTAATGATACTTGCGATTCAATTATCGGTCAGGCAGAGAATGCACAGCGGGAGGGCCTAGTTCATATCATTTCAAAAGAGTTTTCAAACAGAGAAACACCGCAACAAATCGATACTATTGATTGGTTTGATTGGCTTCGACGTAAGAATTAGTTGCCCCAACAAGAATGTCGCTTGAGATCGTCAAGCGATAGTTGCAGCCCGGACGCCGGAAGAAGTTGCTGCACGGGGAAGAAAAGGGGGCAGGTTCGTATTTCTCCGCTCGACCTATGATAACTACCCATATGGGTAGACCAAAGCTCGCCGGGTGCCATGCTCACGTCCGCGTGAGCATGTGACTTACATTCAGGCTTGTCCTTCTCGCCAGGCGTAAGGCAGTGTCGAAAAAGACTCAGCATGATCATGATCCCACTGCATGCTCATGAAGACGCGAACATGGCACCCTGGCGCAAACCAAATTGCGGTGAATTCCAGGGCTTCCGTTGGACGCCCCTATTGGATTGCTGGCGCAGACATCAATAGATCGAACACTTTGTAGTGATGTCTTGGCAGTTCCACCGAGCCATCTTAAGATCTTGATTAGTCATTGCTGTGGTCGTGGTGCCGCACCGATGAGCCTATCGTAACCTTAAAGATGACTCCATCAGGATCTTGGAAATCTTCTGACCACCAAGGGCAAAATCCCTCCAGCGGGTCTTCTGATACCTCCCGATACGGCGAGAATGCATCTACGGAGAGTTGGCCGTTAATTCGATGAACAGCACCTATCCATTCTCTTCCACATAACGGAACGGGCTGCTCAAATGCGTCTGTGAAATCGAAGCTGGATTGGTCGGTATCGATAGATACAGGCCCAGAGTATATGTGTCGGATGGTTGAGTCTGACGTTAACAGAAAAGGCGTCTTTCGGATTGGCTGACCAGTAAGTCTTAGGTTCCAACCGATGCGTTGTTGATGATACTCTACGACTCGCCCGTTGACGGGATATGAAAGATCATGGTCAATAATCCACAACGGCCTAGAAGTGCGGTCAAGAAAACGGGTTTTCGGATCGTCACAAAAATCAAAACCTTGGAGGCGAATCGTTTCTTCGCTGTTCTGCATAACCACAAAGCCTGCCACATAGTAGTATAGATTATTAACAGTATCCATCTGCTAATCCTAGCAATCTAAGTGGTTACATTTTTTTTCAAACAGTACTTGAGTTGGAGCATCTAGATCAACTCTACGAAGCCGCATGCTCTTTACAAATATCTCTTCCGCCGCCTCACTGGGACAGAGGTCAAAGCCTTGCTTTTGCAGAACCGCAATCGCCCCCGATGAGTCGTCTCCGGCCCGACCAACGGCTTTGTAGTATTCGTCCCAGCATTTTATCACATCATCGCTTGCGGCTTCAAATAATCCAGATCGCATTGCTTGATCCAATACTGAATTCAGTCCTGGCACCATTTCTTCCCTCAAGGAAGTGTCAGAAAACGCAGATCACTTGAACGACCTCATCTTCGAGAATAAGGTGACATTCAATGGCAACGGGGGCGGCTATTCTGGAAGCCCTCTTAACGCCGCTGCGGAAAGTATTGTGCAGAGTCCCTTTGCGCTCGCGGCAGTTGGGATAGTCCCGGTGGTCGGCGAATTAACGGATGGCTATGCTCTCTTTCACCCGAAGTCAACCAGATTGGAAAGCGCGATTGCGGGAGGTAGCCTGTTGCTCAACGGTCTCACAGCAGGCTTTGCTCCAAACTTCTCTGGCCCCGCAGCAAAACTACTACGGTCCTCGGACGAAGCTGCGGAAGCTGCCGCCGGGGGATCGGAGGTAGGTAGCCGAGTTGCTGGTGAGACAGTCACAGAAAGTGTCGAGGCCGTGACAGATTCCGTTGACAATGTTATTAAGGAAGCGGTGGAATCAGGCGAAGGAATTGCTGGTTCCGCAAGAAATGGATTGGGTGCGGGTGGTTCAGCGTGAAGATGCTAGACGATGGCACAATGCTGTTTGGAGGCAGCCCGACACGGACATTCCTAAATCGTCAGTTTTTTCATCACGAATTAATCCATGTCAGCCAAATGATTAAGAATCCAAACCTATGTCGGAATTCCCTTTGCGAATGCCCCATGAACCGACCCAGCTTTGGACGGCCCGTGGAACTTGGGGGATACCGGCAACAGTATTTGCAGGTTGGTGGTTTTTTGAATCGACGGACGGAGATTGAACAGAATGGGCGACATTCGTGAATTCTGGCTAGCACTCTCTATTTACGTCACAAGTGCGATTACGATTTACTTAATTATCAATATGACAGGACGGTTGAAACTTTCGCCTGCCCTGCAAGTAGTCGCGATACTCGGTGGCGGAATAATACTCTTCGTGGCAGTAATTATTGTGTGGGCAGGAGTCGTGAAATTATTCTGCAAAAAACGCTCATGAGAAGATCCGAAATACCAACGTCCGAGTGCCGATTCCGCCCTCGGCCGTGGAGACGCCAAATTGTAGTACTGACATTCTGTTTCGGCCCCACTTAGTGCCGACGATGAACAACAAAAGGTGTCAGGACTGAATGGCATGAGCATAATCTCTCACTCATTGTCACCTCCCGGGTTTTGATTGACTTTCGGGCTGACTGCAGGAGCTTGTACGGTTTCGGGCGGCGTTTGATAAACTACCCATATGGGTAGACCAAACCGAGCTGGGTGGTACTGACCACCGTCGACCACTTGAACCGTGACGTCTACGCACTGACGCTCGTCACCCAGAAGGCGTGACGGAATCGGTTCGCCCGACCGGCTTTCACAAAGTCTACCGAGCTACCGACGATCGCTGGGTCTCGGTCTGTGAACTTCGCGAAGGGGACCAACTGCAAGGCACCAATGGCCTGCTAAGGATACAATCGCTCACTAAAGTTCCAGGTGTCCACCGTGTCTACAACATGACCGTGTTTCGACTCTCGGGGCCTTGGTTCATAATACTTGTCCTCCGGGGGATGGGGCAGATGTCCCGAAAGAGGGAAAGCTTACGGGCGGGGGGCAAAGAAAAATTGGCAACTTGGCGGACTTGAAAGATGTCGATGCGGCACAGGCAATTCTGGATCGTGGTGGAAATGCTGGAAGTGTTCGCAAGGCTCCTGGAGATAACCTAAGAGGGAAGACTGTTGGCGAAATTGCCAATCTAGCCGCACAAGGAGACGCAGCTGCTGAGACCGCTATGAAGATCATTAAGCAGGCCAAGAAAAAGGGAGATAAGTACTAAAATGGATTCGAAGCAAGAAGTCGATCTATTTGCAGATTTGTGCTCATCTGATGAACGGTTGACCGACGTCGAGGGGCAGTTCGTTTCTGACGACAGTACGCCAATGCTAACTGCGATCAAGATTACATTTGAGCCCACGATAGTTATATTGGTAGCCCAAGATGATGATTCGATCAAAGTGCTCACTGACGGTGCTCTAGTTGATCTGCCTCATTCGAAGGTACGTAAACTACTTCACACTCCGGCTTGGGAGAAAGCTGCCCTGCGTCCTCTGTTGTGGGTATGGAAGATGGTAAATCAGCAAGGATACTTCGATGGACTTCAATTTGATTTTGCTAATTCGGCGGAGGAGGCCGTTTCAAGAGTTCAACTGCTTGTCGTGGGAAGTGAATTCAAGGTTGCAGCTTGGCCGATTGATCAGGCATCCACGGCGTTTGCGCCATGATGGGTAATCTGCGATGCTTTAGCAATGGCAATCAGGCGTCTCTGTGACAGAAGGAGTTGCGGCCTGATGCGGTTTTGCTGGGATGTGTGTGATGTCGTCATGATCGCCGATTTCCATAGAAAAGTGTTTCGCTGATCTGACCGATCTGCGGACTCGCAAGGTCACCTATCCGCTGGTCAACATCGTGACGATGTCGCTGTGTGCGGTGGGGCGGACGATATTCCGCACGCGAGCAAGTGGACGAAGCTGAAGACAATCGGCATGACGATCAAAATCGTAAAGCAAAACGGCAAAGAGACCAGCGACGTGCGTTACAATATCGTCAGCAATTATCTCAGCGGCAAACGTTTCGCCGAAGCGGTTCGCGGGCAGTGGAGCATCGAGAACTCGCTCCACTGGCAACTCGACGAAACGTTCGGCGAAGACCGAAGCCGGATTCGGAAAGGACACGCCTACGTCAACTTCAGCCTGCTGAGACGAACGATCCTGAGCTTGTTGAAGTACAATAAAACGGCCAAGGTCAGCGTGAAGAACAAACGACTAAAAGCAGGCAGGAATGTTAGGTACCTGCTGGAAGTGGTGCTGGGAAAGTGATTTATGGTGCGATCGCCGAACGGAAACTTGTGGACCGTGTTGTAACCGAATCGTTGGCTTGGGGACGCAAGTATTTGTCACTCCGCACTAACACCTTTCACATGGGGTCATTGCCGATGAAACACAGAGTTATAGGTCACTGGAGTATAGGACTATGCATGTTCATTGCTGCGAGTATCTTGTCCATTGCATTGATTTCATGGGAGGCCATGATTGATCGATTCAATGCAGTGCCCTCTAACCTGAAGACCATTTCGGAGTTTCGAGAATGGGATGAAACAGCAGGCGAATCGATAGATATTAGCGTAGGCGGCAAACGCTACATGGTTGTGTTTGGAGGTTCTCCTTTGTTTCCCATAAAAGAATATCCGGCGGGATATTTGTTTAACGAAAAAGGAATGCTTGTTGCTTGGTCTCCTGAGGCGAGCGACGTGGACAAATATAGTTTGTATTGGAACGAGGCAAGACGTGTGTTAATTGGCAAGGCTGGTGGCATGCCAGAGGAATTCAATAGCGGGTTATAGCTGAACGGAAGGACAATCGGCCAAGAGGGCCGTCTGGATGGATTTAAATTGTAAGGAATGAAATACGAGGGCATTTCAGCTTCCTACAGGGGATAACCAAGCGACAGCCACTGCCCCCGGGCGTGTCCCCCAGTTTGTAAACTTCAGCCACAAATCGCAAACCCAAGAAAAGCGCTGGCCAAACGCCAGGGCTTTTTGCATGGCCGGTCGGAATAGTTCGCCCCTTGGCCACCGAGATCCCCGCAGCCGAAGAAGCCTTGACTCTTCGCGATCACTCGACCGTTGGTAGCGGAAATGTGGTTAACGAGGTCTGACTCGCCTACAATGATTTCGGCCAACTGATTACCGACTACCAAGCTCACAGAGGTGCCGTGAACACTTCCACGACTCCCAAAGTCCAGTATGGCTATGCCAGTCTCGTAGGGTGCGTTAAGGCGCCCCTACGTTACTTTGCTCTATTGAATTGGAAAATTTCATGAAGCTGTTCATCTTATTATCTTCGTTACTAATTGGTGGCGCCCTGCAGGCTACCGCGCTGGCATCCTTTCCGATACCACTACCTTTCGACAAACTTGTGGACGAATCGTCGACGATCGTCGTATGCAAAGTGATTCGAATGACACCCTTGGTATCCGAGGATGACGAGCAGGTACAAGAGGAATCGCTGGGGCAATACCTAGGGCCGAACTGCTTCTCGTTGGTGAAGGTAATTGAGGTATGGAAACAGCATCCAGTCGAAAACGGGCAAGATGCACCAACCGCTGCCGTTTACGATAGCCAAGGCTCGTTGACGATAGCCCACGGTAGTGGTAATCGCGGGATTGGTGGATTGAGCCATGACTTGACGGAAGGTCGGACCTACGTACTATTCCTCAAAATGATTCAGCCAGGAATGTATCGATTTACCGATGGCAACTCGGTGTACCCGATTTTCGAGGGAAAAGTGCCCGAAATGGGTGTCAACATGAATAACGAAGATATTGCCACAAGTAATCCTTCAACTGTTGATCAATTCAAAGTTCGTGTTCTGAAGGAAATCGGTAAGCCCATGGAAGATGCGAGACAGCAAGATCCGTCAGGTGAAGAAGGCAGTGCAAAGTAGGACATCATGGAGAAGAAAAGGGGGGCAGGACTCGTTGGGCCCTGATACCAACCTCCTGGTTTTTGCCCACTCCCCATCAGGGAATGACGGAGCGTGAAAAGGACGGGGGTAATTTTGTCTTCCCACTGCGGATACCCAAACGACAGCCATCACCCCATGCGTTCCAACTACTCTCCGTCGGTAAATTCCAGTCACAAATCGCAAACCAAGAAAAGCCCTGGCAAAACGCCAAGGCTTTTTTCTTTTCCGGTCCCTTTCTATAAAAACCTGCCACCATGAAACCGCCATTCGACCAGGCATGCCCAAGGCCCTGTCGCTATCGATCTCACCGAGCCTGATACTAAGTTGACACCAGCAGCCCCTTCAGGAGCCAACGACCCCGACACTGGCGACATCTACTCCGGTCTCGACCGCTTCGGACGCGTGAAAGAAAACCGCTGGTACAACTACCGCAGTTCCGCTGATGTCGACCGCATCAAGTACGGCTACGACCGGGCCAGCAACCGCACCTGGCGACAAAACGTGGTAGCCAATTCGCTCAGCCAGCCCTTCGACAAGCTATACCACTACGACGCGATTTCAAATAAGTCCCGGCCGAGTGCTGGTCGTTGGATACCACCGACAACTGGCAGAAATACCTGGAAGATGCCAATGGAGAGGGAACCTGGGATTTGAATCAGACCCGCACCTCGAATGATGTCAACGAGATCACCGATATCACGGAATCAGTCGGCACTTCCTGGGTAGCGTCTGCGTACAATCGTGCCGGGAACATGGCCAAGATCCCGGCCCTGGCCACTGTCCGAAAGTCGTGGGCTATCGCAGTCTGCAGCACTCCAACCAATCCCATCTCGGGACCATCGATACCGCAGAGAAGGCTTTGCGTGCCCGTTATGTTCTGGTCGATGAGGCGTTATTCGGCCCGCAGCAATACCCGGCGTTTGGAATGGTATGGCTGGAATCGCTCGATGCAATTCAAACCGGACTGCGCAGCGGTGACTTGCGTCTGGCCGCGATCCTGGCCCAACCGGTCGCGTTCTTCGTGGGGCTGATCTCGGCATCGCAGTGCGAGTTAATCCAGCGTGCGTTTCCGCTGATGCAAGCCCGCCTCCGCGAAGTCTTCCGCCAGATGCTTCAGTTCAAGCCAACCGACGACCGCCAGTTGGAAGCGATTGCGGAATGCCTGTTTGATTTCATCGTTCAACTGCTCGCTTTTCCACCGACTCAAACGCTGGCCAGCGAATTACTCGACGAACTTGCCGCCGAGAGGAGTTGCCTCCATTCGATCTGCATCCGCGGCATGGTTGGCCTCCGTTTCTTGCTAGTTAAGTCGGTTTTACGAGGCCTCAACCATCAACAGGGTACGGGTATGAACACCAAGCTCGTTTCGCAAATCTCCGAGCTGATGCAGAAAGACTTTTATGTCGACTACTTCTTGGAAAGGGAAACGGATGACGATACGTTTCTTATGGGCGCGTTGATCGCGTGTATCGATCAATTGCCTTAGCAGCCTGTTGAATGCGAGACTTGGCATGATGCACCACGATGTTGATTTCGCGCGATTCTCTTATGGAAAATTTTCGTTGACGGTCCCTTGGAGTCGCCCGCGCGGCCTTCCTTCGATTCTGGTCCAGGTGCCGAGTGTGTTGCTGCGGATTTTTTTCCCCTTTATTGCACCTACGTGAAATGCAGCAGTCACAGAGCATTCCACTTTTCAATTGTCTTCCTGCTAGAAAAAGTTCAAGGTTGCGAGACGGCCCCATTTCAGGTAGCGTCAAGCATAGATCGCAAGACTGCTCGTTCACATCTTGAGTACTCCTGGATGCCCCATTCTCCTTCGGAGACAGTCAGAATGAAATCCTTCAACGTCCCCGCCGCGCGGAAGGCCCGTTGCCGTGTGTGGTTGCCGATCTTTCTGGCTGCGTTTTTCCTGCTTGCGTATGGCGCGAGTTCGGCCTATGCGATGATCAGCGTCGGCACACTCAATCAAGAGCAAGCTCAAAAGAAGTACGGCATTACGATGCATGCCCGCAAAAACGGGGACGCAGGTATCTTGGTCTGGCTCGAATTCAAAAAGGAAGGATGGCTAAAGAAATTCACGTACGCTGAACTTCACATGAAAAACGAACAGGGCAAGCACCTGGTCTCGGCCAAGCTAGAGCCCCGTCCCGTGAAACATGGCCAATCAGAAGAAATCACCACCGTCTCGTTCTCCGCCGATTCCGACCAGCTTAAGAACTGCAGCTTCCTAGTCGTCAGCTATCAAGGCATCGCAGGAGGCGTCGGTTACTACTTGAACGTGCGTGATTTTATCGACCTGAACGATCCCGCCCTGGCAAAGTAGGCCCGTGGCTGGAATAAGCGTTAGCTTTTTGTTGAATAGCCCTCAGCTTCCCAGGCACGGGCCAGAGGCCCGTGCCACACCGGCGCGTGATCAAACCAACTTAACCAGGCCCTAGCCGAAGAAGATGCTCTGGCAAAGCAATGGTCAGATAGTTCTACCTCACACCTGCTGAAACCGGGCTTCTCGCCCGGGCCTGGCTACAGTTTCGATTCCTAGAAGCTTGCGGCGGGTGGCACTGGTCATTGAATCCTCTCTGTGTGCACCGGGCATCTTGCCCGGGTTTGGATGTCGTTTTGCTTCTCTGAAGTCCACGGTTGCTAGAAGATACTTGGGCTCTGATTCCAGAGCAGCAAAACCAGTCTGACTCTGAATGCCTAGTTGGGCATGTTCCCGCTTCCCAGACACAGGCCAGAGGCACCGTGGCTCACCGAGAGGTTTCCTTGGCAGCCAGTGCCAGCTGCCGGTGTATTGCGTTGCCACGCGGTTGGCTTCGACAAAACGGTTCAGCAAATTCTGGTGCGTCGAGACGCACCCTACGGGACTGTTTCATTAGTAGCGCCGTCCTCAATAACATGGCACGGCGTTGAACAGTCCAGTCGGCCCATTTCAGTCGAAATTGGGATATTTTTCCCAATAATGCTTTCTCATGTATTCAAGGGCATTAGCTGGTGTGCGTGTCATTTTATTCTCAACTACCCAGGTGGGGAAAAGTCGACGGTCTCCGCCAAGGCCAATCGTGTAATGGATTCTCTTGGCCAACTTCCACGATAGCTCATGAGCAATGAAATTCTCGACATAGGGGATATCGAATCTGCGAAAATACTCGGCGATCATATCAGAGGAAGCACTTTCCGAGTGCCGGAAGTCTTCCGTCAGGAAATGCTCTGTTATTTTCAGGATGCAGGTACTCTCTGCGTCGAAGTCGTTTTCTGTTTGCCAGCTCATTTGACCAATCCCTCGTTGAACAAACGTATGGCCCGATCCTTCCAACTGCGGCAGGCAGGATGAAGAATGTTGCCTCCCAAGGAAGGAGCAACAAGGGGCTCCGCTTCCCATCGCTGGCCAACCCAGTTACAGTCGGCAATCATCGAAGTTTATTCATCGTTTCCTTTGAACAGTTGATAGAAAACCGTTAACTGGACAGATGACAAAAAAAAGCCAAGAATACAACCAGCGGGAAATGCCAAAACCAACGGCCAACCAGCGTACCGTTGGATCACCTCGGAAATTAGAATGGCCTGTGCAGTAGTCAGGCCAAACAGGAAAAGAGTCTCGGTTTGATTGAACACATGGCCCCTCAGTCATTGATTGCACGACGCACGACATAGTCAGACAAACTATATATAAATTACAACACACCGCCAAGAATTATTGTATACCCGAAGTATAGTTCAGGCGTTCCTACAAACGATGGGATAACTTCGTGGATATGCCCAAATGGGCGGGTGTCGGTGATGCTTGGGTTGCGGATGTATTGGGCAATATGCATCATCTCATGGTGCGACGTTGCACGGTTGAGATAGCCGAAGCTCTCTCCCCCGCCGATTACGAATCCATCGTCAACTTTGTGCACACTTGAAGCGCCAACCCGAAATTGAGTTTTTTAAATGAGCTCAAATTCGACGTCAGCAGGTGTAACCCACTTGCTGCGAAAAAGCGTTGTTGCCCTCTTGATGCAATTGTGAGTATTTAGTTTGAAGCGAGAGGTTACTTGACTAAGGTAGAGCTCTCGCAAAATTGCACTTTCTGGCCCCTCCGGCAATGAGCTAATCCGGCCGAAGACGCCGAACCCCCTTGGGGTAGGCGAAAGCAAACCACGTCGAACAGGAAGCGTTCTGCGTGCTAATTCTCCAGCGGCGCCACCTTCCATTGTACCCAGCATGGCCCAGTGCAGACTACTGGAAGCGGTCCCTTCCGCTGCGTAGCCGTAGATCGCGCCGGCGCCGATGAATTCTGGGCCGGCGTACATCAGGCATGGCGGTGTTCTAGCAATTGCAGCCTGCTCAACTGATCAAGCTGCGATCGTTCAAGTGCAGTACAGTCGCCTAGGATTGGGGGCGGCCATGCGAGATGGGTAGAGCGAAGTGTAACCGACAATCGAGAGTGGGCTACGTTGCCGCACTGTGAGCAAGGTGGTCGCCGGGCCTTGGATGACAAGGGTGTCTCCGTTTCTTCGTCCTCGCGATGATGGCCAGGGCGAGTACCTCGAATCGCCAGCGCTACGCATCAGCGTGACACCGTTGACTCAATCACAAACAACGTGGTGGACGTTTTGGCGTCGACAAAAAATGTGAAATGCGGCCCCAGGACATGATCGGGGTGGTGCTCAAGCCCTTCGCGGCTGTGAACACAGACACCAAAGACGGCCAATTCCGTGACACCGGAAATTGCGTCCTGCAAGCCCGTCCCCCATTCCCTTCGATGAGCCTGTGCGGCTTTAACATACTCCGCATGCACGGCCGCATTGGATACGAGTTCCGCTCGATCCACTGTCCACCGCTTCTTTTTGAAATGGTGAAATTCCTTTGTCGACTCCACTGCAGCAAAAAGACTTCGCAGCCTCTGTTGAATTGGTTCGGGCACCATGAAACTGTTAGGAATCTTAAATATACCTTTAGAACGCGTAAACCAACCTTTAAGAATATTAAACATACCTTCCCTTTGCCTAGTTTACGAATGGGAGGACAATATCATCGCTATGTCCAAATACTTCCTCAGCGATTCGAACAGCCTCGAGGTCGACCTCATATTCGGGTGTCCAGTACGGCAAACGAGCGTGTCCGACTTCGTGCAAGAATACGGACTTGACTCCGCCCGGCTCATAGAACGCATGTTGCCGGATAACGATTTTACGTGTTGCGTGATGAAACGTCGAGCTTCCCTCTTCATGCGCTTAACGTACCGTATCACTATACCCAACAGCACGTCTGAGTGCTTGGACCTGTTGGGAGCGTCCGGCAGCCACGTTCCGCTGAGCCGTTATGTAAAGCGAGCCAAAGCGTGACCCTGCTCCATTGGTTAAGCTGCAACCATTCAAACCGGCACCGTCTGTGAAGATTGTGATGCAGAAGCGAGCCTATTGACTAGCGTCGGATTGGTCCTGCTGTTGAGCTGCCCATGTTGCCTTGCCTTCTGCTATCTCAGGGTTAGCCCTACCCCAATCCCTCCACTGATCGACATCATCACCAAAATCATCACCAGTAATCCTCTTGAGGCGAAGCAATGCTTCTTCCTTTTCCAGGTACCCGAGCCGGACAGGTCCATGTGCGAGACTGTTGACGTAGAGCTTAAATGGACTCAGTTTGATGTTCTCCCCATCTTGAACAAGATCATCTCCATAACTCTTCAAAGTACACTATTTCTAAAGGTCACCAGCAATCGAATCCATCATGTTTCACAGGCCTCTTTGAAAAGCAAACGCAACCTACGAAGCTAGATTAAGCTGCGACAATTGTCACGCAGCAAGACAGGGCGCTAGCAAAGTGCGTCCACCCTAGCAGCCCGTTGAAAAAGCCATCGATTCTCCACGATGGCGATTCACTACCTGCAGCATCGCTGCCGACTCGGTGTCGCTGATTGGAATCGTTCAACCTGAACTAGGCTTTGCAGACTTCTCTCAACAAGAATCAGGGCAAGATAGAGGGCCGAAAGAAGGTTTTGAAGGTCTTGCAGGCTGCGTGCCGTGCCGATTCCGAAGACCGTGCGCAAGATCAGGCCCAGGTTGCGGGCGGCGGCTTGGATTGTCCAACGTTTTCGCACCTTCTCGATCCCTCGCAGCCAACTTCTTCGCCCGCCCCCGGTCTCGCACGTGTGCGCGAACGTTCGTTCGATCAGTTCGCTACGCTTCCGCTGCAGACGTTTTGCTTTGCTGCGACCTGCTCGCCGACGATTGGCGTAAACTGCTTGCTGAAGCTCCGCCCGTTTGTCATGCCAACGCAAGCGCCGCGGGCGTTTCGGTTCGGCGACGTAAGTTCGCAGGCCGAGCGACTGAGCGAGCTCCAATGTCTCCGCCGCGTGATAACCTTTGTCGGCGGCGACTTCTTCGATGTTCGCTGCCAACGTCGCTTCGTTCAGATGCGTCTGCGCGGCGACCACGCTGTCGACCAGCGTTTGCGAATCGGACTGATCGGCATGATAAACTTCGGCCGCCAGCACCAGATCGGTTTGCAGGTCGACGACATGCTCCGCCTTGTAAGCCAG
>NZ_QPEX01000044.1 GCF_003335505.1 Bremerella cremea
AAGATCCGCCGCTTCCGTGCCATCCCTCGCTCCTGATGCTTGCTGGTAGTTTCAACACACCAGTCTCACCGATCGGAGCAAGGTTTTCTATCTAAGCCCGTGGTCCGAATAATGGGGTCCACTTCACAAATGATTTATTGTCATCCTCTGTGTCGCATTGAATAGGCCCAAGCTGTCGGACCATGGACGCCCATTTCTTAGATAGAGCTTTTCACGCGATCGGTTGCCCAGAGCGACTATTGAATGGCACATCAAGAATTCAAAGGCTTGCCCCAATCACCGAGCGAATCGGCCCCGAAACAGGGGCTGGCAGGTTGTCGATTGAGCACTATTGTTTGAAGTGGATCGCTGCTGCCGATCGCAGAGTTATCTTTGTGATTGCTGATTTCGCTCATTCTCTCGCAGCGTTGGCCATCAGTGTGTTTAGAGCGTGTTCCAGACGTGAGGTATGGTGATCGCCAACAATACGATGCTGAACCTCTCCATCGGCGAAGATCAGAATGGTCGGATATTGAGTAACGTTGTATTTCTCCGAAAGAAATCGATTGCTTTCGGCGTCAACTTCTCGAAACCGCACGCTTTCCCTGAATTGGAAGGACAAATCGTGAAGGACGGGCTTGGCTTCGGTGCATTTGGGGCACCATTTGGTGGTCATGACAACGACGACCGGGTCTGCCTGTTCAAGAACCTCGCGAGAAAAGGTATCGTCGGTAACTAGCATGAGACCTTCGCCGTTATCTATGCGGCCATCTGCCGGCGAATTGCTGGGATAACTTCGGTCGCAGCCACCGAAGATAGTGACAAGAAGGATCGCTAGTCCCAAAATGTCAGGTCGTGTAAGGGGATCGGCTGCCAATTCTTGGTAACGTTTCATTGGTTTGCCCAACGGCAGTTGGCTGCCTAGATAACAGCCAACTGCTCCGTGCGTCGAATGAGAATCGTCGCAATAAGTCGTGCTACGAATCGGCCCCCTTTTCCAGGGCTTCCGGCTTCGGTGGGTCTTCGCCGTACTTGGCCTTGTATCGGGCGGCAAACTTGTCGAAAAGTTCCGGCGAGCAGATGAAGCACTGGGACGCGGGACGATTGTGTTCTTCGCACCAATCTCCCTTCTCCTTGAATTCTACGATCAGCTTTGTATCACACAAAGCACAAATCTCTTCCGGCACGCCATGTTCGCCGCACCACCATTCTCCATGGACGTGGCTATGTTCGTCGCCGTGATCGTGGTCATCGTGAGCCACTTCGGAGTGCTCGTCGGCATCTCCCATCGCGGACTGGCCACCACTGCAGCCAGCGAATGAAAGAGCGGCAACGGCAAGCAATCCAACTGCCAAACTGGAGGTACTAAACATCCACTTCATAAGATTCTCCTACTTAAATTTTCAAAAACTATATTGAAATCAAACCGAGACGGTTTCCGCCCCCTTGGCAGAATCTGGCAGGGGAGGTTGTTCAGGAGCGAACTCGTCGTATTCACCCGAACCAAGATTCTTAGCGGGAAGATTGAAGACGACGTAAAGCACGCGGAGGACGAGCAGGCTCATAAGCATCGCACTACACACTCCCCCAATCACCACGGTTGCCAATGGACGCTGGACTTCTGCCCCCATCCCCGTACTGAAGGCCATTGGCACAAAGCCCAAACTAGCCACTAGAGTTGTCATGAGAATAGGACGCAAACGAGTCACCGCCGCTTCCTCGACAGCTTCATCCAAGTTCCTGCCACGTCTTCGCAATTGGCGAATCGTGGAGACCAAGAGCATATCGTCTAGCACGGCTACACCAGAAAGGGCGATGAAGCCGACCGCAGCGGAAATCGAGAACGGCATATCGCGAATCCACAAGGCGACAACGCCACCAATCCAGGCGAATGGTACCCCAGTGAACACTCGCAACGCGTCTATCCAGTTTCGATAGGTCATGTACAACAGGGCAAGAATCATCAACAACGCGATCGGAACGACAATCATGAGACGTTGTTGGGCACGCTGGAGATTCTCGAATTGTCCGCCCCATTCGACTCGGTAACGCCCTGGTGGCAACGCAACTTGCTCAGCAACTGCCTGGCGGGCTTCCGCAACGAAGCTTCCCATGTCGCGTCCCCGGACGTTTGCTTCGACAGTGATACGGCGCTGATACCACTCGCGTTTGATCGTATTAGGTTCGTCTACCCGCTCGATCGACGCTAGTCGCGAAAGCGGGATGCGTTGCCCGGACGAAGTCGCGACCAAAATATCGGCGATGGCCGAGGGATCAGCACGTACTTTTTCTGGCAGACGAATGACTAGCGGGAAACGCAGTTGTCCCTCGTAAACTTCTCCTACGTGATGGCTGCCCAATGATCGAACGAGATTCAAGACGTTCTTGGCAGGCACTTCATAGCGGGCGATCTGGTCCTGCTTGATCTTGATTTGAAGCACCGGCTGTCCCGTGACCTGTTCCACCTTGACTTCGGAAGCTCCCGCAATGCCCTTGATCACTTTTTCAATTTCGGACGCTTTGCTAACCATCAATTCCAGATCATCTCCGTAAAGGATTGCGGCGACATCGGCCCGCACCCCAGAGATCATCTCATTCATCCGCATCTCTATTGGCTGCGACATGGCCAGGCGAGGGCCTGGTAGATCGCGTAACTCTTCCTGCACTTGGATGGTCAGTTCTTCTTGAGTGCCGGCACGAGTCCACTGCTTCCGGGGATGAAGGGTAATGAATAGATCGGTTAGCTCCGTTCCCATCGGGTCGGTTGCCACTTCGGCGGTTCCGACACGACTCCAAACGTGCGCGATCTCATCGGGGAACTTTTCCAGCAGGACCTTTTCCATACGCGTGTTGTAACGGATTGACTCTTCCAGATCCGTGCCTGCCAGTCGGACGACATTCAGCGTTATCGCCCCTTCGGAGAGGCGGGGGACAAACTCCGAACCAAGGTTCGGGGCAATCAGCCCGAATACGGCTACAAACAGGCAGAGAGCCGAACCGATCACAACGAATTTATTGTGCATCGTAAATCGCAATACCGGTGCGTAGAGCCGCTTGAGCCAGCGGATCAAAAGGGGCTCTTTTTCTTGGATGTTCTGAGGCAAGAGAAAACTGGCCAGCACCGGCATAAGAGTCAGCGACAATACCATCGATCCGGCCAAAGCCATAATCACGGTCATCGCCATCGGACGGAAGAGTTTCCCTTCGACACCTTCCAGCGTCAAAATGGGCAAGTAAACGATCATGATGATTAACTCACCGAACATCGTTGGTTTGCGAACCTCGATGGCCGCATCGCGGATGATCTCCAAGTGGCTGCGACCTCCGCTGTCGCGCGACAGATGCCGGACGCAGT
This sequence comes from Bremerella cremea, assembly GCF_003335505.1. Lineage (NCBI taxonomy): Bacteria > Pseudomonadati > Planctomycetota > Planctomycetia > Pirellulales > Pirellulaceae > Bremerella > Bremerella cremea. The sequence goes on from NZ_QPEX01000044.1 coordinate 3,335, forward strand.
TTTCGATCATCACCACCGAACTATCGACCACCAACCCAAAGTCGATCGCCCCCAGGCTGAGCAAACTAGCCGCAATGCCAACTTGTAGCATGCCCGAAAATGCGAACAACATCGAAAGTGGAATTGCCAGAGCGACGATGAAACCGGCACGCAGATTCCCGAGGAAGACGAATAAAACCGCGACAACCAACAGGCCCCCCTCGAACAGGTTTTTCTGCACCGTGTGGATCACGTGGTCGACGAGTTCCGTTCGGTCGTAAACCGTTTTGATGGTAACGCCAACAGGAAGCGTGCTGCGAATCTGCTCCAGCTTGTTCTTCAGGGCCCAAGTCACCTCGTGACTGTTCTCGCCCATGAGCATGAACCCAAGTCCCAGTACCGCCTCCCCCTGGCCATCAGCAGTTACTGTTCCCCGGCGAATCTCATGACCAATTTGCACTTCGCCGATGTCGCCGACGCGAATAGGGACCCCATCTTTTGCTTTGATGACGATATTTTTGATCTGGTCGATGTCTACCGTGCGGCCAACTCCATGTACCAGCAGCATTTCGCTGCCATCGGTAATCGTCCCTCCCCCGACATTTTCATTGTTTGCACGAATGGCATCTGCAACTTCCTCATAGGTCAGGGCGTGTTTGATCAGACGATCTGGATCAAGCCGAACTTGATATTGTTTTTCGTAGCCTCCCCAACTGTTCACCTCAGCGACACCCGGGACAGAACGCAATTGCGGTTTTACCACCCAGTCATGGAGAGTGCGTAATTCGGTCAGCCGATCAACACGCTCCTGGTCGCTGACCTGGGAAAAGTCGACTCCCTGATAGGTCAGTACATAATGGAAGACCTCGCCGAGTCCTGTCGATACGGGGCCCATCTGCGGCCTGCCGATTCCTACCGGCAACTCCACGGTACTAAGCCGCTCGTTGATTAGCTGACGGGCAAAATAGATATCGATCCCATCCTCGAAGGTCACGACGACCTGGGAAAGTCCAAATTTCGAGATCGATCGCATAACCGTCAAACCAGGCAGGCCACTAATGCTCTGCTCGACGGGAAAGGTAATCTGTTTCTCGACTTCTTCAGAAGAGAGTGCCGGTGCCGTCGTATTGATCTGAACCTGAACCGGGGTGGTATCGGGAAACGCATCGATATCAAGCTGCTGCAGCGCGAAGACGCCAGCTACCGCCAACACGAGCGTGACAAGGATGACTAACGCCCGATGCCGAAGTGAAAAATCAATTAGGTTGCTGAGCATTTTGTCTCCCTTTATTCGTCGACGCAGCAGCCAGCCCCTAAACCGTTCTTCAACAGTTGGGCTCGCAGAACATCACTGCCCGTCGTAGCGACGACTTCCCCAGGGAGAACCCCCGCAACAATTTCCGTAAAACCATCCTGGTAAGCTCCCAAACGCACCGAGCGAACATGGAAGACTTTGGGGGACTCAGGGCTATCGAAGTAGTGCTTATCACGTACGAAAACGATTCGACAGCAGCCTTCGGAGTGGACGCTTTCTGCCGGCACGGCGATCGCATTTTCTTCCTCTCTTAGGACGATATCACCGATGCCGTAAGTCTTGTCACGCAATTTGCCCTTGGGATTGGGAAGGACAGCACGGACCTTAACCATACGGGTCTGGGAATCGGCCCCGGTGCTAATCCAGTCCACCTGCCCTAAAACTTGCGACGAGCTTCCGTCCGCTTGGAAGTGAACCTTCTGCCCGACCTCAACTTGCTGTACGTCCTCTAGGGGAACCTCAAGCATCAACCACATTTGGCTCGTATCGACAATGCGAAATAACGGTCGTCGGGTATCGACGACTTCACCTTGCGTGACGTTTCGTTCGACAATCAGTCCAGAGATCGAGGATCGCACAGGCAGAAAATTAGCACTGGAAACTTGTGCTTTCACCGAAGAGCGAAGCGTTTGTGGAATGCCCAGAAAGCGTAGTTGTTCAAAAGCTTCGCGTTCCGAAAGTTGGGCCAGAGATTGAATATCAGGCGATAATCCCAAGTTCTCCATCGATTGAGCGATGCTCAACACCTCGGCCTTTGCTTTGGCCAAGTCGGCATCGGCCTCTAACAGCCGAACACCTGCCACGGCTCCCTTGGCAATTTTTAATCGTTCCACATTTTGTCGCTGTAATGATTGTTCTGCCAGAGCACGGATGAGGCTGGTTTTTAGATCACCGACTTGTTCTGCTTCCACCAGTGCGAGAACTTCCCCTTCTTCCACGCGATCTCCTAAGGTCTTTTCAACACGCCAAACACTTCCAGAGGCTCGTGAAGCAAAACTGGCCGTTCGCGTGGGGTCGTAGAGAATTTCACCGCTGCCTGAGACCGTTTGTTCGATAGGGCGGCGTTCCACGAGTTCGACGTCGACGCCCGCTTGGGCAACGGCATCGACGGATGCAAATTGAATTCGCTTCAGATAGGTTAGGCAACCGCTGTTGTTTTCTTTCGAAAGCGGCATGCTCATAGCCAACTCGGCACGAGATCGATCCGCCGAGGAGATCGCAGGTGTCTCGTTCAGTTGGGCCAGTTCAGGGTGGTCGAGGACGCAATTATGAATGCCATGCTTGGAGCACCAGCCGAAGTCCGGCGTTTTCGGCATGAGGGATTCGTCGCACTCGACGCAGATCGATTCTGGTACTCCATGTTCATCGCACCAGTCCGCGTCTGCGGGTGCGACTTTTCCAGTTAAAGCCGCAAACTTGGGCATTTTCCAGTCGGTGTAATGGCCGAATGCAAATAGCCCAGCGAATGCTAAAAGTACCAAGCAAGGACCAACGCTCGCACCGCAAAACGCAACTACACGCCTCGCAAGCGATTGGGATGGAAGTTGGGTAGTCGAGCCGGGCGGCGCGTTCGTTGAACTCTCGGAATTAGCAACCTCGTTCGGCTTACTTCCCGCAGCTTGTTTCTGCGTTTCGACGACGGATTGACTCATTTGCAGAACTCCCGCAAAGAAGACGTCAATGGAACAGGGAAATGGGCAGAAGGCATTGGCTTCCACGCAAGGTGTTGCCAATGACAAAGCCGGAATGAACCAGCTCTGCGCACCACGACAATAGAATGCGGTGCTTAAATTAAGAGAGAAGCGAGCGTTAGGCGCATGAAGCGGCCTGACAACACCTTCCAAGAGCGATCGTAGTATTGCGAATCATCGTTAAGTTGATGCTGGGTCGATTGCCATTGATCTTCGTACGGCAGGAAACAATCCCATGCCCAAGACGACAAATCTTCGACCTCTACCTTAAGTCCCACAATCGCCGATTGGCTACAGAAACAATCGCAATCAGGACACGAGTCGTGAGGGCAATCATTTTGTGGGGCAGGGCTGCGATCGTGCGAACAGTGGTGGCAACAAGCCTGTGCTTCCTGGCAGTCCATCGTGAATTGGAATTGATGCTGATCAACATGTTGTGGCGCAGCCAAGCTCTGAGCACCGCAAAACAGCGGGCAGAAAACAACACGAAGCGTAATCAGGAATACAACGAAGTGATTCATAACGAACGTTAAATTGAGCAAGGCGAACAAGATCGCACGATTCGATGATACGGCACAGAGTACCCCATTTCAAGGCGAGTTATGTCCCCACGAAAAATGCATGCGAGTCCGGGTGATTCACAAGTTCCTTCAGTGTCTTGGTTTATGTAAATGCCATCGAGCTATTGTCAAATCTCGTGTTCTAGCCGAGGCTCAAACGGTGGTCTGCTGGATGCCGTTGTTGAAACTCTTTACTGCTAGTAAATTGGCGATTTGGGCGTGTCCGTTCAAGCGACGCCAGCCCTATTGGGCTGTTTGTCCCAGCTTAAACATCATGGCAAGGCTCGTCCTGCGGTTGCCGCTCCCTTTTGTTTTTCGATGCCTCAGGCGAAACGTGGCAAAGGACGATTCGATTGGGTTGGTCGTTCGCAGGTGCTTCCAATGTTCGGCCAGTAAGTCGTAGAACGTCAGCAGCACGTCTCGATCCGCTCGCATGCCGCCGAGTACTTCGTGCCGTATTTCTCCGCGAACTGTTCGATCGCCTTCTCCGCATCGGCCCGCGTCTCGGCCAGCCAGATGTCGTGGATGTCGGCCTTAACTTTGGGCTGCACGCTCTTGGGCATTTGGTTCACCTCGTTGGCCGTTTTATGAACCCAACACCGCTGCTCGCGCGTCTCCGGAAAGACTTTACGAAGTGCCGCCCAGACCCCGAATGCCCCGTCGCCAATCGCTAGGTGCGGAGCATGCGCCAGCGCCCTCGCTGCTTCAGGTCGATCAGCACTTCATGCCAGTTCTGCTCGCTCTCACGATAACCGTCGGCCACTGCCAGCAGTTCCTTCTTGCCGTCGGTTGTTGCTCCCATTAAAACTAGAGTGCATTGCCGTTTTCTCGCTTCATCTTCGAGCCGCACGTTCACGTGAATGCCATCGGCCCAGACGTAAACGTAGTGCTTCTCGTCAAGCGAGCGACGGCACCAGGCATCGTATTCGGCCGACCAGCTTTCCTTCAGCCGCACAATCGTGTTGGCACTTAGACCGGACGCCGCTTCACCAACGAGCGACTGCAAAGCCGCGCGGAAATCGCCTGTCGACACGCCTTTCAAATAGAGCCAGGGAATCAAATCGTCGATGCTCTGGCTGCGGCGAAGATTCGGCAGCAAGACCTTCGGCGAGAAGTGAACGCGATCGTCCTCACCGGTCGACTTGTCACGAACCCACGGCTGACTGGCTGCGAGCTTTCCGGCGCCGGTCATCACTTCGCGGTCAGGCAAGCGGCCATTGCGAACCACGAGCCTTCGCCCGCGATCATCTCGCTTGCTGGAGTGCTGCTCCAGAAAGCTGTCGGCTTCAATGGCAGCCTGAAGCATCCGCTGGGATCCTTGTTGCACAATCTGATCGAGCAAACTGCGAGCCTCTACAGGCTGCGAAAAAGCCCCCATGTTGTCGTCTGCTCGTTCGGAACAATTTTCGTACCCTGGATCATGGCGTATCCTCACGCCCACGTTGGGCGGCTGATGAAATGCATTCCAACAGCAGAATACGCCGCTTTTTACCTCTTCAGCTAGAACACGAGATTTGACAATAGCTTGCTGCCTGTCGCTTGTCATGAAGTTATCGGTTCCTGCACTGACAACGGAGCAGGCCTGGGGAAAATGTGAGCTGGGAGCAAAGATCGTCAGGATTCGCTAGGTCGGGTGGCCTGCTTTCGAACTGTCATTGGCCCTCATACAGTGCGACCCAAGACATCACATCCGGGGTCCGCCTCGGCATCGCAAATACGATTTTGCGACGTTCTGTGTAGGCGACGATTGATTTGTAAACTTCAGCATCGCGGAGGAAATGAGAATCGCCCGAGACTTGGGGAATTGTAACTACAGATAATGAGTTGGATAAGTATTGTGTACTACGCAGTTGCTATCCCAGGACGGTTCCGCCTAAAGCACCAACTTTCTTAATGTCGAAGACTCCCGACACGCTTGTCTGCAGCGCAAAGGGTGTCGTCGCGCTGCAGGCCCTACCCGCCACTATCCCCCAACGTATACAATCGGCCAAGATTCCGGATTGAGCAATTCGTCCTCCGCGATCAGCCAGTTTTCCAGGGCACTTCTCGACTCGTCAACTTGATGAAGCGAGAAAGCTCGCGAATTGATTGCTGAGTGAGAAGCAAAGGTGCGAAGGAAGAAGGAGTTGGAACTATCCGGTGGGAACTCCGCGAGTATTGAGACAAACGGTCGGGGATACTGCGTGGTGATGTTTGATGAGGCAAGCGAGGCGAGAATCAACCTCGTGGCGGTGAAGTGAAGTTCCGTGGACACTTGGTAAAAGGGCGAGTCGTGGTAAAAAGCGGCTTGCTCATCGGAAAGCGTCTTTCGAGGTTCGACAGGTATTTCGAGGCAGGAATCCGCTGCCACGAAGACCAGACCGATGCTCGGCTCGTGGTGAGCGAGGCCATAAAGTTTCACAAATCCTGGCGGCATTTACCTCTCCTCAAGCTGGCGGAATTGACTCGATAACGGCGAAGTGATCGCGGACACTGCAAAAGCAGATGGCCGTGCTTAGGTTGTGGATCGCACGGCGGAAACGCAGCCAATTGGACGCTTGTGCGGTAGCGTGCCGACAGGGCCACAATTAATGTGAGAAAACGACAAACCCATTAAAAGGAACAACCGCCTCGATGCGCCCATTGTCGCACCAGAGCGTCTGTCCTCCATTACCCACGTTGTCACCTCCATAGTCGAAGGAATCACTGTTGAAGACCTCTCGCCAGGGGCCCGATTCGATCCGACTGTTGTTTACGATGTACCCGTTAGCGTAAGGCTGGTCCGCCAAGCTGGCGAAGATTAGAAACGACCGATCACCTTTCCAGCGGCGAAACACAACCACGCGAGTGTCGTTGCGCACGTGGACAATGTCGATGTTTCTGCTTCGCAGCGCGGGATGATCTAGCCGAAGCTTGTTCACGTCAGAATAGAACCTGTAGAGGCTCTTGCCAATTCCCTCACGCATGCCGTGAAGGTCTTCCTTGAAATCAATCACGGCGCTGTACTTGAAACGTTTCTCGGCGCCGACCTCTTCGCCAAACAGAAACATGGGAGTGCCGGCGGATAACGCCGTTATCCCCCAGGCGAAGCGACACCGAGCCTCGGCGTACTTTCGCGTCTCTCCAATCAGCGGCTGTGCATTAGCGGCGACCTTGATTGTGCGGTGGGATGTGCATTTCTTGCTCTCTTCGTCACCATCCTTCCAAGTAGGATCCCAGAAGGGCCCCGAGCTGTTGCCGGCTTCGTCGTGCGACTCGTTGTAAACGATCTTCTGGAATTGCGAATTCCAGAGGGCGCCAGAAAATGAGTCGAGCTTGAGGTCCTCACCTCCCCCAAAGCTGTTCCGGGCCGCTTGCAATAACAGCTTCGCCTTCCCGTCAGATTTCGTGTCACCCGCGAGGTGGTGGTAGAAATCCGAGTACCAACGGCCATCGAAGCCCATTCCATCCTGTTCGACTGGCTTCAAGACTTCGTCCCATTCCGAGTGATCCTCCGCCATCAGCATGATGCCCGGATGAAAGAGCCGAACTGTCCGGCCGAATTCACGCAACAGTTTGGCCCCGTAGATGTTCGCATTCGGAACCTCGGCGTCGTTCGCTCTGAGGCGATTGTAGCCGTGAATTGACGTGGTTTGATCGACGCGGAAGCCGTCGATGTGAAACTCTCTCGCCAGCGCCACCGCACTGCTGACGAACATCGCCCGCACCATCTCTTCGTGATACGCGGGAGCATCGCCGGAGGATTGATTCTTGACGTAGCCGCCACGATACCATTTATCGCCCCAGCCCCGATGCTCGAGGTACCGGTAGTCGTCCGATCGACCCTCATACCAATAAAACGTGTCGCGCTCGGGGACCGGAGAGTCGTAGTACCGCTCCGCGCGTTCCGCATCGTGATCGTAGTGGTTGTATACAACGTCCATGATGACCGCCAATCCACGTCGATGGCACTCCTTAACGAAGTGCTTGAATTGATCGCGGCCACCGCCCCCGTACTCAATCGCAAAATAGTGTGAGGTCGCGTAGCCCCAGTTCTGAGCGCCCCCGGCAAACTCCGACAAGGGAAGCAGTTCGACTGCGTTCGCATTGAGTCCAACGATGTGGTCGAGCAACGCCATGGCGTCCTTCAACGTACCCGGCTTGCCGCTGCCAAACCCGAGGGCGCCGAGATGGAGCTCGTAGATAATCAAATCCTGAACCTGCTGCGGTACCTGCTTGTCGGTAAACTCGTCTTCCCAAAACTCCTCGGTCGGAATGAAGTCCGCAGGAGCTTCCGGCCATGCTGGAACTTCAAATTCCTTGACCACGGTATCGGGATCGACCGTCACGGAGCAGCTGACCCTTCCCGCCAAGTCGCTGAGCAACTCGCCCCACGAGTCGGTTGCCGGGTCGGTCGCCCCGAACCCAGCCTGGCAGCGCGAATAAAGGTCGGTGCGGTAGAGTTGCGAATCATCATCCCGCTTGATCCGGTACATATACAATTTGTGGTTGAGCGCCTCGAAGTCTTGCAGGTAATCGTGATCGGCGGGGGTTTCCCATATCCCGCCCTCACGCTTGATCATCGCGATCCTCGGGAGTGTGGTGTCTATACCGGAACTGTCATTCCCGATGTATCCGCCGGCGAGCTTCTCTCGCAACAGAGACTCGCCCTGAGAAAGTGGCGTCTTTGTGGGATCATCGGCGTTCCAGAGAGATCCAAATACCAATTCGACTTCCTTGGCCTTCGGCGCCCAAACGCGAAAACAGATCCCCCACGTTCCGTCACTCTTCTTGTACTTGTTGGCGCCCAAATGGCGACAATGCGTTAAATAGAAACGCTCCGTCTGAGCCGCGCCATCGAAGCGAAAGGATCGAAATCGGGCGCGGGACTCGTGTGACTTGATCTCCTGCGGAATGGCCCACGTAGACGTTTCACCGCGATGGAAGCGGACACCCCATTTAAAAACTTGCCCCGTTTGGCTGTCGTCGAGCTGCACGGCGCCCTTGAAGCAATAGCCTCCGTCTTCCGATTCAATCTTTTCCATCGCAGAGACTGACCAGTCATCGGAATACTCCCCCACCGCATTCCAACTGCCTTCCAGGGTCGCGTTGAAATCAGGAAAAGGATCCCCGGAGACCCCGAAATAGTAGATAAACGTGACATGGTGCGTAGCCATTGGTTATCCTAAATGATAGAGATCGCTTACGGACAAACGGGCAGTCCCAGAACTTCCCAAACCGCTCTTACATTGCCCTCTGAAAACGCCGGGTCGCCGTGGGCTTCGATCGCCAGCTGCTTTTGAGTCTGACCCGTGTGATCCGGGATATCGATGCGAGCGCCCCTCTGGAGCATCCATCTAATCTTATTAAGGTGTGGCTGCAGGTCGGGAGCGGGCGCCGTCAACGCTCGGTGCACTGCGTCATGCATGGCGGTCAATCCGTTCACTGCGGGGCTGGTGTTCATCTCGTCGGCAAAATCTTGCTTGGTCATATAATCGGCGACGAGTTTCAACAGCTCAAACTGATTCAGCACCGACGCACGAATCACGGATCCGATACCCATCGGGTGTTTCTCACGGACTTTGGGGTCCGCCTTCTTGTCGAGAAGATATTTCACAATAGCAAATCGCATCTCGGCACCAGACCGCGTCCTATCAACCCCCGTAATCGCATAGATCAGTGGGGGCTGGTAGAGCGAGCTTGCTAGCCGATCGATCTCAAACGCCGATTGCGATGCGATGCGATCGATCGCGACGAGGGCTTGCTCCACTAGCTGTTGATCCACCGGCGCGGCGCCGTCTTCAACCGCAGCGGCCTTGTTTTGCCAGAAACGCAACTCATGAATCAGTCGCTCGCTGAGCGATTGCGCGTCGGCGATGCGGAGCAGGAGGTCATCGAGGTACGTCTCCTTTTCTTCCTCCGTGGGTTGGGGGTATCCGCTGAGGAGTTCAGACATCTTTTCGTTGTGCCAGAGATGCTGCATGGTCAAACCAGTGTAGCCGCGGACGTTGGTCGCCGTCGTGAGTCTCTTTTGTTCGCTCGGCAACTGGTCGGGGGGAGAACCGAGGAGGGAGCAGCAATTGTCCAGAAGATATCGAGCGAGATCGAGGTGAACGGATTTGCCGTAGAATGCCGCCTGCAGAAACACGGTGTGGCCGTTGACGGTGCTTATCGCATGCAAGTGCTCCGGCTTCGCCTTAAGAAGAATCTCCACCGTCTTCACGTCGCCTGATTGACCGGCCATGTAGATCGGCAGCGCATCGGCCCCGCAGAATCGGAGGCAAGGGTCGGCGTTGGGGACATCGTGCATCGCATTGTTCAAGAGGAAATCAACGACTTGGTGCTTCCCGTAAGCCGACGCTGCCAGCAGTACCGTCCAGCCATCGCTGTCATAGATGTTGGGGTCCCCCCCGCAGACCAACCACTTTGATAGGCCCGTGACATCGCCGGCACGCGCCATGTCGACGGCGTCTCTTTGGAGGTCGCTGATCCACTGCAGAATGCTCAACACTTGATATGTCGCCCCAGCCGAAGCAGCCTCGCCCCGTGTTGCAGCGAACCCGTTTTTCCTGCGCAACTGGGAGAGGTATCTCTGCAACCGTCGAACGTTTGGTGGAGTTTTGAGAAGAACGAGGCAGCGAAGCACACAGTAGGTCGTAAAAAGGTCGGAGGAGTCGCCGTCGCCAAATCCGCCGTCGTCACGCTGTCTCTGCAGAAGCAAGTCGATGACCGCCGGCTTGTTCTTAAACGGCTGTCCCGCTCGGAGCAGCGAGGAGAATGTGATCGCGTTGTCGAGAACCCTGGCGTTCGGCGTGTCGTCGCTGGCCTTTGCCTGGAAGTACGCGATTGCTTTGTCGGGTGAGGAACCCGTAATGTCGCATTCCTCATACGCCGCGATCGTCATAAAGTGATCGTACTGAGTTCTCGCCTTCGAATTCATGAACTGGACGGCTCGCTCCTGATAGATGGAGACAGCGCCGGAGCCACCAAGCCTGTTTAGCAGCATCAGTGCTGAGGCAGTGGTGAATCCGTCGGCTTCTGCTCCCGGCTGCTGGGCGAATCCTCCCAAGACACCATCGTGGCAACTCCTGACGAAGTCAACGGTCTTTTCTGTCGCAGAAACTATGCAATCAAGGCTATCCAGAGCCTTCAAGACGCTGTTGGTTGAGCTGAGGGAACTCTTTGCTTTCCCGGCGGCATTTGCGTAGCCACCGTCGTCCCGCAAAAGCGAGTCGAGGAATCTGTGAATTGACTCTGCATGAATATCCATAGACGAAGGACTTCGGAAATAGCGGGGCAAAGATAGAAAAATCCGTCGCCGAGGATTACCAGCCGAAGCGTTTCAAGTCATTTGTCAAGACTTCCACAAGCAGACGCCCGCATAGGTCCGACGAGGCGACTGACCGACTGGTGATGAACGGGTAGTCGACGATCACGGATGTCAGGCGGCCTACATTTCCGTGAAACTTTCCGTTCGGCCCAACGGTATCTCGCAAAATATACTCGAGCGGATATGGTGGCGTTTCGAATGTGAAATATTCACCATTGGCAAGAATCGACCAGCCGGCGGTATAGTCGTATTCCATCGTGTGACCAGTGACATGCTTTCCGCGCAGGATGCTCTCCCGGGTGTCGAGCTCTCGGGCAAAGGCGAGACAAGTGACGGTATAGCATTCAGCAGCAATGGGCTTGCCCGCGTAGTAGAAGCCGAGAATGAGGTCGTGGAGGCGATTATTATTTACCATGTCAACAACAGGACCGCTGCCCCCGACAAGGAGCAGGGCATCGTACTCCGAAATGAGCTTCCATGCTTTGCGGCGTTCCTCGTAATATCGCTCGAGTGTTCCGAGGTACCCGTCTGCGCTCAAATAGGGACGGACCGGAAACCACTTCTCAAGGGTATGACGATGCCCGAAAAGTTCTTCCCAGTCTGTTTCTTTGCCGCGCCGGGCGAGGTCCGGAGATGTTACCTGGCGCCCGAGCGGTGGATCAACATACTCTGCATTCAGACTCGCTCCGTCAGGAAACGGAGTTATATTGCCTTTAGGGGACACGAAGTGATACCCAATGCCGGCGGCGTCCAAATGGTCCATCGGCTTGAGGAGTTCTTCTACCCAGAATCCGTGCTCAGAAACAGCGATAAGCACTTTTTTGTTCATGGCATTCTTTCAGTAGGTTGAGAGTAAACTAATGAACTCGTGTTTGCATCATCGAGATTTGTAGCGCGATCGCTTCGATAAAAGGAACGACTTCGTCCTTTGAGAATCCAGTAACAAGATCTCCATCCGTGACCACTTTCGCCGGCGCACTCTTCCCATTTTCATCCTTCTCGAACACGATGTGTGCATCTGTATTGAGGATGTCCGCCATGACGACGGTATGGCACGTTACACGGCGTGATTTGAGGAGATCGCGGTTTGGCGTCAGTATCCAGAGCCCGTGACACAACAGGCCCTTGACAAGATCCTTACGGCCCATCGCCTCGGCGAAGAAACGTACGACAGGAGCCGACTGAACGAAAGAACGGGCGTCGCTGATCTCTGTGTCATCCGTATAACGCAGCCGAACGCTGGTATAGTTCGCCGACATGATGAGCGCCGCGTAGTCGTCGAGATTGATCCGCGAGACGTCTTTGTTGTCTTCCATGGCCAGCATCTCAGGAGTCTCCCAAGGTTTCTGCTCATTGGGATCAACGTCGCTGTAAAAAACGGCAGATGTCCAACCCTCATCTCCCGGCGCATAGCTTCCATAGTAGAGACGTGAAATCAGGTCTACCTTGGCGCCGAGAAGTCCAAAGCAATACTTATATGCCTTGATCTCTTCGGGAATGTATTTGCTCTCGACAACGACTGCAATCTTCTTGCCCGCTAGTGGTTTATCAAGCACGGTCTAGATCCTCATAATAATTGTGGTACGTAGGGCTTCAGACGAAGCCGCTCAAAGCGAGACGAAGTCGAACCCAATGTCCAAGCCTCCCATTTCCGATGCATCATCCCTCAAGTCTGCTTCGGCCTGGGCATCTGCTCGTCCAGTCGGTAGATACTCAACCATGATCACGGAATCTTCTGGCCATTGTGAAATGTCGATCTGGAACTTGTGGGGATCCGCCACCGGTACGACCAGACCATTAATGCGTACATTGACGATCTTCAGGTCACTGGGCCGGAAAAAATCTGGCAAGACATTGAGTGACTGGAGGCTACTGTTCTTTACAGGCCTGTAATAGAGGACAAAGGCGTCATTGCGTCCTTTGCCGCGTTCGACAAACGTGCGGATGTAGAGATGCGCCAGATAGTTCAATTCAAAGGCATGGTATCCGGCAATCGCGTGGCCTGCTTGCTGAGCGTACTGACCTTGTATCAGCGTGCGACCACATTCGTCGGTTCGAAAGTGGATCTTTCGATTGTCTTGGTCGACGAAGAACAAGCTCCAGAAGGCGGTACAGAAACGAGCGAGCTTAAGGAATTTGGCTTTTTCGGCTTCGTCTTCCGTGCACCCCTGCATGATATAATAGGCCAGAATGGCTTGCTCCTGCTGCCAAAAATCCTTGGTGCTACCCCAACAAAACTCGGTTGGCATCCCGCTGGAAGGATTCCGTTCCAACGCGTCGAAAATGCCACCTCGCGCAAGGTCGACACCGACCTCTTCCATATTGTGGCCTAATACCCGGGCGAATTCGTAACACCTTTCGGCCAATTTGTGATACTTGTCGGAAGACTGTGTGTCGCCATCTTCGTTCGCCTGCTTTGCGCGGGAGACATAATAGTTGCCGCAACGGGTGAGATTCCACGAGATCTTGAGGTTGTGTCCCACAATGCCTCGGTTCTGCTGCCAGCCCCAGGTGTGATCAGGGCTCCAGTCCTTATGAAACCGCTCGTTGACAAGTTTGCTGCCGTTGTCGGGCGCGAAATGATCGAGTATGCAGAGAACACACTCATCGAGCATGTCGCGACATCTGTCCCGTAGTTTTACCCATTCGCACTCATGACCGGAAACCGGAATCGGATCGATTGCAGCCAGAAGATTGATCAAGTAGGCCGGAATATGGTCGCCGATCGAGTTCCAATTCTTCTTTGCGCGATTGTCGTAGCGAGCACCTTCGCGATAGACGTCTAGCGACGGTGAATCGGGACGCATGGTGACCGGATCAATGTGGGAGAAATACCCGCCCTGTCCCGTGAAACATGGATCGCCGTCACGCCTTGTATCACGATAAAATCTCTCAAACGCGGCCACGGTGCGCACGATGTATCCCATTACCCACGTATCCTGAGTCACTCGGTAATATTGGGCTAACCCAGACAGGACATATATCTGTTCATAGAGCGGAAAGCTCCCATGATCCTCAGGATTGAGAGAACCTAGTATCTCTTTCGTGCTCCTGCCATCGTTGACGCGTCCGAACTTCCAGACGACACATTCACCGTCATGCGTTGGACTGGCGTAGGCGCCGACCAGATGCTTGGCACAGGCTCTGGCTGCAGAAAGTGCCCGCATATTGCCAGTCAGCAAGTAGGCTGATGAAAGGCCGTAGAGGAATCGCGAGAGAGTGGCCGATTCTTGAACGGCATCGCCGGTGGCCCCTCCGAGCAGGTCAAGATTCGTACGGTAAAAGGCAGAGAAGTCATTCTCGGTGATGTCACGCCGTTCTTTGAATAATACGTCCAACCACTGTTCAAATAGTGTATTGATCTGCTGTAGCCACCAGTGAGTGTCCTCCCATGCAAAAAGTCCCTGGACGGAGTGCATCAAGACAATGCGCCTTGCATAATACTGCGCAACATTTCGTTGGCTACTGCAGACTCCCTCAATGCAGACCATGTGACCGGGCTTCAAGTATTTGAGAAGTTGCCGTTTCGCTGTCCACATGGCTTCGTCGGGAGCGCCGGAACGACTGCCGATTTTCGCTTCGACGACATTCGCATCAGGCTCTCCGACACGATCGCGCCACTCATCCCCGATATTCCGAATCACTTCATAGTAAGTAGTCCGTGACACGGCTATCGATACCACTTCGCCCGACAACAATCGGAGTGAGAACATGGCTTCAGCAGGGTCAGGCGATTCAACTTCGCCCATGAGCGTGAAACTAGAGTGTAATGCTGTCATAATGAAGTCCTTGAATTCAAATTTGCCAACCAAGCCCCCAAGGATATCTCTCGATTTCGTGCGAATACGTTGGGTTCGTCGTCTCTATTTCTCATAGCTAACTTCGTCAAGGACTCAGCTTGCTACAGGCATTTCAAGAGTCCCCATCACGGATGTCCGAAGTCGTATTGTTCGGCCGTCGATGTCCGCTGTGACAAAGCCAATCTCAGACGCGACACTGCTCGAACCTTCGTCAATAGCTGGATACACGAGGCGTTTGCGACAACAACTCACATCAAACTCGGATGCGACAACGTGTGATTCGGGCAAATTCCCTGCGGGCGGCACAATCAAATAACCCACGCCGTCGTCAGCCCCAGATCCGTAGGCTTCCGAAGGCGTGAAAGTCGCGTTGTATTGAAGTGGGTGAAATCGCTGGTAAAGGCGCTCATGCCCAAAAAACACCCAATCTACGACACGATTGAAAAGACGCGTGATGTGATGAAATCTGCCCCGTGTGTGACGATGCCTGCGTCCCGCGTTGCACGGCGCGATGTGCATCAGCGCGAATACCCACTCGCCTTCCGGATCGCTAGCGATATCGCCAAGTTCCGCTTGCGCCCATTGAAATTGTTTCCCGTTTGCATCGCTAAATTCGTCGGGAACTTCTGTGTCGAACTCCAAGAAACGAACTGGTCCGAAACGGAAGGAAGAGAAGGTGAGGGACGTTGAGGAGAATAGGAACGCGAAATTGTTCAGAAACGTCTTGGCATCCCAGTGGCTTCCCGTCCAGGGTGTGTCGTGGTTCCCAATAATTGGCATGGCAACTTTCGTCGTCAGGACTTCCCGGCCCATGTCGAAGAACGTCCACCAGTGTCCCGGAGTATCGTTCCAAGTAAGGTCTCCGACGAGAATGAGGAAGTCAACGTCGGAGTGCGCTTCTGCAATTTCTATTGCGGTATCACCCCATCTTCGATTGTCGCCGCTGTCTTGCATGTCTCTAACAAGCATGAAACTTAGTACGGAGACCTCTTCTTTGGCCGTCTTAAACCTGTGCACTGGTGTTAGCGGCTCTTCATCCCTGAATAGGCGTTCGAAGTATCCCGTAACCGTTTGCAGATCGTTGAGTTCGAGGCGGTGATGCGTAGCGAATGCACCGGTCACTGTTTTCCCAAGAGTCGGATCTTTCCCATACTTGAGTCGAAAAATCATGGGAACGTGCGTAATGCAATTCACTACGACGCCGCTATGTGGCTGAGTATTGGAATTCCAAGGCAGATAGGGACCTAAATAGAGTCGTCCTACGGCTGCTCGATAATCATCGCTTCCGTTGTTGTCCCATGTCCGGCCGAGTCCATTCTCTGAAAAGAACACAAAATGCCAGACACACGCCTCGCGAGACAACTGAATCGTAATCTCGAAATGCGAGGCCTCGATCTTTGTCAGCGGTGTTTCGATGAAGTATTCAAGGTTACCTCCACTGTCTTCGACTTGTAGCTGGGGGTCGCTAACCTGATTCCAACCGTTAAAGCCGCAATGAATATAGAGCGTTTCTGCATTGGCCAAACTTCCCTTGTACATAATAGTGACTGGTTCGCCAGGTTGCGGGTCGGCCGATGAAAATGCTATTGCATCGTGTCTCATTGATAGCTCAATGATGAATGTCGACAAGCGAATTTGATAACTTCGAAACGTTCGCGAACTGTTACGTAAACTACGTTTTGGAGAGTTCTCTTCTCTAACGAATGCAATGCCAATCGATGAGCAATCGTTTTAAAGGGGCGTTCTGATTACGGAAGCGCTGACGGGGCGGTGAATTGCGCGCGATGATGGCTGGCTCACACCACATGGATCGTGCCTGGCTCTTCAGCAGTGAGACACGAAGGACACTCGTCGGTCAGGTCTAAGAATGATGCTCAACACTTCGGGGTTGGGTACGGATTGGGAATTGCGAAGCAAACAATAATTCGGACCCGACAATTTGTTGAATCAGCGGATGTTTCCTGGCGGTTAAAAGTTTGGCGAGCTAGTAAAACACATAACAATCCAGAATGCCACCTTTGGTGGATATTAGACTACCAAAAGATACTAACTCCGCAAGGCATATTTATTGAAAATTAACTGCCACTGCTCAGCTCTGCGCCTCAATGCCCCTCAGACCGCCTGTCATTACGATAAACGGCAAGACAAGTCGTGTTTTGGTAGAGGATTACGCGGATTCAGGTGAAGCTGTAGTTGGAGCGGCTAATGACTTCGCCACTTTGTCGCCGTGCTCATCCGGTCAAAAGGCCTTGCCCTTTCAGCAACCAATTGCCCGCATCGTTGAAATGACTAGGCCTAGCAATCACGCTGTGCTGGCGATCATCGCCACAGTCAAAGTCGTAGATCCCAAGTGACACGCCCAGGCAGCATCAGAAAGGTGAGTTGCCAGCTTCCGCAAGCAAAGGTGTCGGTCCAAGCAAAAGTGGGCCTAAGCCTTCCCGCCCTGATCGATCTGCTGGAAGACCTCTTGAAGGAGTGCCGCAAGGCAAAGAATCAAGGTCTCGATATAAAGACGGCGGTGAGCATCCTTCGCGATCGCAGCCGCGTCCAGACAGCCACCTAGGAGATCATCCCCATGGAAAAGCAATGGTACTCACCGGCAGAGTTCGCTGCCATTGTCGGCAGGGCTGCCTACACCGTTCGCGAATGGTGCCGCACTGAGAGGATCATCGCCCGGAAACGCGCATGTGGTCGTGGTCGATCGAAAGAGTGGGAGATCAATTGCACGGAGATCTCATTCTATCTGAACCACGGCCTGCGTCCCTCACCTTACGCCAAATGACCAAGCGGCTTTGGAGTGAAGCCCAGGCACTGCCACGGATGGTTTTCCTGTTTCATGTATCAGGCTTAATCGCATGCTCATGACTATCAATCAGGCTGCCGAATATCTCGGCTACTCGGTCTCCGGCCTTCGAAAGCTGGTAAATCGCGGCATCATCCGCTACTTCCAGGCGACCGAGGGAGCTCCCCTTAAATTCAAGCGGGAATGGCTCGATGACTTTATCGAAGCCAACACCAAACCCGCTGAACAGAAAGAAACTGCCAAACGCCAGTCGCCGAAATTCGACCCAAGCGTTTGGACATGACCCGAAACTTTATTCGAATTTCAACGCTGATGTGTTTGTCAGCGATTTCCCTTCCTTTCCACAAAGGAATTAGAACGATGTCAAATCTTGCACACACTGCCCATGCCATCAAACATGGGCTTGACCACACTTCCGTTGGCAAGCAAGTCGTAGGTGCGGCCACTCTGGGAGCCGCGATCACGGCGAAAGCTGTCGCAGGCCCTGCTGTGTCTGCCGCTGTTGTCGCGGCAGCACCGATCGCGGTGCCAATCGCGATTGCTGGTGGCTTGGCTTACCTCATCGGGAAGGCCACGAAATAGCCCAACCATAGTTTCTGTGATTGGCGAACCAGCGGCTTGCTTTGTCGTGTACCGCTTCGAACACACAGCGGCTGCCCGCCAAGTCACCGGAGCTCTTGTTACCGAGGCAGTTGTCGCCACGAAAGTCCTTGCGGGGACATCAGCCGCCGTAGCCGTAGCAGCGGCGGCACCGGTCGTTGCTCCATTGGCGATCGCTGGCGGGATTATGTACGCGATCCAACGAGCGACGGAGAAGAAGTAATCTTCTCCTATGTTGACATCAGAAAGCTGTACTCCGAAAATCGCGGAGTGCAGCTCTTACTTTTCTTATCAAAGAGCCTCTGTTCAATAAGTCCAAGGGGCATGGCATCCGATGAATGATAAACAACAATATCCCTACCGGATTGTATCGTCAGCATCCCTTAGCATCATGCTTGAGGAACGAAACGTACGTCAGTTTTGGTTTTGTAATACAAACCGGCGACATCGAGACTTTCCAACTGAGAAAAGGCTGGAAGGTCTAATGCGACGAATGAATGTTGCTGCCGCTTGGCCAGTTGAAATCGAGTACCCTCACATGGAAGAGGTCGAAAAGGGAGATTTCGTGCTAATGTGGGCAAAAGGGAAAGGCATTATCGGAATCGGTGTAGCAGACAAGAATCCATTTCAAATCCTAGAGGCTGGTGCCTCTACTCAGCTCTGGGAGACTGGCATGAAAGAAGAAGGCGAATCCAATGGTCCCCAACTGGAAGAATGGCGTATCAGAATTTCGAACTGGCTGTTTTGGGACGGAAACGATCCTTTTGCATACAAAGGTCAGCCGCGTGCATTCGAAGCAGCAAGGCTCAGAGACGTCGAACAGTTCTTGCGACAAGTTGAGGATCGTCTTAAGCGCTTCTAATTAGGTGCTTCTTCTTTACTGTTTGATACACTCGCCTCATTATTGACGGAATCAAGTTCCCCATCGGAACAAACTGCTTCATACCGAAATCTGTAATCACCCTTTGGCACAAACACATTAAACGCCGTTGATTTTAAAGTAATGTTAAAGTCATATGTAGTGCCTGTGCCAGGCCTGATTAACAAACTTTTGGTATCGACTTCAGGCGGCGACTTGATCAATTCTACATGGATGGATGGAACGGAAGTCATATGCGGCTGAAGCGTTCCGCTACCAGTAGCAATAAAAAGGTCCCGAACAACGGAAAGTGTCAAATATCCGGACTGACGGTTGTCACTGGCCTCATCGATTTGCTGATTTGCGATCACCGCCTTTTGAGCGACTTGTCTTACCGGGATTTTCGGAATTGAGTCTTGTCTCGCCAGCATCCGTTGCTCAATTTCCGCGATTCTATTTTCGATTGGAATTGAAACATTTGCTTGTGACGTCGCGTTGGTTTGCTGAAGCCTCTCCAACTCTTGTACATCCTCGATCTGGCTGCGGAATGCCGCGTATTTTCTATCAATCGCTGTGGCTGTGTCAGCCGAAGCAACGGCCAACCAATCGTTTCCAAGAGTGACATTGGTTATTGCGATATTCTGCGCCATGCGGGCGGCTGCTTCGATCCGGTGACGATAGGCATTCTGTGCTGCATAATGATTGAACTCTTGATCTGCGACCTCTTCGGTCTCCTCAAGGTAGGTACTAAGACGCATCAACTCATTTGACAAATTGATCATCTTCTCCGCCGAGCGTTCAGCGAACGTATCAACCTTCTCCGTCGTTGAGTACTTTGCGAAAAAGTACCCTATGACAATTGAGGACACCGACGAGAGCAGGAATAACACGACACTTAATAGGAATGTCTCTCGCGGCGATGGATTCTGAGATGTCGACGCAATATGTAAGCAGTATCCCGCCCCCAGCAAGCATGCAACGAACACCGATCCGATAATGAATGTCTTTAGACTCATGGATAGCTCTCTAGCAGAACAAATTACTCGCTCGATGCCACTGAACAACCAAAGTAAGAAAACTCAGCAAGCAGCCCATAGCTGCTCAGTATACCTCTGATCCCAAGCCAAGTAATGCTCTCGGCAAATCTCCACAGAGTTTCCCATCAGCTTCGAAAGCGTCTCGACGCTGATCGGTTTCTGCGTCCAATACCCATCCAGGCATCTCTTGGCGTAAGTGTGCCGGAACGAATAGACGCACGCGTCCTTGTCGAGAGTAATTCCTTTCTTCTTCAGCTTGCGTCGAACTCGGTCGAAGGATGGCCGCAGCCCTTCCATAGTCCAAGGGTTTCCACGAGTGTTGCGAAATAGTGGGCCAGCGTTATGGCGTTCAATCTGGCGGCGGACGATCGACATGATATGGGGATCGGTCACGTAGATGATCCGCTTCCGGCCCGTCTTGGATTCCTCGGCCTTGAAAACCCACTCCATCTTGTCACCATGGTCGATGACATGAGCAGCCGTCAGGCTGGCGAATTCGATTCCAGGCCGGGCTCCGGTGCGGATCAGGATGCGAATGGCCTCGCCGAAGGCTTTGTTGGTGTTCGCAATCATCGCCTCCTCTTGCTCCGGCTCGATATAGGTAACCCGGCCATTGCCTTTGGGAGCCTTGAAACCCTTGATCGGGTTCCGAGGGATCATCTCCTGCTTGGCGGCGTAGTTAAAGGCCCGCTTGAGGCCCTGGATGTGGGATCGTTTGGAGCCATTCCAGCCGGGATGGGCCTGGAGCCACTGATCGACGTGGATCGGCTTCAGGTCGTCCACTGGCATGCCTCCGTAGCCGTCGTGGATGCGATCCTTGGGATTCCTCTTTCGCCCGTCCCGATATTTCCCCGGAAAACCGGAACAGAAGTCGAACAGGCTGGTCGAACGCATCACGAAGGTGGCCGGGGAATCGTTCGCCTTGCAGTTGGCCAGATAGGCCTCACAGACTTCCTGAACGGTAACCCCGGTCACCAGCTGGACCATGGCCTGCTTTTCTGCTGCCAGAAAGCGAGCGTAGGCTTTTTTGACGACCGATTCCTTGATTTCAGGGTCTTTCAGCCGGTTCCCGTTTTCATCCGTGAGGGGAGTGAACCTGCCGCCCTCTTTTGTGTACCAACCTCTACCGCTACGATAGAAAAATCCTTTGTTCCGACTTCCCTGTTTTCGGCCTAAGTGCTTGCGAGCCATGACGATGTTCCCGGAATGCCAGTCCCGCGAAGCCGCGACTTGCAGCCCCCGACTAGTCATTCGCGATTTGGTGCCAAGGCCCAAAAAAGTGGCTAAAACACGGGGAAAACGGCACTTGCCCTCGTAGCTCAGGGGATAGAGCGACGGTTTCCTAAACCGCAGGTCGGTGGTTCGATTCCACCCGGGGGCACTTTTTTCTCTTTTAAACTCTTGCTTGGCTGGCCTTTTTCTTGGGGCTGGTGCTGGGGCCACAAAAAAAGGACTCGCTTGGCAGCAAGTCCTTGTGGTGGCTTTTTTTGCTTTTTGGGCTGCTAAGTTGAAATTAGTAGCCTTGGTTTACTTCGCCGCCGTTGCGGGTGAAGAGGGCCTGGTAGGTGTTGAAGTTGATTGTGTCCGGCAGGAATGCTACCGAGCCGTCGCAGCGGGTAAACATGGCTCCGCCAGGGTGGTAGCTGCCGAACGACAATTCCAACAGGTGGCCTGAGACAGATGGATCGTTCAGGCGAGCATTCATCTTCACGGCCGCTGAGCCAACGGTTTCGCTGAATTCGGCTCCGTGATTGCTGCCATCGCAGCGGCAAGGGTCGATTTGATTCGAGCCGATGTACCAGTGATCGACCGCTTGTCCGTCTTTGCCAAACTTCGGATCGGTTTGAGCTTCGCCGACGGCAATTGTGTTCGACGTACCATCTGTGATATCCGCAAACCGCATCCCCTTACATCCAAAGATCACGCCGTTCTGATCGAGCGCTTGCAGCGAGAGGGGACCGTAAGAAGTGTTCACCTGTTTTACTTTATCCGCACTCGACAACGTTCCTGAGTTCCCCAAGTAGCTCATCGGCACACGATTCTTAATGCTATTGAAGCTGTCGTAATGCTGGGGCAGGGGCATCGTCGGGCAGAAGTAGGCGCTGATGAATGTTCC
Organism: Bremerella cremea; assembly: GCF_003335505.1. Lineage (NCBI taxonomy): Bacteria > Pseudomonadati > Planctomycetota > Planctomycetia > Pirellulales > Pirellulaceae > Bremerella > Bremerella cremea. The sequence continues at coordinate 25,383 of NZ_QPEX01000044.1, forward strand.
ACAGGCGTCTTCGTTCGGCCCGGCTGGTGCCCAGTTATCGCTTTCGCCGAAGAGCAGCGTATCGTACAGATTCTTCTGCTCGATATAAGGAAGAATTCGTCCGCTCCACAAATGCCCTCGGTTAAACCAGCCAGGCGGAAACACTTTGTGGGTGTCGTGGTAGTTATGCAGCCCCAAGCCGATTTGCTTCATATTGTTGCTACACTGCATCCGCCGAGCAGCTTCACGGGCTTGTTGCACCGCCGGCAAAAGCAAAGAGATCAATACGCCGATAATCGCAATCACCACCAGCAATTCCACCAGGGTAAAACCAGAACGAAGCCTCGGTTTGGTTTTCTGAATGTTCATCGAGATACACTCCTGTTGGTGCGTTGCCGTTACCTGAGAAAATCAGCAACGCGTTTCCTAAAACGAATAAATGACAGCTAGAAATAGAACTCGAAATCTAGCTTGGGCCGGTCGTCGAACAGTCGGTCTTCAGGTCGAAGTTGAACGTAGCGGACGTTTTGACATCGACTTCGATTTTTGATTTTTGGTTGTAGCATTTGGGGACAGCAACTTGCTGTGCCGGGGCACTTTGTTCTTCCTCTTCATCACCTTCCCCGGCGCCGATGTCTCCCACACTGCCGGTCACAACACGCACAATCTTTTTGCCTGGTGTGACGCCGGTTTTCTCGGTGTTGAACATCATCGTGTAGTGCCCGCTTTCGTCGGTCTTGCCGTACGAATAGGTCTCGTCGGGCGCTTCAAACATGACCGTCGCGTCCGAAAGAGGCTTGCCATCGAAAGTAATTTTGCCGCTTACTTCGACGAGTCCCAGTTTGCTGTAGTCGGTTTGCACTGCGGTATCGCAGCCAGTTAGCGCGACCACAGCCGTCAAGACCATCAACGTCATGCAATTACAGGACAAAGTAACGCTCCTATTTTCAAACGATGTGAACCTTGGCAGGGGGAAGCTGGTTAGGGAGCAATGCTCGCGTGAACTCACTTGCATCAGCCGTTCGCTTCTTACTTGCCACAACTTTCGAGCCATTGGGAACGTCTGCGTACGCAATCTAAAACCGAAGAAACGGTACTTCATCGCCGAATCTTAAGGCTGCGGTTGGTTGCCTCTGATCGATTGACAACGCAGACGTTTACAACCGGAATGATGCTGTGGCCGAGGTGTTACAAAAATTCCAGCTTTCTGCCACTTAAAAGGCCGCACTATAACACCCACAAAAGACGATCCGACCGTTTCTTAACGCCGAATTCATTGAAGAATTGATGAAGGCAAGCGGCTGCGTTCATTTCATTAGAGTTATTTCACAAGCACTTATTCGCTAACTTAAAAGAACCACGCACTGTTGCGGCGATACACGTTTTTTTAAACGCCTACCGTGCTAATCGTTCGCATGATAGGAACCCTTCGCCGACGCAAAAATTATTTCTGCGCACCCTTAGCCGAAGCACTGCCAAGAAGTCAAAACAAGGTTCATTCAGGGGTTTGCCATGCACTCCAGCGGGCTACGGTTCCGATTTAGAACGAGCCAACAAGTACCAGCGAAAAAGCAGCGGAAGATACAACCCAGCTGCCAAGAGATGGGCAGGGACGCCAACCGCAATCGAGAGCACCATAAAATTAAGGTGGACGAAGTAGAAACCTATCACCCAAATGCCCCAAAGAATTGCCCCAGGGATAGCGAAATAAACGGCGAGTCTAAGCGAGCGATAGAGCGATTCGTTCCAGGCAGCAACCGGGGTCTTCTCGCCTGACAAATGCCGCAACATTCGACCCAGTACTTCCAAGGCCGGCACGAACAAAAACCAAGCCACCAGCGTGATGGCAACCATACCGGTAAGGTTGGTTACACGAACCGTAGTCTGAAAACGTGGAGCAACGACATCCGTGACGACAACCTGATCGAAGGCATAATAATTGAACAAACCTGCAACCAACAGAATCAAAATTGCGGCCCGAACCGAGAACACCGCCGTACGCCTGGCTGCGACCAACTGAGGACTGGTCTCCCCCAAGTCATCAACTTGAGTGATAGCAACCGGTGACTCAAACGGATTGGTGTTCATGATATTCCGTCAACGACTTGCTGTTTGGTTTGCTAAGGATCTGCTGCCAAGCGTGCTGGGGAACCAACCTGAAATCCACCCGGCTAAGTTCCGTTAGGCGATCTATTTTCCGACAGACCGAGCATTCTATCTTCGTCACAGTTGCCCCCCGTTTAGTTGCAGAGCCTGCTCAGACATCCTACCCTAGGGGCAATCTACTGCCATATCCGTAGCTAACTTTCTAAGGCTTTTTTCAGCTCAACGTCTAGTGCTTGCTCTCGCGTAAAGAACTGCAGTCTTCTTCCATCACTCCACAGAGATGCTCGCCCGTCTCAAGGAGGCGAAATCACTTTCCTAGGCCGTAAGTGAGATTTCTCCACCCTTCTGGTTGATTTTTTTCCCGCAGAGCTCCCCTCAGAAACTGCACGTTCATGATGGCATTTATAGGCAATTCACTTCTTTTTACGCTTCGTTCGCAAACGTTTTCAATTCCGAATCGAGGAATACCAAGTTAGCTTCGACAAGCTCTGAGCTATGTTTTAGGCGAGCAGTAGCAGATTGGTTGTCAATTTTTGATTCACGAAATAGAGTAACTACATCCAACATCGACGGTAGCCCGCCAAATTCTCGGTTAGCAACGTCTTTCCTTGAAACCACGACGTTTACCCCAGGTCACGCATGAGCCGCGCTTTCGCTTGTAATCGCGACTTTCTTCGACAACTTCGTCTGCGGAATGGATGGACTCAGGCCGATTTAGCTCGCCGCGCCGGCTACAGCGAACGGCTCATCAGCAAGGCCGAGGCAGGGGCACCGATCGCCCGCGATACGATCTCAGACTTAGCCGAAGCGCTCAGCAGCGAGGAAGAGCAACTTTATTGGGAAGACCTCGCTTGCGATCCGATTCAGCTTGCCCAACGCTATATCTATGCGTTTCATATCCATAAGAAGAACACGATCGATGTACTGGAAGACATGATCGACCCGGAAGTTGTCTTTCGGATCGCAGGCAATCCGGCTGATATTCCGTTTGCAGGCGAGCACCGCGGCCTTGAAGCGGCTCGGCAATGCTTTCATATTTTTTTCAGTGTGCTCGAAGTCCCCGATCATGACTTCGAGAAGTGCTTTCAATACATCTGCCAAGGCCCCAATGCCATTATTTGGGGCCAGTCATGGATTCATCCCATCGGGCGTCCGTTATCGGCACCGATTCAGATCTCGAACTTGCTAAAGTTCCGCCGAGGGAAGCTGGTGTTTTTAGACGATTGCTTTGATACGGCTGCCGGAGCAGCTTGTCTGAATCAAGCTTCCGACCCGTAATCGTTTCTTCGCTGCGTTTTATCCGGCTAGTTGATCACGTAACTGCTGCTCGTGCGCGCGGATCTCGCCGGTGGGATCGTTTTCAGCGAAGTCGTCCATCTCGTAAACCGGGCGAATCTCGAACTCTGAATCCCCTTCCATCGGCGACGGGCATTTCTTCAGCCAATCAATCGCTTCCTGTAGCGATCCGACCTGCCACAGCCAAAATCCGGCAATCAGTTCTTTCGTTTCGGCAAAGGGGCCATCAGTGACAATCCGTTCATCCCCTTGAAAACGTACTCGTGCCCCGGCAGAACTAGGCTTGAGCCCTTCGCCAGCCAGCATCACACCGGCATCGACTAACTGCTGATTAAATTTTCCCATCGCTTCTAATAAATCTGTCGAAGGCAACTTACCAGCTTCGGAATCGGGTGACGCTTTGATAACGACCATAACTTTCATGGAGTGAAACCTTTATTTAAGGAAAGTGTGGACGAGCGAGTTCTAGTTTCGTCCATCGTGGAATAGACGAACAGTGAAGCAGCGGATCGACATGCGGGGAAAAGTTTTTTCGATTTCGCCGGTCTGGTTTCCCCTTACTTTCCGGTCACCCTATTGGATTGGTGGCAAGTTGGCCCATAGTCATATTGAATTACCAGCGCAGACATCAATAAAATCGGCTGAACCTTCCGTTTCGATCGTCCCTCGTCCTGGAAAGGCACCATGGAAACCGCCTATAAGCCTGACCGTTACAACTCGGCGTCCCCTTACTTGATTGTGAAAGGGGCGGCAGCCACGATTGAATTTCTGCGCAATGTGTTTTCAGCAACTCCACTTCGTCGCATCGACCGCGAAAATGGCAGCATCATGCATGCCGAAGTCCGGATCGACGACACCGTGATCATGCTTGCCGACGAGGTAGAAAACTGGCCCGCCTGCCCGGCGCATGTTCATATCTATGTTCCTGATGTTGACGCCGTATTTGCCAGCGCACTCGCCGCTGGTGCGACCTCCATTCAAGAGCCCTCTCAGAAAACGTCGGACGACGACAAGCGAGGCGGGTTTCAAGATGCAGGGGGAACCACTTGGTGGGTCGCCACGCAAAGCAGTTCATCTAATTGAGGCCTGCGTAGAACCACTGGTTAACCGTAGAGCCACGGAATCAAGACGACCCATAAGATCAACACCAGCACGGTAACGAGGTGTACCGATCTTCATGTAGTCGCCAAATCAATACTGGCCTGGCCCCATCACGAACGTATTCACAGGCGAAGCGACCGGCATCATCAACGCGGCAGATGCGGCGATGGCAACCGTCATCACAAAAGGGTAGGGGGGCAAATCCACCTGCAGAGCAATGGTCATCTGCGGGCTTGCCTCTCCTACGCGTTACGACGAACAACGTCACAGTGACGTGAGTTGTGATAGCAAAAAAACGAGATCGTCGAATCGTGGGAAACCGACTACCGCGATCAGCCCCAATGTTTAAGCAAGACAAGTCTCGCGAATTGCATACGCACCAAAAAAACCGCCAACTTGCATGCTGGCGGTTTTTGATTCTTTTGGCTCTTCCCTTATCGAAGCCCAACGGGGCTCTGCTTAGGCTGGCGATGGCTCCCCGTTTTGAAGAGCTTCGGTTCCCCTGGGATGGAAATGCACATCTTGCTGTGGGTAAGGGATGGTGATGCCGGCTTCGTCGAATCGGCGTTTGACGGATCGGGTGATATCGGTCTTCACGGCCCACCAATCGCTGGTCTTGGCCCAAGGGCGGCAGACGATGTTCACCGACGAATCAGCCAAATCATGCGTAACGACTTGCGGGGCAGGATCTTTGAGAACCAGGGCGTGACTTTTCACCACATCCATGATGATCTGTTCTGCCTGCTCGAAGTCGTCGTCGTATCCGATGCTGAATTCGAGATCAACACGACGTGTTGGGTTGGCGGTGATGTTGGTGATCACGTTATTCCAGATCGAGTTGTTCGGCACATGAATCGTCTGGTTATCGAACGTGCGAAACGTAGTCGAAACCAAATTCATCTGATGAATCACGCCCGTCACTCCGCCGGCCGTCACTACGTCGCCCACGTCGAATGGGCGGTTCACAAGAATCATAATGCCGCTGGCAAAATTACTGAGCGTTCCTTGCAGTGCCAAGCCAACCACTAAACCAGTAGCCCCAATTGCAGCGACGATGGGCGTGATATCAACTTCAAGCGCCGTCAGAGCAATCGCAAAACCGATCACCATGACCACGTTCTTAATCATCCGGGCAATCAACGATTCTGCCAATCGGCTTAGGCGCAGCCGACGCTCTAGCAACCAGTTGGTCACCTTCTGAATGACCTTGGCGATCAGATAACTGATCAGCAAAATGATAATGAACTTAGACAGATTCCACGCAACGCGTTGTCCTCCCTCTTTAGACAACACCCAACCGTTCATCGCAGCCCAAACTTCCGCCATATCGGCCGTGTCGACCTCGATTCCTACCACAGCATTGATGTATTTTTGATAGTCCTCAACGTCGCCTCCTTTGCGCTGCAGCGAATCGATGACAACGCCTAAACGTTCGGCCAGAGCAGCCCGTTGATCTTGCAATTTACTGACATTGGCCAGCAAGTTCACTTTCGTTTTTGAGGCTGCTTTTACATCGGTTGGCTCAGGGGCAGCTTCTTCATCAGTCTTGGCATCTTCGGCGGGTTGATTTTCAACCTTACTAACTCCATCAACGCCCAGTTCTTTTTGCGCGGCATCGACGATTTCTTTTTCGGCTTTCTTCGCTTCAACTTCAGCTCTTTCTTTAACCAACTGGGCTTCTTCCAAGGATGCCTTGGCGGCCTCTTCGCTATCAGCCGACATTGCTTCGTTGGTCTTCTTCACTCCCAGCCGTGCGGCGGCAATCTGGCGAGACTTGGCCCGGAGCAAATCGAACCAGGCCTTGGCTTCTCCTTCCAATTCATGCTTGGTCAGCGGGCGAACCATAATCACCAATTGATCGATCGGAATCGCGGGATCGATCGTCGTAACAGGGGTATACGAATCCTTCGTAGCTGCTTTGTCATTTGCCGTTTCCTGCCCCAGCAGGTCGAACGCCGGACTAAAACATAGCAGTAATAACGTAAATAGACTTGCCAACCTCATGTCGTTTTCCCCTCGTCTTGATTCAGTACGATTTGCGAACTTATGATTTCTGTGCACGCGATCTAAACTTACTTAGACGTGTTATCTAAGAATTCCAGGCTACCTTTGGTCGCCCCTGTTTAATTCACAGCGCAGTCTTCAAATAACCCCTTGCAAGTCTCCGCCTTAAGCAAGGGGTAATACCATCTTGGGGCGATTGCTAAAGAAGGGCAACCGCCTGATCACCAAGCGAAGCGCGAGCAAACACGCAAATCTGTGGGAAAAACAACTCAGTCTTGAACCAAGCGCCACGGAAGCGTACGGCAACGATCGTTCGTCTTGGGTCTTCCTCCGATGGTTACCAAGGATAGAACGCGAAACCTCGCGTCTTCTCTTTTTTATGTCGCAGAGGGCAGCCGATCGTTCGAAATACGCGAAGTAGAAGCCGAGCAGCCGTAATTGCGATTGCGATCCCTTTAGGCGGCACTTCCCGAATCAACCTTCCCCTGATCGACCTTTCCACAATTTCTCTTGCGTGGAAAGCTTGGCCGTTATCCAACGGGTATAGGCAAACAAATAGTCACTCAGGCGATTCGCGTACGCTAACACCCAAGGTTCAAGCGGCGCTGCCTCGTGCCGCCGTACCAAAACACGCTCCCAGCGACGACAAATGGTTCGCGCTACGTGTGCATGCGCATTCAAAACGCAATCGCCCGGAATTGTGAACCCATCAATCGCGTCAAACAGCTCGCGATACTGATCGATGCGATTTTCGAGAAAAGAAATACGGGGATCTTGCGCGGCCTCGTAAGTGGCGGCCTCTGGCGAAAGCGGTGTCCGCGCAGCGAGAACGGCGCCGGCTTCGTACAACGTATTCTGAATTTTCAAAAAAACTTCGTCAGTTTCTGCTGCGATCTCGTCACTTGGCCGGCTGGAAGGATCATTCGCCACCGCACGAACGACCCCCAAATAGCTGATTAATTCATCAGATTCCCCGTAAGATTCGACTTCCAGAGAAGATTTCGAGACCTTCACACCGCCCGCCAGGGCTGTTTCTCCACCGTCGCCGGCACGGGTATAGATTCGGTGAATGTGAATCGACATCAAGTTGCTCTCCGGATTAAACTGGGCACACGTATTCCCCATCATTACAAATGCTCATCGCCAAGAGAATGGCGGTGTCGAAGGTAACCGGTCCAAGATGGAACTGAATTTTTACACGCTCCTTGCAATTATCCTTCCCATCTTTCACTTGATGGGGCTCTTCACGGCGGTTGACGCCATCATGAAGTCTCGCACTTCGCAAGGAGCAATCGGGTGGGCTTTGTTGCTGATCTTTGTTCCTTACATTGCTTTGCCGTTCTATTGGATCTTTGGACGTAGCAAATTTCAGGGATACGTTAATACCCGCCGGATTCGTAGTCGCAGCATCAAAGACAACACGCAAACGTTTCGCGTGGTCGATTCTTCTGTGGTCGCCGACTTTGAACATCATCCCGAATTGTTGGTGCTCGAACGTCTGGCCGATTTTCCGTATACCCATTCCAACGCGATTCGCTTGCTCGTTAACGGAAAGGCAACCTTTGACGCCATTTACGACGCGATAGAAACAGCCACAGACTATGTCTTGCTGCAAACCTACATCTTCCGCGACGACGGCGTGGGCGAGCGATTCCGCGAGCAGTTAACCCGTAAAGCGAGCGAAGGGGTACGGATTTATTTTTTGTACGATGAAATCGGTAGTTATCAACTTACCCGGAATTTCATCCACGAACTTCATCAAGCCGGCATCCATGTCACCGCGTTTCATACGACACGAGGGAAAGGGAATCGCTTTCAACTGAACTTCCGCAATCACCGCAAGATCGTCGTCGTCGACGGCAAGATCGCTGCGGTTGGGGGACACAACTTTGGTGACGAGTATCTTGGGCTTTCTCCCAAGTTCGGTCCTTGGCGCGATACACACATAGAAATCCGCGGTCCCGCAGTCCAGGCCATCCAATGGTCGTTTTTAGAAGACTGGTACTGGGCTTCCGGTCAAACGCCAGCGGTGAACTGGAAAGAAACGGCGGCTGAAGATGCGCCACACGCGGCCCTGGTAATTCCGATGAGCCCGGCCGACGAGGTTGAGACGTGCGGTCTGTTCTTTGTGCATGCGATCAATTCGGCTAGACGACGGATTTGGATTGCGTCTCCTTACTTTGTGCCCGACAAGCAAGTTGTGTGTGCGTTGCAATTAGCAGCACTGCGGGGTTGCGATGTCCGCATTATGCTTCCCGAGCGGCCTGACCATTTGCTGGTTTATCTTTCGAGCTTTCATTTCATTTCAGAAACGGCCATCGCGGACCGGATTTCTTTTTACCGCTATCAACCCGGCTTCTTACATCAGAAGGTTCTGTTGGTCGACGATCAATTTGCCGCCGTTGGTACGGCGAATCTCGATAACCGCTCGTTCCGCCTCAACTTCGAGATGATGGTTGCGATCGTGAGCCATTCGTTCGCAAAATCGGTTGAAGAGATGCTACTAGACGACTTCGAGCATTGCCGTAAGGTTGATCCGCACGAACTGGAAGAGCGATCGTTCTGGTTCCGCTTAGGAGTCAGCTTGTCGCGGCTGATGTCTCCAATTCAATAGCATGCCACCATCGCTAGCAGCCGCATAAACGACAGGATCGGCAAAGTTTACTTAACCGGAAGCTTGCCAAAGGCCGAAAACGAGAAAGACGTTCTGTGTGTTCATCTCGAATGCGCAGAGCGTTGCTCAAGATTTCGCTGAACTTGCTTTCCCCCTGTCGAGATGTGGATCGATATCATGCCTAAAACGCTTCGTCCCAACTTGATCGCGACCTTGACTCTCGCGACCACCGTCAGCGTTTCCGGCTGTATTTTCCCTTTTTCCCGGGGCAGCCAAGCCAATATCGATCATACCGTCGCAGAGCTAGCGGAGCCCGAGACTTCGCCCCAGGAAGCGTCTAGCTTAGCGGGTCTTCCTGCTCTCGCTCCGGCTCAATCAGCCGATCAGCCGGTTGATATGGCCCAAGTTCCGCCGGCCAAGAAAAAGCTTCCCCCGTTCGCCCGCTTCTTGGGCAACATGTTTGGGGGCGGCTCGAAACATCCCCCAGAAGCGTCACCGGAACCTGAAGTCTCGCCTCAGACAGCAACGCTGACCCCGGTAGAAACGGTCGAAATCACGCCCGCGAAAAGCCTGATAAACAGCGATCCGCTTCTGCCGGCCCCACCTAGCAGCCCCACGCCTGAGAGCGAATTGCCACCGGTCGTGCGGCAAACGGACGAACTTCCTCCGGTCGAACGCCAAATACAAGCTTCCCGCACGCCAGCTTCGGCTCGTGTCACCAGCGAATCGAACCTACCAGTGGTTGTCACACAAGAGACCACTCCCAAGGCGGAAATGCCGAAGGTAGTTTCGAGGTCCACAGATCAAGAGACGCAAATCGTCGCAGCACCGCAACCGACCGAACAACCCGAGAGCCCTCAGCCAAATTCGCCTCCGGAAGTGGTCGTTGAGCCAACGCCGCAAGGTTCAAACCTCGATGCGATGGCCCAATCACCGTTGAATAAATCGGCTCTTTTGAATAAGGCGAAAGACAATTCGTCGAGCGAGTCGACCACGCTTATTCATGCTTTGGATTTGGCTTTAGAGTCGGTCGGGCAGGAAGCAACACCACCCGCAGTAACCAACTCTGCGATAGCCTCTCAAGTTCCTCAAAGCGAACCCGAAACGTCTACCACCAGCGAAGCAAGCCCGCAACATCAACCAGGTTCTGCGTTCACGCAAAACGCCACTTCGCCTCAATCGACGGGCTTGAGCGCAACCCAAAACAACCCGCTGCGTAGCGGCAAGACCGATTGGTCAGGCAGAGGCTCGTTTGGTTCATCCCAGCAGCCTCAGACCATCGTCAATAACAAGCTGACGGAGCCTTCAGAAGCGACTTCCCGTAGTAAGAAATGGTCGGCTTCCCTCGAACCAGAAATGCCTGTGGAAACCGTTCGGAAAGGGGCACAGGTAGTTGCCGCTCCTCAGCCCCCTCCGGCCACCACGGTTAATCCATACGCTTTGAACAGCGATCAAGATATTCCCCCCATGCCTAAGTCGCCGCAACGGATCACCAATCAGATGGCCGGGCCGGTCAGGAAGTCTGCTCCAGCAACTCGCAAAGCGGCAAACAATCAGGCGATCACGACCACGAATCCGCTGCACTTCGAATCGTCGGTCGTCAGCAAAATGCAAGCTGCCAGCGAACTGACCAATTGGGACTTCGAGCCTGAGGAAGCCGCCAGCGAAGCGTTGCCTGAAATCATTGAAGGCAAGGACGAAACGCCTGCCGTCCCGCCAGCTTCGGCGCAAATGCCTGCAGCACAGCAGATGCCGAAAACGACGATCAACATGACCATCGCCCCAGAACCGCAACAGTCCACGTTCGAGTCCACCCCGGTTGAGTCCACTCCGATCGAACCTGCACAGGTTGAGCCGTCGCCAGTTGCCCAACCGCCGATTCCCCAAGCCCCAATCAGGCATCAACCGTTTTCAAAACCGGTTCTAGAAACAGCACCGCGCGCGATTCAGCCGTCGAATCCGGCAATCAATCCAGCAGCCCCATGGCGTCCCCGTTTTGTCCCACAACCGAATGTTCCGTCTGCACCTGCCGAACCCAATCCGGCTCTGCAAACGCCTAACCTGGAAGCACAGACAGAGCCTCAGCCGGTGGCCGAAGCTGCACCAATTACCGCTCAACCGGAAGCGCGACCTGTGATTCAAGCGGTTCCTGCCCGACCTCAAACGTTCCGCCCCCAGGCCGTCACATCTCCCACGCAATCTGCACAGCCTGCTGAGACACCTTCGGCCACTCAGCGAGGTGTTATGATTCGCCCAGCCGAACCGGCACCGCTGACGAAAGAGAATAATGGGAACGCTTGGCGTCCCTCGCCGGTTCCCGCCAATCGAGCCCCAGCCAAGCTGGCTCCTGTCGTGCGGCCTCAAGATACCCAGCAGAATCCTGCGTTTCAAGCGACTCCGAAAGCCTACATCATCGACTAGAGCGGACCTATAGTTCTGTCCAGTGAACGTCGGCGCGTGTTAGTAAACGATCGGCCACCGGCACATAATCAGGCCGATTCTCGATCAGCAACCGTGCTGCGTCTCGCAGCGGTATGTTCCCGCCAGATTCCATCCAAACCACTTTGGGTAGCTTGGTTCCCAAAGGGGAACTTCCTGAAAGATGAGGCGCCGAAGCGGTAGCCTCGGTGTTCTCTGCCACCGATTCTGGCAGAAACATCAGTCGTTGTACGGCTGGTCCCAGTTGCGTTAGCCGGCAACTGTTCGACGCAACACGACGTTTCCAATCGGGCCCGTCCTGCATCGAATTTAGATATTGATTTTCGTTACCTTCTTCGGTGGCGTTGCGGCGAGCAAGCTCCTTACCACGCTCGAGCATAATATCAATCAACTTATCGACACCATTTCGCTCTTCATGCAGCAAGTTGCACAGCCCGCCATGTTCGGCATTTAAGATGTCGTCAACGCTTCGCTCCAAGACGATCAGTTTCTCATGAAACTTAGGATCCCCGGTTACCGAAACATCGTCTAAGGCCAGCTTCTGTCTGACTTTAGTTTCTGCCATCTCTAAGCTGACGATCGTATTCTTCAGCCACATATTGTCGCGCATGATGGCGGCACGCAAATGCTGAAATACCTGGCATCCGGCCAATACAATTACGTTGTGTGTACGAAGCAGGGCGTAGTTCAACCACAAAGCTCGCAGTTCTGGCAAACTCAAAGTAGGTTCGTTGCCACGATAACCACGCTTAGTCGAACGATGAATAATCGGGAATAACGATGTCCGTACCTTTTCGATCTCTAGCAGTGTACGTTCGCCCATCGAGCGGGCTTTCGATTCAAGCTCGTTCAAATGTTGATCGACAACGGCGGAAAGCTGCTTTACCCCACGTACGCGGAAGTTTGCTTCGTTCAATATCTCGTGAATTTGATTTAGCACAACTCCTTGGAAATGGTTGGCCAACTGAAGAATGTGGGGCGATATTTCTGTATGCAACGAAACCGATATGAGCTGTCCTGGCTCCGCTTCCAGATTGGAAGCCCCGATCAATTGATCGAGCGAATCGAGCATCTGAATCGTCATTTCCGCCGAAGTCGGAGCGATACGTCGAGCCCCTAACTCGTTGGCGAGTCTCCCGATCGTTTCCTGGAAGTAATCTTCCGGGCGATTGCCGATCTCGTCTTCGACAACTTGCGTAACCATATCGATCACCGACTCTAAGCCTAAGCCGGAATCTTGGAAGATCTTCGCGGTTCGCATATCCAAGAGATAGCGGAACTGTTCGGCCCGAGCAGAAGCATGTTGGTCGGTGTCGTTCAAATGAGCCAGCTTCCGCTGTTCTTTATCGCCACTGGCGGCCCCATGCCATCGCTTGATCAACTCTAACGCATAATGCGCTGCGGCCAGGTCAAGGTGACCGCTGGAACAAAGCGCCTTACCGGCAAAAGCCCAGGCCGAAACGCTCGGCTCGCGGGGTGGTTCGCTCGATTCGTCGTCTCGACTTCGCTGCGCTACCTGACGTCCCTCGTAAATGTTCATATACAACAGGTCAGCGATGTCATGCAAATCGACCGGAATGTTTCGCGTTTCGGGATTGCCCCCCGTTTCCAGCAAAGTGATTTGCTTCGAGATGCTCTCGTTCCAACGCTGCGCCGGAATCTTGGTTACCGCATCGCCAGGGTATTCTCCGGTGACCTGGAAGTGAAACAACTCGCGCAAGCAAGCATACGTATTGCAACGGGCCAGGTCTTGTTGTTCGACTCCGCTGGGCGAGGCGTGTACCAGCCATAACGAAACATCGGCCCCGCTGCCACCATGCTCTTGCAAGACTTCTTGGGCCAGCGCAAACGCATCCCAGACCATCCCGCTGCCGGTTCCGCCGCTGCTGCTCATCACCAGCACGACACGTGGCTTGGCTTGCCACATATAGTTGGTGCTGGCTGGGTCCATGTTGGCTTCGGCTTGCTCGATAGCAGCGGTTACTGCATCATGAATTTTTTCTCGCAGTCGACTCGCATGGTCGGCAAAGGCTAACCGCCCCAATGGCCGCATCCCTTCGGTCTTCAGCGACAAGGGAATGTTATAAAGCCAACGACGACTCATCGATTTGGTCAACTGCCGCGACAGATTTCGATATGCTTGCGGACGACGCAGCGGCATTTCTAACGTCGATAAGGAAGGCGTTCCACTGGCTGCACCAAGTTGCCCGGTGCTTTGAATCAGGTCATTCGTATCGGTATCGATTGCTACGCATTGGCACCAGTGCTGCTCCGCTTGCGTACCAACAAGTTCCAGACGCCGATCGACAAAGTGGCGAATGACTCGATTTCCCAAGCCTCCAATTCCTAAGAGCACGCAGGGACGCAACTCGCGTTGGGTGCGATCGTCGGCGATAGGCGGCAGGACAGACTGCTGACGGGGCGCGATCTCTTCCCAGATTTTGCTCGACCGGACCTGCCACGGGACGCTATCTTGCTCCATCCGAATCGTGGCCGGTTCCGACAAATCGGGGCTTGATTCGGCGACGCTTGACTTGGTGTCGTTGCAACTGATGGTCTTGGTGTCGGTTTTGGTCGTTTCATCGTGAGAATCAACGCCAGACCGGACCTGAGGAAGGTGCGCGATACTATCCGCCGAGATCAATGCCTGAATCATTTCGGCGCAGCTGCGATAACGTTCTTGCGGCTTCTTAGCCAACGCTTTGGAAAGAATATCGCGATCACGCGGTGGCAGCATGTTCAGCCGGGGCGGGCTGTTGAGGTGCTGAGCGGTGAGTTGGGCCAGATTGCGGCCGGGGAAGGGGAGGGTGCCGGTCAGCATCTCTTGGTAAACGATCGCCAAGCTGTATTGATCGCTTTGCCGCGAAGGCTGATCGTTGAAGACTTCCGGCGAAGCATACAGAGGCGTGAGGCCAGCCATCATCGACGCGGTTACGTCTTGAATGCTTTTGACCAGCCCGAAGTCCGCAACCTTGGCATGCCTGCCAACAATCAACAGGTTTTCTGGCTTCACATCTAAGTGCTGCAGCGAGTGGACATCGGTCATATAGTCCAATGCTTCCGCCGAGTCCGCCAGAAAACGTAGCAGTTCAGCGCGCGGGATCCCTGGCATACCTTCCTTGCGGCAGGCGTCAAAGCGGTCTTTCAAGCAGCAATCGGCCAGTTCGGTAACGACCACCAACTGAGCCTCAATCACTTCGATACGCTCTAAGGAAAGCAGAAACGGATGGCGGAGGTTCTTAATCCGGTTCAGTGCTTTCAGTTCGCGCGAGGCCCTGGCTTCGTCGTGGAACCCGAACACCAACTTAACGGCCTTCGAAAGTCCGCCAGGGGCATCCGCGCGCCACACTTCGCCGTAGCCGCCTGCTCCGATTCGTTGTACGAGCCGATAGCCATCGATTTCTCGTACGGTTCCTGTTGTCTCGATCGACACGGTTAGGGACCTTTATCTCGGGTCTGCGATTGCGATTATCGCAAGGAAACACCCACTATGGTTTATAGTCACGCAACCAATGCGTTCAGCTTTCATAGCTTTAAACCTCGCTCAAAAAAATTCGAGCGAGGCAACTGGCCAGGCGTCCGGTCCTATCGCAAGCGAAAGATACTTCAACTCGGGAAACGTACTGCTGCACGAAAACCCATTTGCATCAATGCATGCGAGTCAGGGCTGTTGGGACTCGTTTGGGCGAGTGCCTTGCATCCAGCAGCCGTGACTTCCGTAATGAATTCTTGAATATTATTGGCCACCGCTGGGCTTCGCGAAGTCCCTGACAAAGCACTCGCGGAAACGCCGATATAGGTGGCCTGCTTAAACACTTCGGCAGCAATCGGTGGCTTGAATTGATCGATTCCTACGGCTGCCAGTTGCACCCCCATGGCGCGGATGTCATCCAGCAGTGCGTTCTCGGCTAAGTTGGTTTCCCATAGTTCAACGCTGCCACCGAGAACCACCTGGACGCCCGCTCCGAACTTGGTGCGCATCCAACCTACGGTCTCGACCAAGTCGACTCGTTGCAGATCGTTCTGATCGACCTCTAACAAAAGAAACCCATTCTCTAGTTGGCGTTCCAGTACAGAGAACATCGCCGAAACATGCTGTAACATCCGCAGCGGCTTCTCTAACACGACCGTATCGCCGAGCGGTTTGATTTCTTCGTGAGCTTGATAAGCTTTGCGAAACAATGGGCACCAATAGCCAATCGTCTGCTGATCCGATAACGTTTCGATCGGCGCTAGGGCGGCATCAATCCGGCTTAACCCGGTCCACTGATTTACCGTCCGCAAAGCATGAATGAGTTGGAAAGGGTCTTCTTTCTTGTCGGACGAGGGCGTCCGGCCATCCATCGCCAAAGTTACCGTTTGACGTGTGGTTTCGTTGGATGGACAGTGAAAATCGAACTCGAAATCCGCAATCGATACCGTGTCGCCATCGACCAGGACGTGCTCTTCGATTGGTTCGCCGTTTACGTAAACCCCGTTGGTACTGTGCAAATCGCGCAACAAATAGCCGGTGCCGTGCCGTACTACTTCTGCGTGTTCGCGTGATACGCGTCCTGATTCAACAGTCAGGTTGCACGTAGCGTTTCGACCAATGATGAACGGAAATTCATCGATCATGGCTTTCATCGGTTTGCCCGTAGCATGATCGAGGTACTCGAGAAAGATCGAGTCATTTCCGGTTCTTGGAAGCATTTGCGTTTGCATGCGTCCTAACCCTGTTAAGCCACTGTCCCGCTTGTCCGTCGCAATAAATGAGGTGCCCCGCGACGATCATCGAGCTTGTTTGGAAAAGGTGCCGCCTTACGTTTTCTGATTCGCACGGCGGGAATAAAAGGTGGGTAAGTGATACCCAACTAAACCATAGGTCATAATCGCAAAGCGTGATTAGGATTTTTTTGAGATACGCGGCGGATATTTTTTTACGGCATGTTCAGGACATTCGTAAAAAAACGAAATCTGGGGAGAAGCAAAGCAAATTCCCTAGCGAAATCGAACTATGTTTCCCCTAGGAGACCATCTTGCCGTTCATCGGGCGAGCGCGATCGGTTGTCTTAACGATTCACCTGACGTCGAACCGTTCCGACATCGATCGCAGGCCAATCAGGCGAACCGCAAGGTAATCTCTCTTCGACACGTGCCCCGTTTTCCGCACGCGTCGCTCATCTTCTCTTCTGGGGTAGCAGGTAGTTCCATGGTAGCACGCGCACTACGAATTGTTGTCGTATCGGAAGACCGTCAATATCTCCGCAATGGCTACGACTTCTTTGTAGCCTGCGGATACGAAGTAGAAACCCAGTGTGACACGATCTACCGCGAGACCGATCGCTTTCACAAGAATGACTTGCTAATCTACGACTACGTCGCGAATCAGGCCACTTCCCATCACAGTTTGTATAAGATCGCCGTCGTATCCGCCAACCGGCCCGATCACGTACGTCAAGCGATTTCCGAAGGGGCTGACGACGTGGTGGTACGTCCGGTAACGCCTGCCAAACTATTGGTTCGTATTCGCGCCGCGGCTGCCATTTTGGAAGCCCGTATCGCAATTTCTCAGCAATTTGGTCGCGACGTACGTAATCGCTATCCAGGCGAAGGCGCGTTTCTGGGAACCTTGCAGCAGACAATCGAACAAATCTCGATCCATGGCCACTACGTCTGCGCGACCATGTTCGCCACCGCAACCGAAGATCCTCAACGCTATCAGACGTGGCTACAAGACTTGGCCACAACCGCTTTGCCAAATTCGCGCATCTTTGAACTCTCCGGAAAACGGGTTGCCGTCGTCACGCCAGCCACTGCCCCCGAACAAGTTTCCGATTGGGCCGCCGAACGCCTGGCAAGTGCCTCGGTTACCGACACAACCAGTACCGAGCAAGCGGTGCTCCGAGTTTCCGGCAGTTTCGTCACCACGCGCAACGAGGGAACTTCAAGCGAACAAATGGCCTTGGTTCTCAACGATCGCTTGAACCTTGCGTTAAGCCTGGGCGAAGGCTTGCTGATCGACGAGCCACACGAAAACCAATGGCTCTCGCAGCAACCAACCGGCAGTATCTTCGATGGAATGACGGCTCGCGACATCATGCGACCGACTACCATCGAACTGCCCGATAACGAACCTGTCGGCTCGGCACTTGAAAAGATGCGTCTTTGGAATGCCGACATCGCCCCGGTTCTTACCAGCGATGGAGAACCGTGCGGACTGATCCGAGTTGATGATCTGGTGGAAGTAGAAGACCCTAACCAGCCCATCCGCCAGCACTGCCTGCCGAACGTCCCCAAGGTTTCGTGGGATGCAAACTTCGAGGAATTCGTCGCCTTGTTCTCGTCCAACGATTCGTCATGGCTGGAAGTGCTGCAAGACAGTCACCCGGTAGGCGTGATCCACTGCGATGACCTCACCTCGATGAACACCCCGGTAATGGTTTCATTGCCATAGTCAGGGCCGTGGTCTTTCATCCCCCAACAAACGCATCGCGTAAGATGACGTTTGTTGCAAACTTTGCACTGCTTGCCGCCAGCGGCTTAGTCGTTTCCGGCCACCACCGTGAAGTAGCTGCCTACTACTAGGTCGAAATACTCAGGCCTCATTTCCATGGGGAAGCCTTTGTAGACGCAGTAATTGCGGATTTGCGACAACAGGTCGCGTGGTTGGCAGCGACGCAGTGGGCGGTTGTTGGGCTTGTAGTGCTTCTCGATCAAGTGATTGACGGCGTCTTCATCGCAGCGACAGCCAAACTGCTTCGAGAAGATCTGGAACAAGTTTTGAAACTCTTCAGGCGAGGCATCCTCGACTTCGATCTTATACGGAATACGTCGCAGGAACGCGTCGTCGGTTAAATCAGATGGTTCTAGGTTCGTCGAAAAGATGATCAACTGCTCGAACGGAACTTGAATCTTCTTACCGTTGGGAAGCGCCAAGTAATCGACTCGATTTTCCAGGGGGACGATCCAGCGATTAAGGAGTTCTTGTGGCTGCATCCGTTGGCGACCAAAGTCGTCGATCAACAAGCTACCGCAGTTGCTTTTCATTTGCAGCGGAGCTTCACAGATGTTGTTGATAGGATCGAAACGGATTTCCAGGCTATCCATCGTCAGCTCGCCCCCCACCACAACGGTCGGGCGTTGGATCTTGACCCAGCGATGATCAAAGTTATCGGCTTTGATAATGCTGTTCTCATGCTGATCGACCGCTTCGTGAAAAGCAGCATCAAACAATTTGATGTATTGGCCATCCTCGACAATGGTCCGTGGAATCCAAATCTCTTGGCCGTAACAAGCCGTAATACGTTTCGCGAGCGTCGTTTTTCCGTTGCCTGGGGCTCCGTACAAAAACAACCCAGCTCCCGAGTTCACTGCTGGCCCGAGACGATCAAACAGGCCCGGTTCTATCGAAAGCCCATCGAAGGCCCGCTTCAGGTCTTCCTCCTTGGGGGTCTCGTTACGTACTGATTGGGCTTCGACCGAGGTGATGTAATCCTCTAGCGAAACCGGAGCCGGCCCAAAATAGGCGCACGAATGCATATAGGCTTGGGCTCGGGTTCGTCCCTGATCGGTGAGGGTATAGGTATAGTCGTTCAGCGGGGCGGAACCACAATGGGTGATGATCTGGCGAGTACGCATCGAAGTGAGAATTCCCTCGACCACACCAAACGGCAAACAGATGTGCTCCGCCGTCTTACGACCACTCATCGAACCAATGTTCAGCAACAACTTACAGATGATCGATTCGACCAACGTTTGCGATAACTGAGTGTCTTCGAGCGTTTTAGGTTCTTCCGGACGAAAACCATCATCTGCTAGCAGAGCGGCAAGAAGGCCTGATTTTAGTTCGGTACTAACCATAGATATGTCTTTCGTCGATTATTCAAGCGCATTCTGGGATGAAAAGCCGTATGTCCTTAGACCCAAAAGTGTAGGTCGCAGCTTGTGGAGATGCCTAGAAAGTGGTGTTTATGCACGATTTACGCGGTATTTTCCGCTTTTTCAGCCCTAATCCCCAAGTGTCGTCTTAGGCCGAAACAACTAGATGCCCGAATTTCATATTGCTAGCATTCAACATATGGGATTCCATGACCTAGTCTTGACACTACGACGATAATAAGACGTGTAACGAGTTGGCGAAATCGTATTTCTTGCCGAGCCTATTCATGGTAGGTTTCACAAAACCTTTTCCCCTACGAGTTGAATCATGGCCAACGAAAAAGCCAAACTACTGCTAGAGAATGCCAGCGACTACTTCGAACGGATCACCGCCATCCAATCGGCTCTGCACTTGGGCATGCCCATGGAAGAGATCGAAGATTACCTCGATTGGCTGCGATTGTTGCGTTCAGAGAAATGCGAGATGGCCTCGACGACGGTCTTGCCTGGCATTTAAGGAGCCTAGTTTCTAGGCAAATTGAACGCTAGGAACCTGGCGACGGTCTAAACCGGCTATCCAATGCGTCGCCAAGATCTCTTTTGCTGGGAAGTCTCCCGGCCAGGGATAGCTGCTATCCGGGAAAGTGCCTGCAGAACCGGCAGAGGTAGAAAACACACCAGCTACCGCTTTAGTCGCATTGTTCTAATTGCTTTAGCATATCGATCGCCTGACGGGCATTTTGCAAGCCACCAATCCGTTGAATAAAAAGTTGGACCCCCAACAATTCGCTTGGTGATAGCAAGTCTTGCCCATACTCCAGAAGAATCTCTAGCTCATGAGCAGGCAGGTTTTCGATCTCGACCCTTGACAGCATGGAAGTATCCAATCCGTATCCAATCATTGTCCAACATCCTTGGCGGTAACTACGAGATGTATCGGAACGAAATCCGTAACTTGTTAGGACCGCATCGCCCGCCCAAGGCCTGAATGACCAGATTCTCGCGAGGCAATAACCGTTTATCGGATTGACCGGTAAAACCTGTGCTCTCTGATAGCACAATGGCCGCTAGTGCATTCTGTCCGGGTGCTTGCGTTTTCGCTTCCTTCGGACGTAAGTCGTTTTCTCGTCAGCGCGAGCGTAACTATTGCAACCCTCCTAATTCTGCCTTGCAGCCTTGGCGGAAGGTCATTACTATTTGCCCGCTCTCGCTGCGTACATCCGTTTGAAAGGAATCGAACGACGTGACTTCTCCCGAAATCCTTGGCCAATTCATTCCGCTTCATTACCACTACGATATGCTGCGGGATAACTACCGAATGACTGCTTTCCAGCAGGCCATCTCCCAAACGGTTCAGCCAGGAATGACGGTCGTCGACCTGGGAGGTGGAACTGGTGTGCTTTCCTACTTCGCCGCCATGGCAGGCGCCAAGGTTTACTATGTCGAGCGCAATCCAGAACTGGTTGCCGTTGCTCAGCGGTTTCTAAAAATGAACAAAGTGGCCGATCTTGTCACGATCGTCCACGAAGACGCCGCTCAATTTGTTCCCTCGGAACCAGTCGATGTGGTTACCTGTGAAATGCTGCATGTAGGTTTGGTACGGGAAAAACAAACCGAGGTCATCGCCGCTTTCAAACGCAATTACACGGAAAAACATGGGCCTAAGCTTCCACGTTTCATTCCAGAAGCCTCGCTGCTGGCTTTGCAACCGGTCACGCAAGCTTACGAGTTCTCTGGTTTTCACGCGCCAGTTCCTTTGTTTCAGCCCCCCGTAGCCCAAATGCCCGGAACAACCGAACTGGGCCAGCCAGCGCTATACGAAACGGTTCTTTACGATTCTAACTTTCAACACGAAGTGGCCTGGAAGGGAGTCTTGACCATGCAACATGCCGGCACTCTGAACGCCTGGCGGCTGGTCACTAAGAACGTGTTGGCCATTTTGGTCGAACAGCAAACCGAGATTTGCTGGCACAACCAATACTTGGTCGTCCCTTTGTCAGAACCGCTAGAAGTCCAAATCGGTGACCGTGTTGAAGTCGAGGTTGCTTATCAATTCTGTAGCGAGCTAACGGATTTGTGGGATGGCATCCAGCAGCGCCTGCACGTTCCGTTCGGTCAAAAAAAGCTTGCTGCCTAACGGTCTTTCCTGCAACCAACTTGGTTTATCGTTCCGGCACACGTGGCTGCACCTGTGCTGTCTGAGCGTTGGTAACGATTCTGCGGATCCTATTGGCCGTAGGTTTCCTAAAGCGAACGTTGCCTTCTATGGACATTCCGTTGATCTGACCTAGGTTTTCGTAGATTTTCGCTTTTCATGCACTTGTGGCGTGCTTGCCAAGTGCCTGGGCAGCGATTCGATCGAAGCGATATACCTTTGCAGATTGACTTGCGATATGACCACAGACAAACCAGGAGCGTTCGCGACCTTGGCTTGGTTCTGCCCTATTACTTTGGGCACTACCTTGTTCGCTACCGGAGTTGCCTACGTCTTATTACCCACCGCTTCTCCCATTCCGGTGGCAATTGCCCTGGCAGGCATGTCGCTTGCTTTCGTCCTGTGTCTTTGGAAACGCTACGCCTACAACAACATAAAATCCAAGCTGTTTGACTTGCTCCAAAACCTAGTGACGATGTCAAGCGATGACCTTGAACTCCAGCGATTTAAAGAACAAATCGCCCGGCATCATTTCTCACCGCGAGCCAAATCGGTTTTATGGGAAGTCCAAGATGCGATCCACTCGAATCGCGAGAAGTTGTTTGAACTGCAACAACGCTCGGCCAGCGCTGAAGTCCGCATCCATCTAGCGGAGTCGCGTGCAAACCAAATCAACTGGGTTATCGAAGGTTTAACCGAGCCCGTTTTGATGATTAATCAATACGGTGAACTCACCCTCACCAACCCTGCTGCAGTCAACCTGTTAGGCATGCAAGACGCTAAGCCTGGCACGCCCATCGAGCAAACGCTCCACTGCGACACTTTGATTCAGCTTCTGCACGAAACACGTCGCCGTAAGTTGCGTTCGTCTCGCGTGGCCGAGATTGAGCTGGCCGATCCTAACGGCGAGAAGCACTGGTACCGCGTGACGGTTAACACCGTATCGGAAGGCGAGCAAGACGGAAGCTGCGATACCAGTTTTGGTGCCGTGGCAGTCTTGCGTGACATTAGCGGCTACAAAGCCATTCAACGGCGCAATGCAGAGTTCGTCTCGGCGGTCAGCCACGAAATGAAAACTCCTTTGGCCGGCATTAAAGCCTACACTGAACTATTGGCCGACGGCGAAGCGGAAGACGAAGAAACGCGAGACGAATTCCTCGGCGTTATCAGCGGCCAGGCAGATCGCCTGCAACGCCTGATCGATAACTTGCTGAACTTGGCACGTATCGAAGCTGGCGTCGTTAGCGTGAGCAAGAAGCCTCGCTCGCTGAACGACTTGCTCGAAGAGGCAGCGACCATTGTTCAGCCCACCGCCGAACAAAAAAACATCACCCTGAGCGTGGAACTAAGCCCCATGTACTTGGGCGTGCTTGCCGATCGCGACATGATTTTACAAGCGGCGATCAACCTGCTTTCCAACGCCATCAAATATACGCCCGAAGGAGGCAAAGTAACGCTTCGCAGTCGCCTGGTCGATCGCGAGGTTCACTTCGAGGTAGAAGATACCGGCGTGGGGCTCAGTCCCGAAGACTGCGAGATGGTCTTCGAGAAGTTCTACCGCGTAAAGAAAGATCAAAAGATGGCCTCGGGAACAGGTCTTGGTCTACCACTTGCCAAACATATTGTCGAGGACGTGCACGGCGGGACGCTCACCGTGAAAAGCCAACTAGGCAAGGGAAGTACTTTCCAAATCGCGTTGCCAACGGTTCAAGTGATCGAGCACGCCAGCTAACCAAATTCATTCCATACCCAATCTCGCTGGAGAGAAAGTCGCATGTCTGCGAAAGTCCTGATTGCTGACGATGAAATGCACATCCTGCGTGCAGCCGAATTCAAGCTCAAGCGGAGTGGCTTCGACGTTGCCTGTGTGGAAGACGGCCAGGCCGCGTGGGAAGCCATCCAAGAGCAGGCTCCCGATATTCTAATCACCGACTACCACATGCCTCGCATGGATGGCCTCGCGCTGTGCCGCACCGTTCGTCAAAACGAGGCAACCGCCAGCTTGCCGATTGTTATGCTGACCGCGAAAGGCTTCGATCTTTCTGGCGATGACGACGAAACGGCCGAGCTAAATATTGCCGCCGTGCTGGCCAAACCATTCAGCCCACGTGGCCTGGTGCAATGTATTCACGAAGTACTAGAAACCGGCAGTTATGTTCCCACCGTCACCACGTTCTAAGCGAAATTTGCTCCAGCCATGAACCTGTCTTCCGAAACTTTCGGCAACGTGATGGTCATCCACACTCCTGAAGAACTGGGGGAAGACCAAGCGGAAAACGTACGCGAGTTTCTGGAATCACGTGATCGCAAAAAGCTGATCGTCGACCTAGACGGTACGGAAACGATCGACAGTATCGGCTTGGAAACCCTCTTGGAAGTGCAAGATACCCTCCGAGAACAAGGGGGCGATTTGCGGATTGCCACCACCAACTACGCCAACCGCAAGATCATGGAACTTACCCGGCTCGATTCAATGCTCGAAGTTTTTGATAGCGTCATCGACGCCGTCAAGAGCTACGCCTAGCTAGTGCGAAGAGGATGCCCATGGAATCGATGATGTCCCCCACGCACGCTCCGCCTCGTCTTGGTAACTTACTAATTCGTCGCGGCTATGTCACCGTGGAACAACTCGAAGAAGCCCTGGTCTATCAACAGACCAAAGGGCGGGGCAAGCTTGTTGGCGAAATTCTTGTTGAACTCGACTTCTGCACCGAAGACCAAGTCATCGAGTGCCTCGCCACCGAGTATGGCGTTCCGCATGCGCGGCTCGAAGCACGGTTGTACGATCCCAAGGTCGTCGACTTACTCCCCCGCGAATATATCGAGAAGCATCACGTCTTCCCGCTGTTCAAGATTCGCGGCGTACTCACCATCGCTCTCTCGGAACTCTCGAACCTGTTTTTGATTGAAGAGATCAAAAACCAAACAGGACTCGAAGTTCAAATTGTCGCGGCGTCGACCAAAGATATTCGCCGGATGATCTCGAACCTGCCAGACTCGCGGGTTTTCGTGATCGACGACATTATCGAGGACAACAACGACACCGAAGTCACTTTAATTGAAGAAGCGATTGAGGACATTGGCGACGTCGAGGAAATCGCAGGCCAATCCCCAGTGATTCGCTTGGTCAACTACGTCGTCTATAACGCGGTGAAGGAAGGGGCGAGCGATATCCATATCGAGCCAGCCGAGCGCTGCATGCGCGTTCGTTATCGCATCGATGGTCGCCTGCACAAGTCGCTGGAAGTGCCGATTCACCTACTTAATGCGGTGAGCAGCCGTATCAAGATCATGGCCGGCCTCGACATCAGCGAACGCCGCTTGCCCCAAGATGGCCGTGTTCACGTGATGCTCGATTCGCGAAAGATCGACTTGCGTGTGAGCACCTTCCCCGGCAATCGTGGCGAAAAGACGGTGATTCGTGTTCTCGACACCAAAAAGATCACGCTGGTCCTGAAGAACCTCGGTTTCGCCGAAGATATCCTCACGCGGCTCACCGCCAACGTCCATGCCCCCAACGGAATCGTGCTGGTAACCGGGCCAACCGGTAGCGGTAAGTCGACCACGCTCTATGCGGCGCTCAACGAAATCGCTTCGATGGAAAACAACGTCTGCACGGTCGAAGATCCGATTGAGTACCACCTGCCGTTGATCAACCAGTTTCAAGTACAAGAACGTGTTGGCCTGACATTCTCGGTCGCCCTCAGAACCCTGTTGCGGCAAGACCCCGACGTGATCATGGTGGGTGAAATTCGTGATGAGGAAACGGGACGCACGGCCATTCAAGCGGCCCTAACCGGGCACTTGGTGCTTAGTACGCTGCATACCAACAACGCCCTCTCGGCAGTCACGCGGTTGGTGAACATGGGGGTCGAACCGTACCTGATCGGGGCGGCACTCAATATGGTGCTTGCGCAACGCCTGGTGCGACGCATCTGTCCGAAATGTAGCGAAGCGTACGAACCAGACCGTAACCTTCGCCGGGCTCTCGAACGCATGGGCCACGAGATCGATTCGTTCCGCAAAGGGGTCGGCTGTCGGGCTTGTCGTAATACCGGCTACAGCGGCCGTATCGGCGTTCACGAACTGTTAACCATCTCGGACGAACTACGCGATGCCATCGTCAACGGAACTTCATTGGCCGATATGCGTAAGATCGCGCAAGCCAACAACTCGCTCATCGGCATGCAACTGGACGGCTACCGCAAGGTGAAAGAAGGAATCACGACCGTCGAGGAAATCATTCATGCCACTGGCGATATCGTGTACTAACCGGCTACCAAACGCAGCCCACTAAAGCCCAACGAGACCGCAACCATGCAAACATTCGCCTATCAAGCCAAAGACCGACTCGGGCAAGTGCACGATAGTTCGATCGAAGCAGAAAGCGTGGAAGAAGCACGGGCCTTGCTGGCGGGCGACGGCCTGCAAATCGTTTCGATCGAGCAAGAAGCCTCGTTCGGCTTGGGTTTCGGCGGCAATCGGATCTCGCGAAACGATATCATCTACATGACCAGCCAACTGTCGGTGATGGTCGAAACCGGTATCAACTTGTCAGCGGCGTTGTCGGGGATCGCTTCGCAAGAAAAGAACGAAGCCCTTAAGAAGTTGATTCTCGATTTGAAGAAAGATGTCGAAGGAGGGGAGGACTTCTCGTTAGTCTTATCACGATGCCCTAAATACTTCGATCAAACCTATGTCGCCCTGATCCGTGCCAGTGAACAGACAGGGCTCATGGGAGAGATGCTCGAAAAAATCGCCCGCTATCTTCGTAAAGAAGCCGAAACCCGAGGCAAAATCCGGGCAGCGTTGGCCTACCCAGCCGTGATGATCTGCCTGGCCTGCGGTGTGACAATCTTCCTGTTAACGTTCGTTCTGCCGAAGTTCGAACCCTTGTTCAACCGCAAGGGAATCAAGCTGCCAACGCCGACCATCATCATGATGAAGTCTTCCGACTTCTTACTTAATTATTGGCCATACTGGATTCCGGCTCTCGTGGCGATGCTGGTCGGCTTTCTGATCTTTCGCCAGAGTGAGCCAGGGCGCAAGGTGCTTGATAGCCTCAAGCTGAACTTCCCCATCATCGGCCCTATGATCCGCAAAGTGGCCATCGCTCGCAGCTTGAACACCTTAGGAACACTCGTCCGGAGCGACGTTCCGATGCTGCAATCGCTGGAACTCACTGCTCAGGTTTGCAACAACAGCCACTATTCTAAGATGTGGAAAGACGTGATTGAAGCAGTCACCTCCGGTAGTCAAATCCATGAATGCCTACGCAAGAGCCAGTTGATGCCATCGACCATCGTCCAGATGATCGCCGCCGGAGAAGAAACTGGGCGACTCGACGACGTGCTCGACAAAGTCAGCACCCACTACGAACACGATGTCGATATGTCGATCAAGACCACCACGAGCCTGATCGAACCGATCATGATCGCCGTGATGGGTGTCGTGGTGGGCGGCATCGCGATGTCGCTTCTGTTGCCAATTTTCCAACTCAGCCGAAATGTTTAGCCTGCGGCTAATTTGAAGTTTTCAATTGGGAAGCAGCAGATAGACAAAACCACACGCCAGGGAATCTTCATTCCTGTCCCCTCGCCCCTCCTGGGAGAGGGCTAGGGTGAGGGGAGCAGCACGCATGGGCAACCAACGGTAACTTTCCCCTAAAAACTCCCCACTAGCGATGCCTGCCATTCGGCCCCATCGCAAGGGCCTTACCCGGGCCCCTGCCCCCAACGAGGGAAACGCCAGCATCGCATTGCAACCGACAACCGCTACGACCGTTACATCTTAACATTTCGGTCAGCCTGCCAGCATAACGACGGCGGTTTCCGCGTGAAGAACGACTTGGCGGAGTCCGATCTTTCTACGGTCGAGCAACGCACCGCGAATAGGTTTCTTCTTATGAGCACATCGATCCGAATTGCCAACATCGTCGACGAGCTTTGCCGCCGCCAGGATCAAGTCCTGCAAGAGCTGGACAGCCTCGACCAACGGATCGAGCAGGTTCTCAAATCGCTTAGCAAAACCCCGGAACCAGTCGTTGTTCCGATCCCCATTCCGGTCCAAGCCCAACAAAAAGCGGCTTAGCCAGATCGACACCGCTTGCCCCATATTGTTCAGCGATCGTTGCCTATTCTCGCTCACGGTCCAAGCGACCGCTGCGATTGATGGCCAGAACCAAGCGGGCTCCTAGCACAAAGCTAATCACCAAGCCGATCGAGCCGGGGATAGAAAGATCTTTCATTTGTAGCCACCCTTCGTTCTTGAAGAGCAGGGGAGGCACGTCCGAGCTGAGCATCTGCGACGAACCCATAAACAGCGCGGCCGTCATGATGCCCAACACCATTCGGTTGACCGAAGGTTCCAAGCGGCGATGATCTAAATGAATATCAAACTTGCCAACGCGGACCAGCTCTAAGATCTCGCTGATTCGCCGTGGCATCTGCTCGGCCAAACGTTCCACCTCGCTGTACATCCGCCATAATTTCCGCAGTCGGCGTGCGGGGGAAAAACGCCGCATCATGATCCGGCGACGATGTTTACTGAAAAGCTCGGCGAGGCTAAAAGACGGCGTCAACATGCGCCCCGTTCCGTCCAGCATCATCATTGTCTTCAGCAACATGGTGACCTGCGGCGGCAACTGTATTTTGTAGGCACGTACGATCTTGAACATCTCGTTCACCGCGTCGGCGAAGTTGAGCCCTTCCAACTGCTGATTCGCGAAGTCAGCCACGTAGTCGTTGGCATCGCGGCGGAGCGATCGTTCATCCAAATCAGGCGGAGTAGAACCGATCCGCATGATCGTTGCCGAAAGTAAATCGGCGTCGCGCGTGGTGATCCCCATCAGCAGGTCTTCGATATCTTCCCGCAGCCGGTCATCAATCCGCCCGACCATTCCGAAATCGATCAAACCAATCACATCCCCTGGCAGCAACAAAATGTTGCCAGGATGCGGGTCGGCGTGATAGAACCCGGTTTCAAAGATCATATGCATGTATAGCTCGGCGCCACGACGAGCCACCTCGCTCAAATCGATTCCGGCTTCCACCAATTGGGCTTGCTGCGATAGCTTAATCCCATGGATGTACTCCATCGTCAAGATTCGTGGCGTACAAAGATCGGGGTAAACCTTCGGTATCTGGACCGTTTCGTTGCGTTCGAAGGTAGCCTCGAACTGCTGAATGTTTCGTTCTTCTCGGCCAAAATCGAGCTCGCGTCGCAAGGCCCGCTGAAACTCGGCCACTGTGGCTTTGGGATGATAATCTCGGAACTCCGGCACCGATTCCGCCAAAGAAGCCAGTCCCGTTAAGATCTCGAGGTCTTCATGCACGACCTTCTCGATCCCGTGGTGCTGCACTTTGACCACCACCTTCTCGCCGGTAAATAAGCGGGCCAAATGAACCTGGCCAATTGAAGCCGAGGCTAGCGCAGTTTCCTCGAACGTCGAGAACAGCTGTTCGACTGGCTGCCCCAGTTCCGATTCAATCAACTGGCGAACTTGCTCAGGGGGATCGGCGGGCGTTTCGGCTTGCAGCTTTTTCAGCTCTTCAGCCAAATCGACCCCAACAATGTCGGGACGTGTGCTGAGGATTTGTCCCAGCTTGATAAACGTCGGCCCCAGGTCTTCCAAGGCCATGCGAATCCGTGCTTCACCGGTATAGCGTGCCAGCAACTCGCCATCGCGATCCTTAAACAGGTTCTTGGCGAAGTCGAAATGGAATCGCTGAATCCAGTCCGCCAGCCCGTACCGGCTTAGCACCGAGACAATCTCGGTCCAACGGTTCATATTGCGATACAACTGGGGAATGTTCGTGAGTCTCATGAATCCTCTCAAAGGCTTCCGTCACCCTTTCAGCTTCTTATCGACGCCTGCTAAACGACAGCCGATTTGAAAAATCGAAACTGGCAGATAGCATACCGGTGGGCATCTATAAATCTTAGGCCATTCTGAATTCAGCAAATACGAGAACACTTGACCGCCCTAGAATAATGCCGCAAACTCTGTCTGTCCGCACTTCTCAGGCCAAAATAGCCCAGGAGAGACCTTATTAGGGCCGAATCGTTCGATTTTTTCGTGAGATTTGTCCCTATAATACGAAAAACCTATTACCTGCCCCGTTGCCTCGACGGATATTTCTCGCATGAAAACGCTGCTCCCTACCACCATCGCATTGCTGGCACTCTTCTCTTCTTCCACCCTGGCCGATAACTGGCCTTCCTGGCGTGGTCCTGACAATCAAGGAATCAGCTACGAAAAGAATGTTCCCGTCGAGTGGAGCAAAGACAAGAACATCGCCTGGCGGTTAGAAATGCCAGGCGCCGCTGGCTCAACCCCCATCGTCTGGGAAGATAACATCTTCCTGACTTCCGTTGCCGGCGATGACTTGGTGCTGATGTGCATCGGCACCGATGGCCAAGAGAAATGGCGCAGCAAGTTGGGCAGCGGCAACCGTGATGTCCGTGGCGACGAAGGAAACTCGGCCGCGCCGTCTCCTTCCACCGACGGGAAATACGTTTGGGCTTTCTTCACCAACGGCTCGCTCGGCTGCTTCGACTTTGAAGGCAACGAGATTTGGCAATTCGACGTCGAAGATCGCTACGGCGAGTTCGATATCCAGTTCGGTATGACCTCGACGCCGGTTGTTCACGGCGACAAGCTTTACCTCCAGCTAATCCACAGCGGCGGTGCCAAGGTAGTCGCCCTTGATAAAGCAACCGGCAAAGAAGTGTGGGCCGTGGCTCGCCCGAGCGATGCCC
The DNA here is from genome assembly GCF_003335505.1 of Bremerella cremea. Lineage (NCBI taxonomy): Bacteria > Pseudomonadati > Planctomycetota > Planctomycetia > Pirellulales > Pirellulaceae > Bremerella > Bremerella cremea. Next base: position 55,697 of record NZ_QPEX01000044.1, read on the forward strand.
GTGCCGAATGCGAACACAGCTACGCCTCGCCAATCGTCTACGACGGACCAGAAGCCAAGTTCCTGCTGACGCATGGGGCCGACTATTCGATAGCCTACGACCTGGAAACGGGCGAAGAGCTCTGGCGTGTCGGTGGCTTGCACCCGCCTGGCCGCTACGATGTGACCCTCCGCTTTGTTTCGTCCCCCGTGGCGAAAGATGGCATGGTGGTTGTCCCTTCTGCCAAACGGGGCATCACCGCCGCCGTGAAGACCACCAGCAAGGGGAACATCACCGACAAGAAGGAAGATTATTTTTGGACGTTCGACGTCACTCCAGACGTTCCTTCGCCGTTGATTGTAGATGACTACGTTTACCTCTGCCGCGAAAACGGTAACCTGATCGCCCTCGACAAGGCAACCGGCAAGCAGCTTTACGAAGAGCGAACCAACCGCATTCGCCACCGCGCGTCCCCCGTTTACGCCGATGGCAAGATCTACCTCACCGGCCGCGATGGCATGGTTACCGTGGTTCAAGCTGGCCCTGAGTTCAAGATCATCGCCCAAAACGAAATCGGCGAAGCGATCGCCGCCTCGCCGGTATTCAGCAACGGGCGCATCTACCTACGAACGTTCGACGCGTTGTGGGCGATTGGCGAGTAATGCCCAAGCACATTGCCCTTGACCATATTGTGTGGAGGGCAACGTGTGGGAATTCACCACCGGAAAGCGAGCCATCCGATTTATTCGGAAATCACCCGCCGGACAACGGCAGAAGACTCCATGCGCAAGGTTGGCTCTCTGCTTGTTGATTGCATCGATAGGTCGCCATGGAACGTCAGGTCGGTTCCGATGAAACTTCCTCGTTTTTACTTCTCGTTCTTCGGACTACTCGTTTTTGTTGCCCTTATCTCCATCGGTTTGGGTGTTTGGCATTGGTATGTCGCCTGGCCAGCGGCCTGGGCTGAGTTCTACGAATTGAACCAGCAGGAACCAACGCCAGAACTCACCGAGCGGTATTTGGCGCTGGTAAAACGCTACCCAGCGTTGGCAAAAGAACCTGAAACGATGCACTGGGGAGCGAAATCAGGGAACGCGAAGCTTTGCCGTCGGCTATGGGAAAGTGGCGCCCCGCTCAACGAAGTGAGTGTTACGGATAAGGAAACGCCGTTCTCCATCGCGCTTGAAAACGATTATGCCGATGTCGTCGAATTCCTGATCGAGCAGGGCGTCAATGAATCTATGTGGCTGCGGCTAAAATATTCGTTCATGGAACGGCAACCGCTACATATCGCCGCAGAGCATGGGAATTTGAAAATCTGCCAAATTCTTGTCGAGGCGGGTGCTGATGTGAATGTGCCAAGACAGTTAGATACGGGAAAAAATGATCCCCTGACATTGGCGATTCGGTCTGGCAATGCCAATCTGGTGGCATACCTACTCGATCAAGGTGCCGACCACTATTTCCCCAAGAAAGTAGCCATACGGGATATCGCGCAACAAATAATGAAAAGGGGCGACCCGAATTCGATCACGCCGGAAAATGCCGATCGAATCATTCAACTCTTGGAAGAGCGCTATCCTCGTTACTAGCGGGGCCATATCTACCTCCCCAAATCGCTTCGTCCTCACAGAATCAGGGACGACCAACCGGGCGATGGTGACCGTGATAAACCAGGTATTCTCGCCGCAAGCCTGTTTCCAATCACGGTTTATTGCGTCAATTTGAAAGGCAAGCCCCAAACGAAAACAGCTTACACCTTGGGGGCCAGTCGGAAACAGCGAGACCCGGCATTTCTGGCGGTCGGATAGAGAGAAATCAGCATGAAGGCGATCGTGGTCGCGATGCCAAAGTTGGGTATCCACGACGCCACCCAAGCAAGCGAGAGAACCGCTACGAGCGAGAGTTCGGCTCCCCAGAGAACCGAGATTTCTTCCCCCGAAACTTTGCGGAACATAAGCAGCACAAACATTAGCGGGCCCATGAGAGCAATGCCGTAGAGCTGTAGGGGGGTGAATGGAGCCAGGTTGGCGAACTGCTCGGCAACCCAAGTTGCCAACGCATTGGCCAAGAAAAAGCCGCCGATTCCGATTGTAAATGCCAAAAAAAACTGTCGCATGACTCGTCTCGAAATGGAATTCACTCAGAAAGTAAGCAAGCCACTCACCTAGCTCGCCATAATTCTTTCTACCAAACGGGGGGCACGAGCGCACACCCATTTCGATCTTTTTTTCCTGCCGCCACTGGCTATCGCAGCTGGCCCAATTCAGGCCAGGGGAAGGTCAACAGATCGAAACCACTGGTTGTATTTCGTGAATGATCGTTCTATCTTGCGCCGATAACAGCCGTAACAGGGCAGCCCGGCTTGCGGGGTCTGCTGTCACTTCTTTCTGCTAGCAAAACCGATCGTGTCATGCTTATTCGCATTGCTCTCTTTCTCGTTCTTATTTCTTTCGCTCCGGCAACCGCTTGGGCTCAAGCCATCGCGATTCCAGGTCAGGGACAACGGATCTGGTTCGATGATTTAGAAGATGAAGAGTGGGAATACACCGACAACCACCCCAAATCGAGCCACGAACAAGACAACAACATCCGTTTACCTGGCGGCATTTCCAAGAACAAGAAGTGGGGCGAAAGCAGCAAACGGGGCCATCCCGATTACATTCGTCGTGTCGAAACGCCCGAAGGTGGCATCCCTGGTAGCAACGGCTCGCTACTGATGATGACCCTGCAATCGAATGTTCCCAACCGCGTCAGCAACACTTTGGGGCAAGATGACTTCATCTGCCGCGTGCCGGGTCGGTACTCGGTTAGCCAATACCCCAGCGCAATGACTCGGGTTTATTTGCCGCCGTTCGAGAAGTGGGAACAGTACGCTGGCGCGGCGACGTTTGGTTTCCGTACGACCTGCGTCGGGAGCCGCTCGAAGCAAAAAGGGGTAGGCCTGTTCAGCTACCGTGGGACCGAAACCGAAGAGAACTGGCCAGGCATCTTCCTCGAATTTCGCCCCGGCAAAGATGGCAAAGAGCCTGAAGCTCAGTGGATCATCCGTGGTGCCCCCAGTGGCGACGTTCGTAGCTTGAAGGTCACTGCCGACCAGCTAGGCTGGTGGACCATCGGCATGTCGTTCACGCCCGATGGCCGTTGCCACTACTTCATCTCAGAAGGTGCCGAAGACCTGACGCAAAAGGACCTGGTCGCCTCGTACTTGCCGTACAACTACAAAATCGAAACGGTCAGCGGCATGTTCTTTAACGTCTTCAACTACGACAACGGCAAAAGCTGGTCGACGCCGTGGGTGATCGATGATCCGGGCTTTTATATCGGTCGACGTTAAACGATCGCTAAGAGGCCGGATCGATCTGGGCATCGACCACGATCGAATCGGCCTGAGGCATGGGCACCAAATAACCGCGTAACGATTCGACCGTGCGCGGGCCAATGCCAGGCACACGCTGCAGGTCCGAGTGATCGAGAAACGGTCCTTGGACCTGACGTGATTCAACGATTCGCTTGGCGATGGTCTCTCCCACGCCAGGCAGTTGAGCCAGTTCTGCCCATTCGGCCTGGTTCACATCGACCATGAAAGGACGCTCGACCAGCGGGGCTTCGTCGATATCGATCAGTTCGACTTGCCGCATCCGCAGCGTGGCAAAATAAATCCCCCCCAGCACCACGGTTCCAGCCACAACCAGGGCAATCGCCAACTGTTCGCCACGGCGCAGCAGCGAACGCACAGAAATCTGCGGTCCATCTTTTTGCGTTCGTTGCCCCATGGCACCCCTTGGTCATGAAGCCTTCATTATTGACAATGGAACGAACCAAGGCGAGCTTTTTCCGAGCCTCGCATGACTGACCGCCCCCCCGTATTGCCCAAATGCCATGCCCAAGGAATTTCATCAGGTAGCCTGGGACGATCTCTTACAAGATGATTGTCGCCGCTTGATCGCGTTAGCCGTTCGCGAAGACCTCGGTCGCGAGCACGACTGGTCAACCCTCAGCATCGTGCCAGAATCGGCGACCGGCGAGGTTCGTATCGTGGCGCGGCAAGAGGGGGTTTTGGCGGGGGGGAAAGTCGTCGATCTGATCATTCAAGATCTCGAACTCGACGTCACGGCGACTCACCATTTTGCCGATGGGGCCGTTATCGTCCCGGGTGATGTGCTAATCACCCTGCAAGGAAGCGTTCGCGATTTGCTGACAACCGAACGAATCGTGCTTAATTTTCTGGGGCGTCTGGTCGGCATCGCCACGCTTACGCGTACTTATTTACAGGAAGTGCAGGGGACCGCGGCCAAAGTTTACGATACCCGCAAGACAACGCCCGGCTGGCGGCGTCTGGAAAAATACGCTGTGCAATGTGGCGGTGGCACGAACCACCGAACCGGCTTGTACGAGGCCGTGATGCTCAAAGACAACCACCTGGCTTGGTATACAGAAGCGACCGGCAAGGCGGCGCAACTGGGCGATCTGGTTCCGATTGTCCGTCAGTTTTTGATCGACCAACTGGGTGAGCAAGAGGGACAGAAGCGGATTATCGAGATCGAAGTCGATCGTCTGGAGCAACTCCGCGAAGTTCTTCCCAGCCAGCCAGACATCGTGCTGCTCGATAACATGGACTGCGAAACGCTTTCCGCTGCTGTTGCCCTCCGCAACGAATCAGCCCCGAACGTGCAGTTGGAAGCTTCTGGCGGGGTCAATCTCAACACTATCGGCGCGATCGCCCAGACCGGGGTCGATCGGATTAGTGTTGGGGCGTTAACCCACTCGGCAGTCAACGTCGACCTAGGATACGACTGGGTCTAGCTCAGTTGTCTGCCCCATTCGGTCGTTCCGATTTTGACGGTTGTTGCGTTTTCGCAACGAACCACCCGGTGGAAGTTGCGCTTTTTGTTTTCAAATTTCGCTTCGTAACTGGCGTAGTCGAGCACGAACCTATGCTTCATCAGACGCCTTGGCTTGCGGCTCGGGGCGTTTTTCGCGGTTCTTCCTCCGTTACCGTGCCCAAAGCGAAGCATGTTGTTGCCCCAATCGATCCCACCGTCTCTCACCAGACCTCAAGGGTTTTCCATGATGGAAGCCATTGTGGCGATGATGATCGTTGCCATTGCCGGCAGCGTGTTGCTGTTGGGTGTCGAAGCAACGCTTGAATCGTCCGTCGAGCAAGAAGAAGTTGTAGTCGCCGATGGAATCGCTCGGCAACTCCTCGACGAAATCCAAGGGCAGAACTGGGTCGATCCTGAACTGCGTGGTTCTCCTTATCAAACCTCGCTCAGTGCGTCTGCGGATGAGTCAAGAGGTCCTGGCCGCCTCTATTTCGACGACACCGACGACTACAACGACTACGTTTCTACGCCCCCCGTCGATATCCGTGGCGAGATGATAACCTCGGCAGATACCAGCGGAGATATCCTCCCTGATGCGTTTCGCCCCAGTAGCAGCAAGCTGATCAACTGGCGTTGCGAAGTGGAAGTGGCCTACGTTAAAGAGACGGATCACGCCACCAAACAGCCAGACAATTCACCTACAAATTATCGCGTGATCATTTGCCGTGTCTTTCATCAAGACTTCGACAATACCTGGCGTCAAGTGGTTCAGCGTGATCGAATCATTTCGTACCTTCCTGCTCAATGAAAAACCATCAGACAACACGAAAGCCTGGGCTAACGCTGGCCGAACTGCTTGTTGCCAGTGCGGTAATGGGGATTCTCTGCGTTGGTTTCGGTACTTTGGCGGTTTCGGTCCAAATGGCCAATACGTTCGCGCAAGAGAGGAACCAAGTCGGACAACATGCCCGCGTCATTTTGCTCCGGATCGAGAATGCCATTCAAAAAGCCCACGCGACCGAGGCGTTCCCCGGCTTCTTGCCAATCACCTACGACGACGGCAGCTACGACTTTCCTCAGGCGATCGCCATTTGGAATCCTAGCGGGATCCCCACCAACGATTACCCGCTGGTCAACCAACTCACCTTTTTTGCCTGCGATCCTGCGGCCCCTAATCGGCTGCTGGAGATCACCAACCCCAGCCTCACTACCGTTGCCCCAGCTTTGAATGCTCCGTCCGATTGGCGGAACCTGGTGCAAAGATTGATCGACGATACCAATTCCGATATGGTCGAGATTACCGACTTATTGCGGGCTGGAAAGCTGGGCTCGAACTTCTACAGCACACTCCGTTTTAAATCACGAATCACACCAACCGCCACCGAACTAGCCGAAGCGCGGGCTGGAACGGTCTCGTGGGAAAGCTTGAACTGGCCGACAAGTATCTACTCGTCGCAATCAGGCCTCCGTCAAGCTTGGTGTGCCTTCGAGTTTCAGCTAGTCCCCAGTTCCGATATCGCCACGCATGCCACATTCAAAGACGAATCGTCTCCATTCTTTGGTTCTTCGGCCCTCTATTACCAGGTGACGAGGTGACCATGCCAAGACGATCTAGTCAAAGCGAGCGATCAGGATTCGCCGTGGTCATCGTGCTGGCTCTGCTCACGGTGACATTGGCGCTGTCGTATTCGATGATGCGAGTTCAAGCCAACACCAACGAAATCCAGCGCAACATGAGCCGCCAAGCAAATGCCCGCCAAGCGGCAATCTCTGGCATTTCGGCGGGCCTGCGCGAGATGTACGGAAGCAACTGGGGAGGCATCGGCAGTACTCTCTCGATGAACTTAGGCAATAACCATTCGTACCAGGTCCGCTACGATACGGGGGATCCTTGGCTCGCCGAAGACGCTCCCGATTACGCCGAATTTCCTTTTCGCGTTACCGTCACTTCGACCGGTTACGCCCTGGACAGCATCAATTCAACGGTCAAATCGCAATATACGATCCGCGCCGTAGTGCAACTCGTGCGGAAGAAACTTCAAGCCAATCCTAGCCAATGGACCGCCGCTGCGGGGTACACACTGTACAGCTTTGGTACCAAAGACAACTATTTGGAAGCGCCTTGGCAAGTTCACGGCCAGGTGCTGATCAACGGCGAACTCCACCTGTGCGAAGATTGGCAAGTCACCAATCGCCCCTTCTGCGGTTACATTGATGAAATCGCCATTTACGATCGAGTCCTGAGCGGTTACGAAATCTACTCGATCGCATCGCGTGGAAACTCTTCTGCATCCACTCTATCGAGCACGTTAAACCGTCCAGGTATTCGCCATTGGTGGCGTTTCAACGAAGCAGACTATACCTCCACAACCGCCTTTGATTCCGTGGGTGGCCGCCATGGCAAGTACAAAGGAGGGGTCTATCCTGGCATCGATATCGGGGGAGACAACAAAGTGGTCTTAGTCGACGGTGTCTCGGGGCGTATCGAGTTGGGCGATTTTGACTTACCTGATCATAGCAATTTCACAATCGCTGCATGGCTTCGTCCGACGAACATAGACGGCGACAACGAAGAAGGGCGGATCATTTCCCGTGCCTCCGGAACAAGCGCCCAGGATCATTGGTGGATGCTGGGCGCAAAACGTTCGGGGCTTAATTCGTACCCCTGGACTCGTCTCAAAACGACCTCCAACTTCTATGACAAAAGTCCAAACAAAGGAAGTTTCAGCACGCAAGACTGGAATTTCGTGGTGCTCACTTTTGAAGCCGATGAGAATGAACTGAAGTTGTATAACAACGGTTACGAACGAGACGACTGGACAGCTTATGGAACCGCCGCGAGTTCTTCGAACCTGTTGACTTGGATTGGTGACAACCCACCCGGTGCGGCCCGGTCACGACTGTTGGAAGACTTCACACGGTTGGCCATCGACGGAGGAGGAAACTATCGCCCGCTCTCTGGCAGCATCACCCTCTCGAACGAGACCAACCCGCTGAGTACCGCCCTCACGCTTTATCGTCAACTTGGCTGTAGTGTTCGCTTGACTTCGCCCGACGCTGGCAGCCATTCCAATACGACCGTTTCAGGGTCGACCTATCAACTTTATCCCGGCGGGCAAGCGTATTCGCTCGAAGAGGTTCCAGGCTCGATCGAGAATACGTCACTTCTCCCTGATGTGGTGACCAATCCCTTGGGGCTTTATCGCAGCAATGGCTCTCTGAACATTCGCGACAATGTTTCGATTAAAGGAACTTTGATCTGTCAGCCGAATAGTGGCAAGCTCAAGCTTCGTGGCTCGTCGTTTTCGGTCCAAGCTTTGCCTTTGCCACCGCTTGTCAATGACGACACCGCCTACCAACTTCCTGTCCTAATCGCCGGCGACGACTTTGAAATTGACTCGAATGCTCAAGCGTCAATCCAAGGCGCGGTGGTGGCCTTTGGAGAGTTCGAAGCCGATGACGGTGATTCGGAATCGTATTTTCAAATCGACGGCCCTGTCTTTGCCGAAAACGTTGATTTGCAAGCATGCGATAGCTGGCAATCGACTGCCGCATACTCGGCGACTCACCAGCAGAACTTCTTGAACATCAAGGGACAAACCACCACGGAGAATTTTGCCCAGTGGCTTAACGAATCGACCTCGGGAAAATTAACCGATCGGTTTAGAATCGCTTTACCCGAGAACCCGCCAACCTATCAATGGCTCGATCTCAGCCAGCCGATCTACCAGGTTGGCGATGACGATACAGGACTCGTGTGGGAACTTATCCGCTGGAAAGATAACGGCGGCGTCTAACCATTTAGGAAACCGATGCAATGCAAACATCACGCAAAAGCTGGCAGCTTCTAATCGCTTTTAACGTCCTTTGCCTGGCCGCTGGCTGGTGGTACTCGCACAGCGACGCCGCCCCTCCCGAAGTGAAACAACCGTTCGCGAACCCGGTGCAACAACGCGAATCGATGATTCGCCTACTGCAAGAGTCGAATCAACTGCTCCGCGAGCAAAATGCGTTGCTCAAGTCAGGCAAGCTTCAAGTTCAAATCGTTGCCGAAAAGTAGTCAATGTTCTGGTCCCCCCCATCACGATCGATCACGCAAGCGGCGTCCCCTGACGGTCTTGCCCGTCGCGTCGGGTACACGCTGATTGAGATCTTAATTACGATCGCCGTCTTGGGGATTCTGGCGGCGGTGGTCATTCCTCAAATCGGATCCAGTGCCCCAGATCAGGTGCTTGGAGTTGCCCAAATCCTGGCCTCCGATCTCGACTACGCACGTACGTTGGCTATCTCAAACGGCTCGAAATACAAGCTGACGTTCGATCTCGCTCATAATGCCTACGTCTTGACCCATAGCAGTTCCAACTCGGCCTTGGATGTCTTGCCCGCTCAACCATTTCGCAAACCTTCAGCCGATCCCCAGTCGTTAACCATCTCACCCGATGATTTTCCTCGCCTGGGTACCCGCATTAAAATCGTTGCAGTCGTTACCGACGAAACATCACCCAAGGATGTCGATTCAATCGAATTCGGCACACTCGGCCAAACCACCAGGACGCAACCTACACTTATCTGGCTTTCCTCCTCGGCTGGGGCGGAGGAAATCTATTTGCCGATTCGCGTCCATCCGATCACAGGCCTGACCGAAATCGGTGATTTCACATCGACTGCCCCTTAATGCCTGCTGCCTCACCCTAGTTCGTCCGATCCCATAACGATCGTTTCACCTGGGCAAACGTGTACCGTTTATGATCCGTTTACCGCTCTTCCATTACGCACCGATCGGCATCGATATCGGCTCGAAAAGCATCAAGATGGTGCAATTTTCGAAGGACTATGCCACGATTCAGGAAGCGGCCTCGTTCGATTTTCCCGAGCCTATCGCAGCAGAGCAAGATTTCGACGCTTACTTGGCACAACTCAAACAAACCTTGCAGCGTGCCCGAGTCGGTCGGAACTTTCGCGGTCACGATGCGATTTTTTGCATCCATCAGCGCGACCTGTTTCTGCATAATATTCGGGTGAACAAGAACGAATCGAAAGCCCTGGCCAACATCGTTCAGCAAGAAGCGGCCGACCGGATTCCTTATTCGATGCTCGATGCCGAGATTCGTTTTGTCGAATCAGCAGAGCTTCGTCAGGGGGAACAAACGCTGCGGGAAGTGATCATCATGGCCTGCTTCCGCCCACGCTTGGAAGCCCTGCTAGAACTTTTCGAGGAGACTGGCTTCCGTCCGATTTCCGTCGATGTCGAGCCAATGGCCATTCTCCGAGCGTTCACCAAGCAGTATCGCCGGGAAGCGGACGAGCAAGATCGCGTGCTGTACGTGCATGTGGGGTATAGCAACACGGCGGTGATTATCGCCGAGGGTACGCAGGTCTTATTCATTAAATACTTGAACGTTGGCGGACGGCATTTCGACGAAGCCGTTTGCCGTCAACTTGACATGACGATGGACGATGCCGTCAACCTACGCCGCCATAGCGCCGACCGTCGCCGCTCGCAACAAACGCCCGAAGTCGAACGGAGTGTTCTTAATGCGATGCGTGACGAACTAGAACGCTTGCACCAAGAGTTAGCGATGTGCATTCGCTATCACAGCGTTACCTTCCGGGGTCGTCCGCTCGTCCGTATCGTGCTTTCTGGAGGCGAAGCAACCGAAACCCTGCGGGCCGAATTAGAGCGTACCACAACCATCGAGACTGAATTGGGTGATCCGCTACGTCTTTACGACGCCCCTCAAGTTCTTGGGCGACATGGCCAGTGGGATATCGCCGTCGGCTTGGCCGCGCGGCAGCTCGGAGGTAAGGAAGCATGAACGAGATTGAGTTCCTGCCCAAACGTTTCCGCGAAAAGCAGCGTCGCAGTACGATCAAAGCGCCTCGCCTGTTGATCTTTTCGCTCTTGATCTCGCTGCTGGCGATCGTTTCGTTGGTCGAGCTGGCCCGGCTGTATCAGGTTCGTTCGCAACTAGCAAACCTAAAAGTACAGCACAAACGCATCGATCTGCTTGCTCAACAGGTGGAACAAACACGAGCCGAAGTCGCTCAAAAACGTCATTATGCTCGCTTGCAGACCTTTCTGGAGTATCCGTATCCCCGCTCGCAAATCTTAGCCGTGCTGTTGAATCCGCTGCCAGGGGATATCACCATCAAACGGATCGAATTAACCCACAGCCAGGTTGTGGGCAACAGCACTCGTCAGAAATCAGAGAAGGGAAACGGGCAGGTTCCGCCTGGCGACCCGATGCAAATCGACTTGGCTCAGTTGATCGACGAAAATAAGACCCGCCAATGTACGGTGGAACTTGAAGGCACGACCGACAACACCTCGCTGCTTTACACCTTTCTGGCCACGCTCCACGAATCGAAATTGATTGAATCCGCTAAGATCGAGTCGATCGATCCTCAATTAGATAGCGATGGTCGCGAGTTCTCGAACTTCACCGCGCACGTCCAAATCCGACGTGGTCACTTTCGCGACTTTTACACGACGATTGTGCAAGCGTTGCCCACCGTCCCAGGAGAAGGAGGCGTCCGATGAAATGGTCTTTGCCGAAAACTTCCACTCCATTCGTTTTGCTGGGCTTAGCGTTCGTGGTCGCCTTTGTTCTGCTGGTTTACTTTCCGCTGCAGCGTGTCATCAAAACGGCCCAAAATGAGTTGGCCACATTGCAGGCCACACTGCATCAAGAAGATACGCTGCTAGCTCAAATCGAAGCCCATCGAGCTGAAAGCCGCGAGATCGATAACGTCATTGCAGCCTGGCCCCAAGTCGCTAATCCCAACCTTCATTTAAGCCAAATGCTGGGCAAGATCTCGCGTGAAGCCCGGCAAGTAGGTGCTGATGCCTTACGACTAGAACCGGGACAATCGCAAGCAATGCAAGCAGTTCACCGTATTCCGGTGCAGTTAGGTTGCCGAGGTACGTTTCAGGAAATTCACCAGTTGATCTGCCAAATAGATACGCTCCCTTACCAACTGTGGATCGAACGCGTCGAGCTAGCACCGGCCGACGATCAGAAGCATGAATTGACGTGTGAAATGGATTTCACAGCTTTTATCGTTCCGGTAAAAGATTCGCATTAGGAAGACTATTCCCTTTACCGATAACACGAAAGACGAGCCGCCTTGGCGTCTCTTCAATAACGGTGAACGTACAACAAATTTCCCACCAACTGACACGCGAAATAAAACGGAACCCGGCCAAAGCTGCGGTTCTGGGCGGGCTGTTGGTGGTCGCTGTATGGTTTTGGTTTCCTTTGGTTCAAGGTTGGCTCGGCTTGAAAGGCTCGTCGAGCGGCGCTGACGATTCGATCGTCGTGGCCACGACCACCCAATCGCCAAACACCGCCAGCCCTGGTTCGTCTACGACGAGCAAGATGAACTGGCGAGCCATTGCCCGGCGAATCAGCGAAGATCCCTTGATGCAAATAGGCCATCTTCGCTCAGAGACGTTCGACCCGTTTTATCCAGAACAACTAATTCCAACGCAGTTCACGGCAAACGACACCCCGCCAGAAGCTGCGACCATCCCGGACGTTTCGCCAGAGACGGCCGGGTTGAGTATAACCTCGGTAATTGTGGGAGGCTCCGTGCCGATCGCACGGATCAACAATCAGAATTACCACCTCGGAGATCAGGTGTCCGCCCAGGACGGGCAAGTTCAATACACCCTGATCGCCGTGAAGCCTTGGGGCGTCCTCTTACACGGGACGCATCAAACGTACGAGTTGCACTTAGACCATCTTGCTCGTAAGAATGGGCAACGCGTGGTCATGCGGAACGGAACCGTGATTTCCACAGATAACTGAGTTCCACGGTCGACACGGAAGTCGAATGAGAAAACTCCTGATCATTTCGCTGCTCTTGGTAAGCACGCTAGGCGGTATCGGCCTAGCCGTCTTCCTTGAATCGTGCGACCTGTCGCAGTGGCATCTGCCCGCCTTCCTGGCCCAAGCCACCCCCTCGGTCTCGCTGGAAACAACTGCCGAAGCCGAAGTCACCTCTGTGGAGAGCGTACCGCCGACCCCGCCGGTTGCCGTCACACCTGCGACACCGGTTACCATCGCTCCCGTTACCACGATCCCAAGTCCAGAGCCCGTTCCTGCGCCGATTCAAGTTGCCTTGGAACCGGCCGTTACGCAGCAATTTTCGCAAACCCCAAATCCCAACAACCAGCAAGACCGTCAGTGGGAACTGCTCAACAAAGCGTTCGACACCGTCAAGGAAGTCGCCACACATAAAGCCGATAATCCACAACAACCACCGCAGCCAGCGATTCCTGAAGTCGTTCAGCCGGTGCCTCCGCCGCTCGATCCAATTCCTGCCCAGCCAGTTCCCGAACCGATCGAGACGCCACGTTCTTCGCAGCCAAGAATCATTCCCGATGAAGGGGACGACCGGCTCACCATCGTCATTCAAGACAGCGACATTCGCGAAGTCCTGGAGATGCTCAGCGAGCATGGCCAATTGAACATCCTGCCGAGCCAAAACGTGCAAGGCCAGGTTTCCGCTTCACTAACCAAAGTTGACGTTCCGACCGCCTTGGCGGCGATCTTGAAGTCGACCGGTTATGTGATGCTGGAAGAGGATGGTTTTATCTACGTCGGCACTCCAGCAGATATGCAAAGCATGAGTCGCCTGAGCGATCAATTGGGCACGCGAATTTACAAACTGAAATACATCCGGGCGGAAGACGTCCAAAAGCTGATCACTCCGATGTTAAGCGAGACGGTCGGCATGATTAGTATTTCGGCCCCCACCAAAACAGGCATCGCCGCCGATTCGACCAGTTCCGGCTCGGACGATTACGCTGGGCTAGAAACGGTCTTCGTCCGCGACTACGAACAAGTCCTCAAGAAGATCGACCGTGCCATTTTGGAAATCGACTGCCGTCCGCTGCAGGTCGCCATTGAAGCGATGATCATGAGCGTGAAGCTCGACGACTCGCTTGACATGGGCGTTAGTTTCGAGGCGTTACGTGGCAACGATAACATACGCCTGATCTCTGGCTACCCGCTCAACAACCTCGCCTCGCTCAGCTTGACCGAAGGGGGGCTGAAGCTTGGCTACCTCGACGCGAATCTATCTTTGTTTGTGGACGCCCTGGAAACGATCGGCGAAACGAACGTGATTGCCGCGCCGCAGTTGCTGGTATTGAACAAGCAGCGTGCCGAGATCTTAATCGGTCAGCAAAAGGGTTACATCAGCACCACCGTTACCGAAAGCGCCTCCACGCAAACGGTTGAGTTTCTGGATGTTGGTACCCAATTGCGGATTCGCCCTTTCATTACCAACGACGGCATGGTGCGGCTGGAAGTTCATCCGGAAATCTCTACCGGTGAAGTGCGCGTCGAAGAAGGGATGACCATTCCCGATAAGGACGTCACGCAGGTTACCACCAACATCATGTGCCCCGATGGGCGAACCGTGGTACTGGGCGGTCTGATAAAGAGTGGTCAGATCAAAAAGGGTACGCAAATTCCACTGTTGGGCAGCTTGCCAGGTGTCGGCGTTTTGTTCCGACAAAAAAATGAAGACCTGCAACGCGAAGAACTGATCGTGCTGATCACGCCCCGGATTGTCGATCCGAATCATATTCCGCAAGATGGCGAGAACGCACGGGAGCTGTTCGAGATTCAGCATGAATACAGCGCCGACAAGATGAGTCCGCTAAGCAAGCGACACATCGCACGAAACTACTACCGCCTGGCGACTTCGGCCTGGGCGACCGGCGATGCCTTGTCCGCGCTGCGTTACGTCAATCTTTCGATCCACTACGACGCGTTGAACTTGGAAGCGGTTAATCTGCGTGAAACGATCGTCGGCGAGACGGGCCTAGGAGATCGAACGGTGCATTCGCACTTGAAAGAAGGCCTTTACCCGTGGCAACATCCGCACGGTGTTGCGGTTTCTCCTTGGCATTTGAACCAAGGGGGCACACTGCCAGCGGTCGAGCAGGTCGTGACTCCTCCGCCCAAGCATGTGGTCAATCCGCGAATCAAAAACCATTAGTCCCCCCCGTCGAAATCAATTGCATGCGTACATTGCTTTTCCTGGTTCTGATTTGCCCTTTGCTTGGCTGCGCGATTTCTCCGGCTTGGAAGGAAGCGATCCTCGATCCCGGCAAGCAGCAGCGGGAACGGAAGGAAGAGATCAAGCGACTGGTCGAACATCGCCATCAGCAAGCTCACCTTCAAGCGGCTGCGGCCATGCTCGATGAAGGGCGGTACGATGATTGTCTGCGCGTGCTAGATAGCCTCGCCAAGTCGAATCCAGATGCTCAAGAGGTGCAATTGCTAAGGGCCGAAGTTCGCATGTCGCAAAGCCAATACCCGGCGGCAGCTGCCATCTACGAAGAATTACTCCAGAAGAATCCCAGCGATGCCAACCTGCATCACTTGCATGCGATGGCGTTGGAGTTCTCTGGCGACACGACCTCTGCTCTCGTAGCATTCCAACGCGCGGCAGAGCTTTCGCCTGATAGCAACGTTATTCAAATGAGCCAGCTTCCTCAACCAACCGCAGGAATGCTGCGATAGTTGTGTCGCTCGTGCTCCCAGTTGTGCGACTCTCAGAGAGGCCACAAACCTCAAGCCAGCAGTGCAAGCAAGGCTTTTGCTTGCCGTCTCTGCTATCTTGCAGGCACCGACATCAACAAGGCATCTGTGCCAATCTTGGCAATATGCAACACCTACGTACCCTCTGTCATCCCGATCATTTAGTATCTCCTCCGCTGTAGCAAACACTCGATGAACCTGAGAACGAAACTAGCATTTCTTCGTGGATGCAACTCAGGTCCTTTGATCGACAGGATGGGCTACTTTGGCTGGGGCGAAACGATCTTGGCAGTGGGCCTCTTTGGTTTTGGCGTTTGCAATCGCAACGACCGCGACAGCCCAGTCAACAGACCCAACCGCACCAGGTGTTGTCTCTGGCGCGGCGCCGATTACCATCGGTCTTTCGGAAGGGATGTGGGGAAATTACCTGCCACGCGTTTCGTTTCAACATCGCACTGAAGGCGCTGGGTACGCTTACTCCTATTCCGATGTGCGGGCCTGGGTGCCAATATACGAATCGGAAGACTCGCAAAGCCTAACCTTCGTCGACACTGCAGTGCTCCTGGCCAACGATTCGAAGGTTGGCATGAATGCGGTGATCGGGCAGCGATTCTATTTTGAAGAGCTCGACCGCACATTTGGCGGCTACGTTGGCTACGACAACCGAGACACCGGCTACCAAACGGTGAGCCAAGTCGCAACCGGGTTCGAATCGCTCGGACGGATCGACTTTCGGGCCAATGCCTACTTGCCAACCGATAGCGAGTCGCAGCAGATCGGCGCCACCAGTTTCTTCAACCCTAGCTACGTCGGCAATAACATTCAACTAAGCGAAACGTTCTTCGCAGAAACGGCCATGCGTGGTTTCGATGCCGAGTTCGGCGGCGCGGTGCCTAAGTTCGGTGACTACCTACGGGCCTATGTCGGAACGTACAACTATCAAGCCGGCAGTCAGCCACAGGCATGGGGCTTTAAAACTCGTTTCGAAAGCCATGTCAGCGACCAAATGCGGCTGTATTTAACGGTCACCAACGATCAGGTTTTCGATACGAATGTGGTATTTGGTATCTCGTTGTTCTGGCCAGGAACCCGTGCCCGTCGCTCGCCACGTTACGATGACATGCTGACACGCATGGACGAACCCCTCATCCGCAAAGAAGCTGTCACGGTCAATCGCTTCGAGAAAATCCAATCGGTCTTCGCTACCAACACCATCACCAACATGGCCCAACGTGTGGTGCATGTCGATCCGAATGCCACCTCCAACGGGGATGGAAGTGTCGAGAACCCCTATAACAGCTTGGCGTTTGTCCAAGGTGGGTCGCAAGCGAATGACTTTGTTTTTGTACATCCCAACAGCAACGGCTCTTCAACCAACCTCGACTCTGGCATCGCCTTGCAGGATCGCCAACGTTTGTTGGCCTCGACAACGCAGCACAAATTCACCGCCACCCAGGGCACGTTTGACTTGCCAGGTTACGAGTCGGGCAACAAACCGGTGCTAGATTCTACCGGAGTCACCGTGCAACTGGCCAATGGCAACGAGGTTTCCGGATTCAAATTCGATGACCCCGGCAATACCGCAATCAACGGCGGCACGGTCAACGGCTTTGATATCAACAACAACGCGTTCGAGCACTTGGGGAGCCTGAGCACCCGCAGCATTTACGTGACCGACCTCAGAGGCGAAGGGGTTATCCGCAACAACGATGTTACCGCTTCGGCTGCAAACAGCAGTGGCGATGCCATTTCCGTGGCTTCCTCTGGCACCGCCAAAATAACGATTGCCGACAATGCGATCAGTCGAAACTTGAGCATCGGCGGTGACGACGCCATTCAGGTTGCGGCACTTTCTGGGGCCGACTTGGAAGTTAATATCACCAACAATCGAATTAACAATTTTATGTCAGCGGGCGGTTATGGAATTAACTTAACCTCTGCGGGCAACGACTTGTCAGGCACGGTCTCGAACAACCGAATCTTTAATGGTTTGACAACCTCGGCCACCGACTATGCTATCTCCTCGGCAATTACCAATGGAACCTCGGACCTGACCATCTCCAATAACACAATCGGCACCGTTGCTTCGGCGCAATTGCTTGATGCTGGGATCCGACTCTACTACAACGGGGCCTCTGACACTTTGGCCACGATCACCTACAACTCGATCGACAACTTTGGAGTCGCCGGAGCTTTCAATGAAGGCATTGCGGTAGAAATTTCCAATGGCGGAACCCACGACTTCGTTATTACCAACAATTCAATCAAAGATTCGTTTACCAACGTCGCCAGCAATGGGCTGTCTCTCTCTTCTACTGGCACCGGCTCTGTTGTTAATGCCAACATCCAAGATAACACGATCGACACTTCTTTTTCGGGTAGCGGTATCGCTGTAACGAACTCCTTTAATTCGACAATCAACTTGCGGATGCGTAATAACCTGGTAGCGGATGATGTCGTATTCAATTCGGCCTTTAGTACGGCACTGAATTTTGAAGTGTTCAACGGGCAAATGGTTCCTGCCACGTTAATTTCGGCCGACATCACCGGACAAAACACGATCACTGGATCGGCGGGAATCTTCAACAGTTTTGGCAGCGTCTCTACTCGCGTAGCTCCTAACAGCTTGCCGATTCCCGAGTAGACAGAACGCCGCAGTCCGAACTTCTTAGTCTGCTGAATATCAACTCTGGTCGCCAAAGCTATTGAGATATACAAAAGGCAGTTAAAGCCTCTTAATTTCATTGGGTCACGATCAGACTAGCCAATTTGGGAAACCAAAATCCCCGAGTTGGCCCAAGCGCGGAAATGGAGTCAAACGACAGCAATTGACTTCTCTTTTCCTTGCCAGGCGGTGTCTCTTGCCAAACCTCTCGTAAAGCATCCTCTCGCCCCACTGCAGAGGGCGTTCGCCACAACCCCGCCTACAAAAAACTGGCGGAAATTCGATTCATTTGCGGCTTTTCACCCATGCTAGGTATTTGCAGCGTCCTACTGTTTCCTAAATAGATCACTTAGCTGATTTGAGCGTTGAGTGACTACAACCCTATCTCCGCCTTGAAGGTTGATCCCGTGCAAGCAGTTAAAACCGCACCACAGCAAAGTTCCTGGCCAGGATTTTGGTCTCGTAAGACGATCGATCGCACCCTGCAACTTCAGCAGGAGCTTGAAGAGGCATTGGGCAAGATCGCGGCGATTGATCGCTCGAATGCCGTAATCGAATTCTCGATGGAGGGGACGATTCTGGAGGTGAACGACAACTTTCTGAAAACGCTTGGCTATACTCGCGACGAGATCATAGGCAAGCATCACAGCATGTTTGTCGATCCGAAGTTCGTTCAATCGGTGGAATACAAGAATTTTTGGCAGGGGCTCAACAACGGCCAGTTCTATTGCGAACGCTTCAAGCGAATTGGCAAAGGAGGACGCGAGGTTGTCATCCAAGCGACCTATAACCCTGTGCTTGGATCAGATGGCAAACCTTACAAGGTAGTCAAATTTGCTACCGATGTGACGGAAGACGTCCGCGTGCAGGAAGAAGCAACGCGGTTAATGAACATGGTGGAGAGCCTGCCCACAAACTTGATCTTAGCCGACAACGACCTCATCATTCGTTACATGAATCCGGCTTCGCTAAATTCGCTCAAAGAAATAGCCCACCTCTTGCCGGTTGCCATTGACGAAGTGGTGGGAAGCTCGATCGACCTATTTCACAAGAATCCGGAACATCAACGAAAGGTGCTTGCCAACAAGGCCAACTTTCCTATTAAGTCTTCGATTAAATTGGGGAATGAAATTCTTTCGCTTGAAGTTCGCCCGATTCACGATCGATCTGGTGTCGAGATCGGTTTGATGACCACGTGGCTGGTTATTACCGAGCAAATGAAAATTCGCGAGCAAGTCGGCACGTTGGGGCAAGTCGGCAAGACCGTGGCAGACAACGTGCAGGACATGGGGGGCGCGATCACCGAGATATCAGAGAACATCGGTCGCACGGCCAACCTGGCTTTGACCGCCGAACAGCAGTCAAAAACGGCCCGCCAAACGATCGCGACTTTGGGAGATTCGAGTGTCGAAATCGAAGAGGTGGTCACGTTGATTTGCGACCTGGCCGACCAAACCAATTTGCTGGCCTTGAATGCCACCATTGAAGCAGCTCGAGCAGGTGAAGCAGGGCGTGGGTTTGCCGTGGTGGCCTCCGAAGTGAAAAGCCTGGCCAACAGTACTCAAGCAGCCACCCAAACGATTGCCGAACGTGTGCAACGCATCCGCACTAGCATCGAAGGCGCGATCAATTCGACCAACGAGATCGCCAAGAGCGTGGTGGAAGTCAGTAGCAACACCACGGCAGTTGCAGCGGCGATCGAACAGCAATCTGCGATCATCAGTACCATGGGTAACACCGCGGAAGAACTACTTGAGTTGAGCACGGAACTCCAAAAGCTGTAGTTCCGATCACAAAAAGAACCCTGCCCGATTCGATATCGGGTTAGAATAGGTGAGCCGAGATCCCCAACCTCGCTCACCTATTTTTATTCTCATGCACATTCTGGCCCTAGAACCTTATTACGGCGGCAGCCATCGTGCGTTCCTCGATGGATGGAGCAGTGCGAGTCGTCATACCTGGACGAAGCTCACCCTGCCAGCGCACCACTGGAAATGGCGGATGCGGCATGCTCCGCTGACCTTCGCTCAGCAGTTGGAAACGCAGACGGACGCTCGCTTCGATTTGATCTTCTGCAGCGACATGCTCAATCTGGCCACGTTTCGCGGACTGGCTTCTGGGCACGTCGCACGCTTGCCAGCGGTGGTTTACTTTCACGAAAACCAATTGACCTATCCCGACGCGTTCCAAACCGAGCGGGACTTTCATTATGCCTACGATAACTTCCAAACGATGCTCGCTGCCGATGCGATTTGGTTCAACTCAGCCTATCACCGTGACGAGTTCTTCTCGCAGTGCCGTGCCTTCTTGCGAAAACTGCCAGACTATTCGCAGGAAGCCCAACTCGACCAAGTAGAGAGCCGCGTGCGAGTTGCCGTGCCAGGCTTGCCTGAGATCGTCTCGCCAACGCGACCGGTTCGCTTCCAGCAGCCTCATATAGTGTGGGCAGCCCGGTGGGAACACGACAAGAATCCAGACGACTTCTTCGCTGCGCTGCGTCAACTGAAGAGAGCAGGGGAGTCGTTTCGCTTGAGCGTGGTCGGGGAATCCTTCCGCGACGTTCCTCCTATCTTCTCACAAGCCCGACAAGAATTCGCCACCGAGATCCACCAGTGGGGCTACCTTCCTAGCCATGCCGACTACGTGGCCTTACTGCAATCCGCCGACCTATTTGTCTCGACCGCCGTCCACGAGTTCTTCGGCATCTCAGCCGCCGAAGCCATTCTCGCTGGCTGCCTACCGGTGCTCCCTCAGCGATTGGCTTATCCAGAACTGGTCGACGGACGTTCGCACTTGCTGTACGACGGCTCGGTCGATTCACTCGCCCAGCACCTTCGGCGTTTGCTCCACGAAAAAGAATTTCGCAGCACCGCCATCAAGCAGCATACGGTCAGCCAAACCAAGCTGGCCCAACTTCGCTGGCAGTTGCTGGCCCTAAAATACGACGACCTTCTCTCGGCAACCTCCCAGCCTGCAAGCGAGATCCCCCGTGCCTAAATGAACACCAACTGCTGTCTTCTGTTTGCCGCGTAAAAACACACCGGTTATCATGCGAAGTACTTCCCTCAATCTTTCTCGCCTAAGCTTTGAGACCATCCAACATGCCGAAGCCACTGCTCTTTCTCGCCTCCCTGACAGCGTTGCTCATCGCTCCCCTCGCACTATCAGCCTCCGAACCTCCACCAAATATCGTCCTCATCTTCATCGATGACATGGGCTACGCCGATATCGGGCCGTTTGGGGCGAAAGCGTATAAGACGCCCAATCTCGACAAGCTGGCGGCCGAGGGGCGGACGTTTACGGATTTTTATGTTCCCCAGGCAGTCTGTTCGGCCTCTCGGGCCGGGCTTTTGACTGGCTGCTATAACGTGCGTGTTGGCATTCAAGGTGCGTTGGGGCCGAACTCAAAAATTGGGATCAATCCTGACGAGATGACTATGGCCGAGCTTTGCAAGCAGAAAGGGTACGCCACGGCGTGCTATGGCAAGTGGCATCTAGGAGATCGCCAACCGTTTCTGCCGCTGCAAAACGGGTTCGACGATTACTTTGGGCTCCCCTATTCGAACGACATGTGGCCCTACCACCCTGGCGTGCGGCATCTTTCCATGGAAGAACGCGTCAAGCGTTGGCCTCACTTGCCGCTGTACGATAAGAACGAAGTGGTCAACGCCCAGGTCGACGACAAAGCTCAGGAACAACTCACCACGCAGTACACCGAAAAGGCAGTCGCGTTTATCGAGAAGAACAAGGATCAACCGTTCTTCTTGTATGTGCCCCACAGCATGGTGCATGTGCCGCTCTACGTTTCCGACAAGTTCAAAGGGAAGTCCGGGGCTGGCCTGTTTGGCGACGTGGTCATGGAAGTCGATTGGTCGGTCGGTCAAATCGTCGACGCATTGCACCGCAACAACCTAGACGACAACACCCTGGTCATCTTCACTTCCGACAATGGTCCGTGGCTTTCGTACGGCGATCACGCCGGCAGCGCAGGCCCATTTCGCGAGGGGAAGGGGACCATGTGGGAAGGAGGCTGCCGCGAACCAACCATCATGAAATGGCCTGGCAAAATCCCCGCTGGAACCGTGTGCCATACGCCTGCGATGACGATCGACATCTTCCCTACCATTGCCAAGCTGATCGGCGCCAAGCTGCCAGAGCACCCGATCGATGGCAAAGATATCTGGCCATTGATAACCGGCCAGCCCGGCGCCAAGTCGCCCCACGAAGCGTATTACTTCTATTACGGCAGCGGTTTGAAAGCAGTGCGTAGCGGCAAGTGGAAGCTGGTCTTCCCGCACGAATACCGCACCTTGAACGGCCGCCCCGGCGGAACCGGCGGCATCCCAACCAACTACGAGCAAGCCACCACCCCGCTGGCCTTGTATGATCTGGAGGCCGACCCTGGCGAAACCAAAAACCTAGGTAAAGACCACCCCGACGTCGTCCAGCGTCTTGAAAATCTAGCCGATGGAATCCGCGCTAAGCTGGGGGACTCGCACCGGAAGATCCAAGGCAAAGAGAACCGGCCGCCTGGGCGGGTTTAAAGCCTGTCATGAAACCAACGCACGCACGTCCCTTTCGCTTTACCATTCGCCGTTTAATGCTAGTCACTTTGCTATCCGGGCTGGCACTGGGATCGTGCGTTTATCTGCTCAGTGGGCTACGTAAGGAAAAGCGGGAAGGACCTTTCGAGAATTTCGACGCGTGGCCACTGGCGCTCAAGCGGTTGGTTGGCGAGGACACGAATCTTAGGCAGGATGTCGAGCCCTACGAACTGGATGCGTGGGTCGATCACCGATCGATTTGGCGATTGCCAGCCGACTCGCCACTCTACGACCGGTTGCTTAGACAAAACCCGTTTGAGCCTGCCGACAGAAAGCACCCGATGGCAGCTCGGTTGATGGAATCGGTACCAGCCACTTGGGGACAACCTCAGTGGTCGCAGTGCATCTGGCACGCTACGCCTGGCTATGGCACGACCTTCATGGACGGAACCGACTTGTACCTGGTCGCCGAACACCCAGCCACCGGGGAAGTCATCGTGCTGCACGAATGGATTTTCTGAGCGGGTCGTACTCGCACCGATTTTGGTGGCATACCAATTCGATTGCCACTAGAATCACCCGCATGGCAGAACGCTTCTCGTGGGGGTACCCATTCCATGCGGATACAAACAACGCTTCTTCTCGTCCTCACTTTCGCTCATCTGGCCCATGCCGACGAGGATGACCAAGGTTGGAAAATCATCGGTTCAGTCGTCGATCCGCAAGGCAATCAAGTCACTGACTACGAAGCGGCCGTTTCCTGGTCCGCCAACGGTAGTCGCTGGGATGAAGCGGGCGAGTTGATCGAAGTGAACGGCTTGGCCGATGCCCACAAGATTTGGAAAGAAGAAGGGGTGCTCGTCCCCAATCCGAAGCGTCAGGGTAAGATTCTACCGGACGGCAAGTTTGAACTTTCGATGTCTCCGCATCCTTTCGCGTCCGTTCTTGTTCTCGATAAGAAGCGGCAACTTGGCGGGCTCAAACTGATTGAAACCCGTTCGAAGGTTGGGAATTCGATGACAGAAAAAGTTGAGATCCCGCTTCAGAAATTGGTCCGGGTAACAGCTAAGATCTACTGCGCCGAAGCAGGCCGAACACCAGATTGGTCGCATGTGCGTGTCTATCCCGTCGATGAATGGACCGAGTTTCCTGCGTTCACCGGTTGCGGTTCGCTCAAAGGGGAGATCTCGTTTTTACTTCCTCCGGGAACCTACGATTTCGAAACCCATAGCGAATCCCCCGATGCCAAATTGCTGCTTCCCAAGGCGGACAAGCAGCTTAAACCTTCATCTGCCAAGCCTCCGGCTGGTCGCCGCGCGTTCACGTACCGCGTCTTGCCTCCGCGCGGTTTGCGGGTAACCATCCCCAGCGATGTCACCCACGTTGACCTGGGCGTGTTGAATGTTTCGCTTCCCAAAGACAAAGAAGGCAACCTCGCGGATTACTCGCAGTTTTACGGCAAGCAGCCACCACCTCTCTCGATCACAGCCGCCCGTGGAGTGCCAGGTGATGTGAAACTGGAAGACTTTCGCGGTAAATGGGTCTTACTCGAGTTCTGGGCGCCTTGGTGCGGTGTATGTGTAGAGCATAGCTTGCCGCAGCTAACTAAATTCTACGAGCAGCACGCCGCCGATCGCGATCGATTCGAGATCCTGGCGATCTGCAACACCGAGCACGAAGAGACCCGCACGATCGAGGCGTACGACCAGGAAACTGAAAAGTTTGTCGAGAAACTCTGGCAAGGCAAACGCTTACCGTTCCCGGTGCTCGTTGACGGTGAAGGGAAGACGTCCGGCGTCTACGGCATCCAAGGCTGGCCTACCCAACTTCTGATTGATCCCGCAGGAAATCTTGTTCAAGGGGGCGATCTAACGATGCTGGAGGAGAAGCTAAAAGCAGGAAAGTAACCTGGTTTCTCGAAGCATTTGCTTGTTGGTCACGGCGTAACACCACTGTCAATTCTTTCCTGCGCAAATCTCTGAAAAAGCGGGCCGCTCCTCTGCTTGACGCCTGCTTGCCGGTTTGTCCCAATGGGGTTCTACCGTTCCTACTGGGAACGATCCGATGAACGATTCAGAGGAAGCCAACCGATGACAAGCCGGCCTGCGATTGCCGTTAGCGAAACCGACAACGCCACTTCCACTGGCGAAGTTGCCGATAAGCCTGCCAAGCCGGTGCGGTTTCGATCGCTTGACGTGTTTCGCGGGGCGTCCGTGGCGCTGATGATTTTGGTGAACAATCCTGGCTCGTGGTCGGCCATGTACCCGCCGCTGCAGCATGCCGCGTGGCATGGTTGCACGCCGACCGACTTGGTCTTTCCATTCTTTCTCTTCGCCGTGGGGAATGCCCTGGCTTTTGTGCTCGCGAAGCTGCAGGATGCACCTGCCTATCAAGTGATTTGGCGGATTTTGCAACGGACGGTCTTGATCTTCGCGATCGGTTTTCTGCTGGGCTACTTTCCGTTTGTCTATTGGGATTCCGCTGGCGAGTTGGCTTGGAAGGCGTTTGAAGATCGTCGCATCATGGGTGTGTTGCAGCGAATCGCTCTCGCCTACGGCGGGGCGGCGCTGCTGATTTGGCTGCTGGCTCGGGGGGGGCAGACGAAGTGGGTTCTCAGCGCGACGACCCTGATTTTGGTGGGCTATTGGATCGCGTGCTGGTGGTTGGGTGATCCGGCCGATCCCTATAGTCTGGAAGGTTACATCGGTACGAAGATCGACCGAGACCTATTCGGCGACAAGCATCTTTACCATGGCGAAGGCGTTCCGTTCGATCCGGAAGGGCTGTTCGGGACCATTCCCTCGATCGCTCAGGTGATGATTGGCTGGTGGGTTGGACGCACAATGATTCGCAGCGAAAAGAACCTAGCCCTGATTGGTCAGCTGGCAATTGTCGGTGTTCACCTGTTAGCGATCGCCTACTTCTGGCAGTTTTTGTTCCCGCTGAACAAAAAAATCTGGACGTCGACTTTTGTGCTGCACACGTGCGGGCTGGCGACGCTGGTGTTGGCAGCGATTGTATTTTGGTTGGATGTGCCAGCGAAGCAGGGGGGCAGCTTCCCGAGATTGGCCAGCGCAACCCGCTGGCTGTTAGGTGGCGTGTTTCGATTCTTTGAAGTCTTTGGCAAGAACCCGTTGTTTATCTTTGTCTTCAGTTCTTTGGTCGTGAAAACACTGGCCATGTTCCGCTGGCACCCTGCAGGTAGCGAGCGTTGGACGAGCCCGCTGCCGTGGCTGTATCAAAACGTCTTCACGTGGGAAGGAGTCGACCCGCGGTTAGGATCGTTTCTCTACAGCGTTTGCTTACTGATCGTCTACTGGCTGATCGTAGCGTTGATGGACTGGCGGAAGATTTATGTGAAGGTATAGCCAACAAGCGGAAATAGATTTTCCACCTGGCTGAGGGTAGCGAAACTCTTTCTAAACAGCTTGCCAAGTAATCTCAGGGGTTCCTTCTGTCCCCAAAATTACTTTACTACCTGCACGGTCCGCCAGTAGACTTACAACACCCCCACAATAACCAAATCCCTTCAAGGTGTTTGGCGTCAGGGTTATCGTAACGCGCTCCCCGAACCTATCTTGAACCAAGGTCGCCCATGGCCACTTTGCCAGAAGACACTGATCTGAAAGTCACCATGAATCCGATCATTCCTTGGTTGGTGATTCTGTCAGGGGCGAGTTGGTTTGTTTTAGGAATTTTGATTACTACTCCACTATCCGCCCTACAAGCCGTTTTCGGTGGTTTGTTTTTGGCGGGAAGTGGCGTGATTGTGTTTGCCGGCGGCTGGTTCTGGTGGAAACATCTGCCGGTGGTCTTACGCATGACCTCGGCGGGCCTTGAGGTACCTCGATTGAAATCAACGTACCAGTGGGAAGACATTGAAGAGGTCGCTGTCCAGCGGATTTTTGTCCCTAAGGAACTGAAATGCCTATGCGTGCGGATAAAACTTGAATCGCGAGACAAGTATGGTTTGCCAGATCCGCAACAATCGAAGGATGTCTTTCAGAAGATGCTCTCCAATTTTGCTGACACTTACGACTTTCGTCTGAGCCAACAAGAACTTCTGATAGACGTTGAGTGTCTGAAGACAGAAATCGAACGACGAATCGCCCTGGCGTCGTCGCGTCCTCCGAAAGCATGGCTGAATTAGCAGGCTCATACATTTCAGCCAATCAACCAGACGAGCCGTGTACAAACAACAACACCCACGAAATCGTGGGTGTTGTTGCACGCTATGCTGTTTGCCTTAGAAGGAAAGTTACTTCCGGCTTTGGCGACGTCGGTCGGTTTCCTTTAGCAGGATCTTCCGCAGACGAATGTTATTTGGCGTGACTTCCACAAGCTCGTCGTCTTCGATGTATTCCAAAGCGACTTCCAAGCTCATGTCCCTCGGTGGACGCAGGACGATGTTTTCGTCGGAACCGGAGGCCCGCATGTTGGTCAGCTTCTTTTCCTTGGTGGGGTTCACCGTCAGGTCATCGCTTCGCGAATTCTCGCCGACGATCATCCCTTCGTACACTTCGTCGCCGTGGCGGACGAACATGTCCGAGCGTTCCTGCAGGGCGAACAGGGCAAAGCCAACCGCCTTGCCGCTGACCATGGAAATCATCGCTCCATTTGCTCGGCGCGGAACATCACCCGAGACAGGACGGTATTCCTCGAAACGATGGTTGACGATTGCTTCGCCCTGGGTCGAGTTGAGCAACTTGGTTCGCAGCCCGATCAGGCCGCGCGAAGGAATCGTGAAGATGACCTGGGTGTAATCGCCGCGTGGCTGCATTTCGACCAATTCGCCACGACGCTCGCCAACCAGTTCCATCACCGGGCCCATCTTTTCGGACGGGACTTCGATCACCAATTGTTCGTACGGCTCTTCCTTCACGCCGTTGTTGGTACGCATGATCACTTGTGGCTTGCCGACCGCCAGTTCGTAACCTTCGCGGCGCATCGTCTCGATCAAAACGGCCAAATGCAACACACCTCGACCGCTAACGAGGAAGCTATCAGCCGTTTCGCCGGGACGAACTCGCAGGGCGACGTTTCGTTCCAGTTCTTTGAAAAGTCGATCACGCAGATTACGCGATGTCACGTACTTACCATCTTTGCCCAGCAGTGGCGACGTGTTGATGGTGAACATCATTTCCAGCGTCGGGGCGTCGACCGCCACGCGTGGCAGCGGGTTCGGCTTATCGGGCGAGCAGATGGTATCGCCAATATCAATGTCTTCCAGACCGGTTACGGCAATGATATCGCCGGCGGTTCCTTCTTCGACTTCAACACGGCCAAGGTTCTCGAAGGCGTGCAAGGCGACGATGCGGCCACGCTGCATTTCGCCGTCTGCTTTCGAGACGAGAACGCTTTGTCCTTTTTTGATTTTGCCAGACTTGATGCGGCCAATGGCGATACGCCCGGTGTACTCAGACCAGTCGAGCGTGGTGACACGCATCTGTAGCGGGTCATCGGGGTTCACATCGGGACCAGGGATGTGCTTGAGTACCAGGTCCAGCAGCGGACGCATGTCCCCTTCGCGAACATCGGGATCGTCCGAAGCGAAGCCTGCCTTGGCGCTGGCAAACAGGTAAGGGAAGTCAGCAATGTCGTCGTGAGCCCCTAGCGACAGGAACAGATCGAGCACTTCGTCGATCACTTCGTGCGGGCGGGCATCTTGTTTATCAATCTTGTTGACCAGCACGATCGGCTTCAGCCCAACTTCCAGGGCCTTAGAAAGGACGAACCGCGTTTGTGGCATCGGCCCTTCCGCCGCATCAACCAGCACGACAGCCCCATCCGCCATGCTGAGCACCCGCTCGACTTCGCCGCCAAAGTCGGCGTGTCCTGGCGTATCGACGATGTTGATCTTCACACCGTTGTAGGGGAGGGCGATGTTTTTCGCCAGAATAGTAATGCCGCGCTCTTTTTCCAGGTCGTTTGAATCAAGGATTCGTTCGCTGGTGAGCTGGCTGGCCCGAAACTGGCCGCTTTGATGCAGCAAGCAGTCTACCAGGGTCGTTTTGCCGTGGTCGACGTGGGCAATGATCACAATATTTCGAAGGTCGTCGCGTCGCATACTATATTAGCGTGGTAAATAGAAGGCCGTTACTTCTCGTTCCCCAGCCCCGAATCCTAGCAGATTCACACGTTTTTGGGGTAGGGGCCCCGCCCTTACATTCGCAAATCCACATGAAACGGCACGATATTTTCCTTCAGGTTAACATTCTGGGAACCCAAAATGGCCCGCAGCAGGCCCAATCGGCAGAGGGGGCAAGCTAAATTCTGGTAACTTAGCTTCTCTTGCTCTTAACGTGAGATACGATTCTCACCAAGGGGGAGGGCGAGCCGTGGGGCCGTCTTCATGATTATCCAAGAATGTCGACGGAAAACGGGTTTCCCATGCATACTTTTCGCTGTGTTTGTCACAGTAAGCTCTTCTTCGGCAATACCAACTGCGTTTCGTGCCAACGCACGGTAGCCATGTGTCCAGCATGCCGTCAAGTTTCGGCAATGGAGGAACTTGAGGACGGAACGTGGAAGTGCCTGCGTAATGGTTGCGGTCAGAGACAACGTTTTTGCCAGAATCGCGTGGAACATGCCGCTTGCAACTGGGGGGTGCTATTCGAGGAAAAAGACCAGACGCTGTGTACCAACTGCCGTTTGAACCAGATGATCCCCGATCTTTCGGTGCCTGGTAACTTAGAGAAATGGCAACGCCTGGAAGCTGCCAAGCGTCGTGTGCTGTACATCATCGAGGCGATCGGCTTGCCGATTGGCATGCCAGATCAGGAAGAGCTTTTACCGCTCGGTTTCGAGTTTAAAGCGGACGGGGCCAAGCCGGTGAGCACAGGGCATGCAGGTGGGCTGATTGTGATCAACATCAAAGAAGCCGATAGTGTTCATCGCGAACAAACCCGAGTTGAATTTGGCGAGCCGCAACGAACCCTGGTTGGCCACTTTCGCCACGAACTGGGGCATTACTATTGGGACTTGCTGGTAAAGCCCCATCACCTGGAAGCCTTTCGGGAAAAGTTCGGCAACGAAGAGAGCCCCACCTATACCGAAGCCCTGCAAGCCTACTACGCCAACGGCCCGAAGCCCAATTGGCCGAAGCAATATGTATCCGCCTATGCCAGCATGCACCCTTGGGAAGACTTTGCGGAAAGCTTCGCCACCTATCTCGACATGGTGGCGATTGTCACCACGGCCGATCACTTCGAGCAAGAAAATCAACGGTTCGAGTCGTATGACTTCGACGAGCTTCTAAACGCGTACCGTGAAATTGGCATTATGGCCAACGAATTCAACCGTGAGATCGGCCTGTTAGATTTGGTTCCCGAAGTCTTCACCGCTCCGGTGATCGAAAAACTCCGCTTTGTGCATACCCTGACCGGATAGACCCCCGCTTCTGGCGGTTGACTTTCTTGGGTGCGGCTCGCTACCGTATTGCTTCATGGAGCTTAACCCCAAGATGTCTACTGCTGATGATCCACGGAGCGTTCCGGTCGATGGCGATCGGTTGCGCAAGTTTCGCCACACAATTGGCCTCACCCAAGAAGAGGCAGCGGCCCGGTCTGGTTATACCGAGCGATTGATTCGCAAACTTGAACGGGGCGGCCCCGTTCAGCTGCAAACCGTAAAAGATGTGCTGGAAGCGTATGCGCAGCTTTCGGAAGAGATTAGCACCTATCCGCTCGAACTGATCTTACTTCACCGCAACAGCCAAACCCCAGAGAAGCTAATCCGGAACTGGTTCGATCGCGTTTTCAATCAACGCGATCTCGCTGCGATCGACGAGTTAATGCACCCCGAGGTCGTCCTGTTCGCCGAAGGGGAAACGCGGATTGGGCGCCAGATCATTCGCGAGCGTGTCGCGGCGATCTTGCGTGGCTT
This sequence comes from Bremerella cremea, assembly GCF_003335505.1. Lineage (NCBI taxonomy): Bacteria > Pseudomonadati > Planctomycetota > Planctomycetia > Pirellulales > Pirellulaceae > Bremerella > Bremerella cremea. Next base: position 86,154 of record NZ_QPEX01000044.1, read on the forward strand.
CGATCCGCTGCATATCGAGATCGAGAATATCATTGCCGGTCCGGACCACGGGGTTGCCTATTGGCATGTCGAAAAGACCCACGTGGGCGAGTTCTTAGGAATTCCAGCGACCGGTAAAACGGTTACCCTGCGCGGAAGTTCGTACGCCAAATTCGCTCACGACCAAATCATAGAGGGACGCGATCACTGGGACGTTCAAGACTTGGTTCAAAAGCTTACCGGCCATCCCAGCAAGCCGGTTTGATCAGCCGTATTATTACTGCCTCTAATCCGCAACGACTTCTCCCCATTGCCCAATGCGAGCTTACCTCGCTTGTACCTCGAAGATCAAAATCTTTCAAAGCGGCAGCCACTTCTTGTATGGGCAACATTCGTGTCGTGAGCACGATTACCGTTTGCGTGTTAAGGCATTTCGGCATGACGCGAAATGCTCCTCTCCGCAAATGATCTTCTGATCGTTTCCAATCCCACAAAGCTTTGCGACGAGATCGTTTGCGGGGGAATCTCTGGCGTCGGCAGTCGCCTTGCCAAGCAACCTGGGTCAGCCAAACCGCTTAGTTAATGCTTGCTGACAAGGGACCTTTTTAACTCTGAAAAGAATAAAATGATTTAGCGTGCTATCAAAAACAGCACGTCGCTGCTTAAGCGTTCAACAAATCGAGAAAACCAGTTCAGCAAGAGGTCATTTTTTAACCACCCTCGCGAGGCGAATACGCCGTCACAAAGAACTAAACTCCCCCCAGACAGGCGAATAAAACAGACACAATTCTCTCTATTGCGTCTAACCATTGTCGTTTTTGCGCAGAAATACAAAATACAATCGCAGCGGAACGGTGAATGATATAACGTCACATCAATCTTTTTTTTCTCTTCCATTTTCTGTTTGTCGCTCTTTGTTGGGCATGAGGGAGGAACTCATGGTTCTAAGGTCACGGCGTGGCTTCACGCTTGTCGAATTGCTCGTCGTAATTGCGATCATTGGTGTCTTGATCGCACTTTTGTTGCCGGCGGTGCAACAAGCACGCGAAGCCGCTCGCCGTATGAGTTGCAGCAACAACATGAAACAGTTGGGGCTGGCACTGCACAACTATCACGACACCTTTAAAGTCTTTCCTTATGGCTGGCTATCTTCTAGCCAACGGCAAACACTGAAGCGTGATTGTTGGTTTCAGCGGATCTTGCCATTCATTGAACAAGGGGCAATGTACGATCAGTACGAGGCCTGGAATGGTGAGTGGATCATGGATACTCCGCCAGCGCTCAAAGACTTGCAAGTCGAGATGATCGTCTGCCCATCCGAAGCCTCCTCGCCTGCCGTGGGTGGTTCCGGCGGAAAACGCGCTGGTGGCGATGGCTTCCAAGGAAGTTATGTTGGTTGCCGAGGCTCACAAATCTTGCAACGGACCGGCGAGAACGGTGGTATCTTCAACTTGGCATCGAAGACCAAGTTTGCCTCGGTGATCGATGGTACCAGCAACACGCTGGCTTTTAGTGAAGCGATCATTCGTGGCTCAGCCAACACCGGTGGTTGGGGCGGCCCAGGTGGTTATTGGGGTGGTGCTGAATGGGGTGGCTTTGGCTACACCTGCTACGAGCCGCCAAACACCACGGTTCCAGATCGAATCTACAAGTGTAAGAACGAGAGTTTCCCAGGTTCCCCGTGTGTTTCTGTAGGCAGCACGACTGAAATCGAAACCTACGCACGCAGCTATCACCCAGGCGGTGTCATGGCCACGCTGTGCGATGGTTCGGTCCGTTTCATCCCCGAAACGATCAATCGCCAAACTTACCAAGCTCTGGGAACTCGCCAAGGCGGTGAAGTCGTAGGAGAGTATTAATCTCGTTATGAAACAGGCAAACATGAAACAGTTTCAACCCTTGCTACTTCTGGCATGTGGGGTCTTCACAGCCTTAACCGGATGTGGCGGTACGTCAGGTCCGAAGACGGTAGACGTAACCGGCAAGGTTTCGCTTGATGGAACCCCAGTCGATAGCGGACAGATTTACTTCCGAGCCGAAGATGGCAGCAACACGTACGCTACCAAAATCGAAAAAGGAGCTTACGAGGCAAAAGTCACACCGGGCGCCAAGAAGATTGAAATCATTGGCTACCGCGACATTCCTGGTAAGTTCGTGGAAGTGAATCCTGGTGAGAAAGAACCTGCTCGCGAAATGTTCATTCCTCGGCAGTTTAACAGCGATTCGACCTTGTCGTTAAACATCGGGGAAGATCAAAGCAAGCTGGAAGAAAACTTCGAGCTGAAAACCAAAGGTTAATCAGCAAACTCTCTAAAGAGACTACTCTCTCTCAGGCAGGCCATCGCCATCCCCGGCTGTGGCCTGCCTGTTTTTGTTGGTACTCGTCATTTGAGGCGGCATCGGTTTCCTCGCGTTGAACCAAGCAAACAAGATCGTCCAAAACAGCCAGACTGGCGGCATCACAAAGATGGTCCAACATGCTAAAGCAACCGCATGCTGGACGCGTTGCTCGACCGATTCAAATGGCGGCTGCTGAAAGTTCGGCGGGGCCAAAAGCGGCGGATGTTGTAGCCCTGCCAACAGAGCGATCAAGAACATCAGCAGAGAAACCAACGGCAGAACAAGGACCGCTCTGATGCAACCTGGCATCTCGCGCGGCCCCACCAGTCCTCTTTGTGCTACGAAAAAAGCCAGCGTGGTGTCCATCGCAATTAAAGCAATCCACCCTTTGGCAAAGTTGACCGTGCCGATCCCAAAGCAAACGGCAAACCCCACCACAATCAACAGCAAGTCGGTCATCTGAAATTGCCCAGGGCGGGGCAGGGGAGCCTCGGCTTGAACCGGTGTTCCCCCTTCTTCTTGTGCGGCCCTTGGGGGCGGCTGAATCAATTCTTCTAAGAAAGTGGCCTGCCAGAATAACCAAATGATCGGGGTGATAATGATCGACCACATCGATAACCCCAACGCATGCTGCCCCCTTTCCACCCAAGACTCGAACGGCAACGCTTGGTCGGCATTCACGATCCACGGTGCGGGATAACGCAAGCCAGTCAACAAGGCCAAGCCAAAGGTTATCGCAATAACAAGCGGCAAGGCAGCAAGCGGTGCCAGGCAGCCTCGAAGTTTTTGATAGTGTCGATTCAGAAAGAACAACAACGAAGTCAGCAACGCGACGACGCTCGACCATCCCCAGTACGGATCCAGACTGCCCAACCAGAAACAGACTGCGAATCCCAAGATCAGCAACAACAGATCGTTAATTCGCAACTGCATATTAATGCCAGGGGAAAACAAGCTTCATCAGCAGAGTGAAGCTTGATCGAGTTCGGCGTTTCCCCGCGAATCAGGCAACACCAACGGCGTTCCTGATTCGCAGACATCTATAATTTCCCCTCTTGAAGAAGAGGAAACAAGTCTTCGCAAGCGGTTTTAACCAGCGACTGCGTTACACAGCTTCGTCAGTCCGAGCTAGTTTCTTGCGGCGAAAGCCTCGCAGCGTAGCCGTTGCTGCGGCAAAACTTCCCAGCAAAACCAACATCGAGGGCTCCGGCACTGGGGTCACTGAAAAATCTTCGACCGTAAAGTTATCGATCGCAAAATACAACGGCGTGTTGACACCGTAGGGACCGACATCGCTTGACTCGAAGGAGAAAGAAATCGAGCGAGCCCCACCTAGCGAAGTCAGATCGATATTCGCCCAATCGCTGAGAATGAAGTCTTGGCTATTGTCGGCAAACGTGAAATCGGCCAGACTCACGACGAGTGAACCAAGCAGATTACCGGTTCCATTCAAATCGTCAAAGCCGCTGAAGATCACCCGCAAGAAATCTGGATCGTTGCCACTATCGCCACCAAACTTCTTGGAAAAGAAGTCGCCATCTTGCATCGAAAGCCCTGTGTACGTGGCGTTGGTGATGTCCATTGATTTGGCGGACATATTACTGGGCAGATTGATATAACCGCTGCCAAAGCCAACCGCGTACGTTCCACCGGCGACCGAACCGCCAGCGCCGTCCGAGCCACCGCCAGCGAATGAAGCATATTGGTTGGAATACCCAGGCGTTGTTGAGTCGGCCACGTTCGACCAACTCCAACCACCCCAACTGTCGTAGTCCGAGTTGTACGTATTGCTAAATTCAACTCCTCCGGCCGCCCAAACCTGCGAATGCTCGGTGCCGCCATAAGATCCAGGCGCGCTGCCGAGATGGGTGTAGTTGTCACGTAAAGGGGCACCGGCGCTGGTATCCCCGTTATAGTAGCCACCGCTGTTGACCGGTAGCGATTCAAAATCGATGACCATTCCCGCCTGAGCGTGTTGGAATGAGAGAAGAGCCAGTAACAAAATTGCAACGATCCGCATAACTTACCTCAAAATAAGACGAAAACACGGACCATCGCTCGCTACCCGCCTCTGCTGATGAACAAAGAGCGTGGCCAGCAAACACCGTGGCCCGTTCCAAGTTGGAAGTCGAGTCCGCTAGAGACAGCGGCAAGCTGATTGTCGTGAATGCGGTTTCTCACACGGCCTAACAACAAACCGTTTCCCAGCTTGATCCAACCTACGGGCCAGACAACTGAGCTTAGAAACCAATACGACAACCAAACAAAGACGCCATGAACACCACGCGGAGAACAACGGCAACGATCGCCCCAATCCAAGAGGGCACTTCATCGTTTCATTCGAGGTAGGTCTTCTGACTCGCTGCCTTAACGTTTGCTCTCAGCCTTCTCATCCGTTAGCCCTGAAAACACTCAGGCGAACAATGGCTCATTCCCAAGAAAGGAGCAAAATTTGCGATTCAAGTAAAATCGCAGGCAGCACACAGCGGCCGGACCGTCCCGGAATTGTCTTATTTAAAGAAGACGCACCGGAGTTCCCTGTTCACTTTATTGACACAATCAACAAAGATCACCTCGAACACCTCCCAGCGTATCGCCAGCCGCCGACTTGTCAATCGGTGCGTAAGGAGGTCTGCAGAGCGAAGTGTGGCGATCAACGTTTTCTCGAACGTGCCTACTTCTTGCACGCCCCAGCAATCGCGCACGACACGCACGAGTCACCACACCCGCCAGCCTTTTCGTCGGTGCCACAGCCAGGACCGCAGCCGGTTTCCAGCAGATCGGAAAACTGACTGATCCCTGCTGCCGCGTTGTAGGTTTCGGCAAGGCGATCGGTCAGTTCGGTCACTTCTGGTGGAACTTCCCCCAAAAAATGGAAGTAGAGCGAACTGCCATCGAACAATTGTTCGACTTCGAGCAGCGGAATGTGAATGCCACGCTGAGCCAGTTCCTTTTCGCACGCGGCGAAGGCTTCCTGGCGGTTGCGTTCCAAGCGGGCCAACAGCAAATCATCGGAAACGGTCACGCCACGTAAGATCGATCCGTCCGACGAAGCACCTTCCACCGAAGCACCATCGGCTTCGCCAGCTGGGGCCAAGATTTCCCCTACCTCCAACCCCCGCGACGTACGACAAACCACGCGCATGCCGCGCGCGTACGCCACCGCGTCGACCGACGTAAAGCGGCCCACATGCCCCAGCACTCCCACGCGCACGAAGTGATGGCGGGTAATTTCAAAGGTATCAGATACGTTTTCGTGGCTCAAACAAGGTCTCCTTGCCTGCATTCTGGCCCAAATCGGGGGTGCTGCCAAGTGTCGATGGGCACTGACCTTACAATTCCCTGGCAAGCGTTTTAGAATGATTGGTCGGTTTGGGCCATCTTTCGTCCCTTGAAAAGTGGCCTGCCGATCATTGTTTCTGGATCTATCCGAAAGTAAAGAAGAGAACGCCGCCGATGTCGACGACGACGCAATCCTGGTCTGCCCTTGCTGATGAAGTCCTTCGTGGTCATCAATTGACGTTGGAAGAGGGCCTTTCGCTCCTCCAATCGTCCGATGACGAACTGTTGGACGTGATGTCCGCCGCGTTCAAGATCCGCCGCCAACACTTCGGCAAGACGGTACAGTTGTACCAGCTGATGAACGCCAAAAGCGGCCTCTGCCCAGAAGATTGCGGTTACTGCTCGCAATCGAAAGTTTCCGATGCAGAAATTCCCAAGTACAACTTCCTCAGCCGCGACAAGCTGATGGAAGGGGCCAAGATCGCCGCCGAACGGGATGTGAAGACCTACTGCATCGTCATCTCGGCCCGCGGCCCGAACGAACGGGAAATGAAAGCGGTCGAAACGATCGTCCCTGAGATCAAAGAAAAGTACGACCTGAAAATCTGCGCTTGCCTCGGGCTGCTTTCCCCTGAACAGGCCGATCGCTTGAAGGCCTGTGGTGTCGACCGCGTGAATCACAACGTCAACACGAGTGCCGAATACTACGAAAAGATCTGCTCGACCCACACCTACGAAGACCGTATTCAAACCCTTTCGGCGGTCCGTGAAGCTGGCCTCGAATTGTGCAGTGGCGGCATCGTGGGCATGGGAGAATCGGAAGCAGACATCGTGAAGATGGCCCTCGAACTACGTGAGTTGGGCGTTCACTCGATTCCGGTCAACTTCCTCAATCCAATCGACGGCACACCGCTGCAGGGTCTGGGTAAAGACTTGAGCCCACGCCAATGCCTCCGTATTTTGGCCGTCTACCGCTTCGCCAACCCAACCAGCGAACTTCGTATCGCCGGCGGTCGCGAAATCCACCTCCGCAGCCTGCAACCGCTGGGCTTATACGCCGCGAACTCGATCTTCCTGGGCGATTACCTAACAACGCCAGGGCAGAAAGCGGAAGACGATTACCGCATGCTGGAAGATCTTGGCTTTACCGTTACCAAGACGGAAGAAGTCTCGGTCGGCTCGGCTTAGGTTGCCTTTCGATTCCACTCGTTGGAATCCCTCACCCGAACCCTCTCCCTTCAAGGGAGAGGGGACAATAGACGGGTGTGAATCAACTTTCTACAGCCCTTCGCCAATCTTTAGCAGCTTCCCGGTCGCCGGGTCTTTGCCTTCTGCTTTGCCATCGCCATTGGCAAATTCCGTGATGTACAACTCGCCGTCGGCATTGAAGGCCATCGCGGTGGGTTGGTCGAGGTCGAGTAACTTGGTGGCTTTGATGGCCTGTTTGCCGTCGCGGCGGATCGCGTCCAGACGGTAGAGGCCCCCTTGCTTCGGATCGGCCCAGCTATAGTCAACGGCGTACAAACGGCCAGTCTTAGGGCTGTAGGCCAAGCCCACGACGTCGTATAGCTCGGTTGGCAAACTCAACAGCAGCTTCTTCGACTTTTGATCGTAGAATGTCAGCAGACTGTCTTTCGTGTCGTTGATTTCCCCCATTTGACCCACCACGATCTCGCGGCGAGGACTAATCACGATCGCGGCCGGGGCGTCAACGCTAACCACTTCTTTGGTAGGAATAAAACGAGTCAGTTCTCCCAAGCCATCCATCTCTAACGGGCAGCGAGCGACCCAGCCCTTCTTGTCGTCGCCGTTGGAAGTCACATAGATGGCCTCTTGATCGACGGCCACGCCGTAAAAGTTTCCTTCGCCTGGGACGTCATCGCTCGGCTTGAGCGGGTTCGTCTTCTTGCCCATGTCGGCTTTGATACCACCGTCGCCGATCTCGTCGACATGGTAAACGCGGACGACTTCCTCGCCATCTTTCAGGCTGCCGTCGCCAACCACCAGGTGATCTTTATCCAAGAAGGCCAACCCCAATGGCCCCATCAAATAGGTCGGGCCTTTGCCATATTCGTCCTGTGGAAAATCCTTCACGACCACTTCCGCTTTGCCATCGACAACGCGAATGATTTGCGAAGCGGCGGACTCCGCGACGTAGACAATTCCTGTCTCCGGCTGCACGGCCACCCCGGTCGGGCACTTCAGGCCATCGAGAATAACTTCTGGCTTGATCTCCGCTTTCGCGGAAACTGTCATCAATAGAGCAAAGGAAAGGGGCAGGGCAAATCGGCGGAGCATGCGAGGGCCTCGTTCTCGAAAATACTAGTGCAGTTGATAAGGTATAGTTTGCCGCATAACGCAAGGTTTTCCAAGCGTAAGCGTCAAAGACCTGGCAGAAAAACGAGGGCACAAGCACAACGGTACAAATCATCAAGCCGTAATTCGCAGGCTACGTCGAGACGAAACTTACGAGTCTCGGTACAAGCAGAGCCCCCACAAAAGATAAACCGTACCAAGCCCTCTCCCGATTAAAAGGGAGAGGGGACACGATTTGTGGTGCCAGCGCGAAGAATGCGCTTAAGCGCCAATGCCGTGGGCTTTTTCGTAGGCGGCGATTTCGTCTTCGTGCGTGAGCGTCAAAGCGATGTCGTCGAGCCCGTTGAGCAGTTTGTGGCGGCGGAATTCGTCGATCTCGAACGGAATTTCCAGGCCTTGCCCGTCGGTGATCTTCTTTGTTTCCAGGTCGATCGTCAGCTTGTAGCCTTCGGTCTTGGCCTGGCGTTGGAAGATCTCTTCGATCTGTTCTTCGGTCAACGGAATCGGCAGAACGCCGTTCTTGAAACAGTTGTTGAAGAAGATATCGGCGAAGCTGGGGGCCAGCACCGCACGGATACCGTAGTCGTCGATGGCCCAAACGGCATGCTCACGGCTCGAACCGTTACCGAAGTTACGACGAGCTACCAAGATGGAAGCTCCGGCAACTTCGGGCTTGTTAAGTTCAAATTCCGGATTGGGCGAGCCATCGTCCAGAAACCGCCAGTCGAAGAAGAGAAACTGACCAAAGCCAGTTCGTTCGATCCGCTTCAAAAACTGCTTCGGAATAATTTGGTCCGTATCGACGTTGGCCCGGTCCATGGTCGCGACCAAGCCGGTCTCTTTAATGAATGCTTGCATGTTGGTTTATTCACTTATGTAGGGTCCGCTATGCGGACCAAAAATGCAGGTTCATGCCAAAGTGGGTAACATCAACCATCGCAAGGCCCACCTCACGGGCCCTACGTGATTGGTTGTTTTCAACTATTTGTAGTCCCACTCGCGGACGTCGACAAAGTGCCCAGAGATTCCAGCGGCGGCGGCCATCTCGGGGCTGACCAGATGAGTACGCCCACCTTTGCCTTGGCGACCTTCGAAGTTACGGTTGCTGGTCGAAGCACAACGTTCGCCTGGTTCCAGCTTGTCGGGGTTCATTGCCAGACACATGCTGCAACCTGCTTCACGCCATTCAAAACCGGCTTCGGTGAAGACCTTATCGAGCCCTTCTTCTTGAGCCTGCTTTCGCACCAAGCCACTTCCTGGCACAACCATCGCATGGACGTGATCTGCTTTCTTGTGACCTTTCACAACGCTGGCAGCAGCACGCAAATCTTCGATGCGGCCGTTGGTACACGAGCCAATAAAGACGCGGTTGATCTTCACGTCGGTCATCGGAGCCCCAGCTTTGAGGTCCATGTACTCCAGGGCCGATTCGGTCGAACGGCGTTCCGTCGCATCGGCGAAGTCGCCCGGCGAAGGGACGTTGGCATTGACGGCACAAACCTGACCAGGATTGGTTCCCCAGGTCACTTGCGGAGCAATATCCTTGGCTTGGAATTCAATGACTTTGTCGTACTGGGCGCCTGGATCGGAAGGCAAGTTCTTCCAACATTCGATGGCAGCGTCCATGTCTTTCGGGGCGAACTCACGACCGCGAATATACTCGAAGGTGGTTTCGTCTGGGGCAATCATGCCAGCCCGGGCACCCGCTTCGATCGACATATTGCAGACGGTCATCCGCTGTTCCATCGTCAAGTTACGCACGGCTTCGCCCGTGTATTCCAAGACGTAGCCTGTTCCGCCAGAGGTGGTCAGGTGCCCAATCAGGTACAGCACCAAATCCTTCGCGGTAACTCCCTTGGGCAGCGTTCCATTGACGCGCAGTTCCATCGTCTTGGGTGGGCTTTGCAGCAACGTTTGCGTAGCCAGTACGTGCTCGACTTCGCTTGTCCCAATACCAAACGCCAACGCACCAAAAGCACCATGCGTAGCGGTGTGACTATCGCCGCAGACGATCGTCATGCCAGGCTGCGTCAGGCCAAGCTCAGGGCCGATCACGTGGACGACGCCTTGCTTGATGTCGTTAAGGTCGAACAATTGAACGCCGAATTCTTCGCAGTTACGGCGGAGTGTGTCGATCTGCTGCTTAGAGATCGGATCGACGATCGGAAGCGAACGGTCGGTCGTCGGCACGTTGTGGTCAGGCGTCGCCTTGGTTAGTTCTGGGCGGCGAACCTTGCGGCCAGCTAGCCGCAGTCCTTCAAACGCTTGGGCACTAGTAACTTCATGCACCAATTGAAGGTCAATGTACAGAAGGGTCTGCTTGCCAGGTTCGGCAACGACACAGTGGTTGTCCCAGATCTTCTGGAACATCGTACGGGGGGCATTCTCCGCGATCATTCAACTCTTCCCCAAACGGCTTTGAATAGGCCAACAATAGAAGGACACAAGTGACACAAAAAGTTCACTTGGGCAGCCACTTCCCTAGCGAACAGCCAGAGAGAGTTGGCATAATGGTAGAGCGGCATTATATCCCGTTTTCCCGCCAACCGGGAGGGGCAGGGGGCAAGCGGGCACAATCCACGGTGCTATCAGGGTTGGCTTGCAAACAACCTCGTTGTTTTTTGATGAGCAGAGGCAATCACCTGAGACATCGCCAGAAAGCCCCGCCAGGGCGATTCTAGAAAGCGATCGCCAGGAGAAATAACATTCGACTGGCTTTAGGTACGAATCCCCACCGGCAGCGTTTCTTCGACAGGGTCTGGCTGCGGGCATTCGGCGATAGTTTCGTTCTCAGTCCACCATCGCACGGCGTCTTTTTGATGCCAAGTGCCGTAAGCTTCACACTTCTCCAGGTCATCGGCCATGTCGAGAATGGCCTGAAATCGCTTGTTAGGATCTTTCTCCAAACACCGTAAGACAATCGCCTCCAAGTCTTCCGGAATGGTCGAGACCAATTGCGAAGGAGGAACGACCGGTTCGTGAGCGTGGGCAATGATGACCTTAATGGGGCGTTCGTACTCGAACGGTGCGTGCCCGGTCAGCATGAAGTAAGCCAAGACACCCACCGAGTAAATGTCGCTGCGGTTATCTGGCTCGCTTTCGCCGCTGGCCTGCTCGGGGGACATGAACAAAGGAGAACCAGTGATCATCCCTTCCTGTGTCAGGTTCGAGTCTTCGGTCGAAGCGATCGGCTTGGCCAAACCAAAGTCCAGCAACTTCGCCACATCGAAATAACCACCTCGCTTAGCAGCAAACACATTCGCGGGTTTGATGTCGCGATGGATCATCCCTTGCGAATGGGCTTCGTTCAGGGCATCGCAGATTTGACGCAACAAATGGATCACGCGTCCAGGCGGCAACGGACCAAAGCGATGCACCAAGTCCGAAACATTCAGGCCGGGTAAGTACTCCATCACGTAGTAAAACGTGCCATCTTCGGTGCGACCGTAATCGTAGATGTCGATGTTGTTCCAGTGCGACAACTTCGACGAAGCATGCACTTCACGTTCAAACCGAGCCAGTACATTGGAATCGCCTGCTTTTTCGGGGCGAATGATTTTGATCGCGCAAGGACGCTTCATCAAATAGTGATGCGCGAGATAAACTTCGCCCATGCCGCCAGCCCCAAGACTACGGCTGAGTCGGTATTGGCCGAGTTGCTTCGCGTGAAAAGCTTCTGTCCGTAAGACGTTAATCGTGTAGACCCCAAACACGGCGACACCGCCACAAAGGATCATCTTCATCGCGATTTCGGCCATCATTTCGGGGCTGCCGTACATCACCGCAGCACAGGCCCCGTCGGTTGCCCAAGCATACGCCAACAAGGCAATCGGCGCCATCACCATGGCTCCGATCACCATCGCAGCGCGTTGCCACTTGTTGGGAATAAAGAGAGCGTAGATGAAGATCAACAACAACCAACCAGGGGCCGGGTTTTGTAGCATCTGATGCCGTACCGCACAAATCTGCATGGTGTGATACTGCAATAACAACAAAAACAATGCCGGCAAACCAAACGTCACCAACTCTTGCATTTGCAAAAGTCCGCGTCGCATATCACACTTCGGGCAAAGCAAGTAGGCACTGCCACCCAAAATCACTAATATCCCGGCGTGCAGACTAATCAAAAACGAACCTTCTCGCCCGACGTCATCCCCTGCGAAGTGATCGTACAAGTGCCACACAAAATAGACGGCAAAGATACCGAACATTACCAGTGTGGCGACCCGCAAGCGAAAGCGAAGCAAGGATTGCGTTACCCGCGAGAAGTGCGGACTGGAAGACCCTTCAACCAACGCAATGTGAGGCGAAGAAGATTGGGTGGCGGTTACCCCGCCTCCCGTCGATGCGGCTCCGCTTGGCGCAACAATCGTCTCCTCGAAATGCCGATCCATCGAATTTGGGGGAGTGTCACTGGCCATAAAGCTGCTTAGAAAATCACGCGCGAAGTGAGCGGAGTATTCCTTGTTGTTTTTATATTAACGTGTTCGTAAGCAAGAGGCGAATCTTTCCCATCCTCGGCTTAAAACCTCTTACCTGGCAATAGGGCCGAAAAACTACCCTTCACACCGACTACAAAAGATTCTCTCCCGTAAGCACCCACCTATCAAGCATTATCCTGCCGCTAAAAAGATGCCTGGCAAGTTGTCACCAAGAAGACTCCTCTCTTATAGTACTGTTTACCCAGAAAGACACGCCCCAGCTTCAAAATGTTCTGGAAAGCCGCAGTTATCCAACAAATAAGTAGAACGCTTTTGGTACTCTTGGGGAGTAGGCAATCGTATGCAGCCGCTTGTCCCCGAAGTCGTTTGGCAGAATATTAAACTGGGCAAGATTACTTGCCATAACGATTGAAAGTGGCAGGATTACTTCTGACTCACGAAAGCAGATGAGTGAACCTCCTGTAAATCCGTTTGCTTCTCCGGAGGCTCGTGTCGTCGCGGCCCTGGTTAGCCAGCGGATGTCGTTGGCCTGCCTGATTCCCCTTTGGATGTGGCTTCCATTATCAATAGCAGCCGCTTATTTCGGAACGCCGGCCGATCCGATTTCAGAACTGATAGCCATGGGGATCAATCTACTTTGGCTATGGATTGGCACGGCAATCGGCGCCTTAAGTTACTGGCCACTTCGTTTCGCTACGGTTCTGGGCCTAGGACTTCCCCTTGGGGTTCTGACCTTTTTACTGGGGCCCTATTATTTGCCAGCAGGCGCAGTGATCTATATTCTGGCCAACCTTTGCCTGGGCGCGTTAAGCTGGCGGAGCATTCCCCAGGGACGCTTGACCATTTTGGGCGGGCTTAGCCTTGGTTACGTTGTGGGATCCATCCTATGTCTGGTTGGATCCCTTCCATTGGGAATCGCCGGATCTTTAGCGGGGTACCTTGCCGCTCAGAAGTCGTTACCCCGCGAAGAAGTATAGCCAGTGATTAGGCAGCTCGTCGCATCGGAGCAGCCGGGGCCATGGCTTCGATTTGAGCCATGGTGTACCGCCCAAAGCTTAAATTGCCCTTAGCATCGGGCACTTCCCACAGCACCAAGCTCTTTTCGTTCAGCATCCGAGGTATCCACGTAATGGCCTGGCGAACGCTGTCGGCGTCTTGATCTGCCGAGATGATCAGCAGTTGCACATCCCGAAAAACGTTGGCCACTCGCGGCAGCGCCATGGCAGCATCGCCTGGCACCAGTTGAACTTTTGCGCCGCTAGCGTTGAGGGTCTTGTGGGCGGCTTTCAAAGGCATGCCGTCTCCTTTAGGCCGACCTTCGAACATATCGATCCCTAGGAACTCGATACGCTGATCTTCAGCGTAAAGCTGGCTGAACTGGATGATCTCTTGGGCGCGTTTGACGCTGCCCAAACCGATCTCGGCAATCTTAACGACCGGAGCATGTTGGCGAATCCAAGAATAGATTTCGCGCTGGTGAACCGGCTTCGAAAACCACGACTTCAGCAAATATTGCAGAACACGACCGGCAGCCAATTTTGATTCCCTTCAAAACGACGACCCAGAATGGATGGTATAGATACCCACGTCTCTTCGGCAGAAAACACCACTCGCCCGTAGTTTTTCCCCACTTCTCATAAAAGCTCTTGCCTGCTCGCATCAAACTTTCAGCAGTTTACCTAACCGGCCCTCCAGCAATTGGCTGAGAGCAGAAAAGTGCTGGCGAGTTCACCAAAATAGCGCAACCCCCAAACGGATGTATTGCAACCGTCATGGTAGGGAATTCGTTCGCCAGGGTATCGCACATATCGTGGAATTGATAAGCTTCGAGGACCCCGAATGTTGCGCAATGCGCCCTGGGTGGCCTGTTTCCATTCTTCGCTGGACGTAGGCCGGATCCCCCTAGTCAATAATTAAAGTGAAGAGTTTCGTTTGTGAAATACGCATCGATCGGTCCCATCTCTACCTATCTACCGGAAAGGATTGAGACCAACCAACAGTTGCAAGCCGAGTTCCCCAGTTGGGACATGGACTTGATCTATCCGAAGACGGGGATCGCAGCCCGGCACATCGCGGCGGAAGATGAATGCGCCTCGGATTTGGGAGTCGCTGCGGCCGAGCGTCTATTTGCCGAACACAATATCGATCCACAATCGATCGACTTTCTCCTGTTTTGCACCCAGACGCCAGACTACCCCTTACCGACCTCGGCCTGCCTAATGCAACAGCGGCTTGGTTTGCGCCTTTCGTGTGGTGCATTGGATTTCAACCTTGGCTGCTCTGGGTTTATTTATGGTCTGTCGCTGGCCGAAGGGCTGATCAGGGCAGGGGTGGCCAAGCGAGTGCTGTTCATCACAGCCGAAACCTATTCAAAATACATCGACCACGACGACCGCAGCTTGCGGACGATCTTTGGCGACGGGGCTGCTGCCACGCTGATTGAAGCCGTTGACGAACCAACCCTGGATGGATTCCAGTTCGGAACCGATGGAAGTGGGGCTGATACGCTGATGGTTACCGACGGCGGCGCTCGTCCAGCGAAAGACGCCCATACACCACGGCATCGCAAACGTTGGAATAGTCGTTTGTACATGGACGGCCCAGCGCTGATTAACTTTACTGTCGGTGCGATACCCCAGTTGGTGAAGAACATTTTCTCAGCAGCCGGCATCCCAAATTCCGACGTCGAACTCTATCTATTCCACCAAGCCACCCGTAAAATGCTGGAGCAGTTGCAGGAAAGCCTGGGAGTCGATTCCAACCGCATGCCGATTGCCTTGGAAAACGTCGGCAATACGGTCTCAGCGACCATTCCGCTTCTCATTCATGATTTGCGAAAACAAGGTCGGCTGCAAAAGGGAGCCAAGCACCTGTTGGTTGGCTTTGGCGTGGGCTGGTCCTGGGGAGGCTGTATCTGGCACGACACGTACGGTAGCGGTGCCTAACGTATCGCGTAGCAACAGAGAGGAGTTCGCGGACGATGGAATCACTCGCTGGCAAATTCTTAATCGCGTCTCCCTATCTCCCTGACCCCAACTTCTTGCGGACTGTGGTGCTGATGGTTCAGCACGATCATGAAGGGGCGTTAGGCTTGGTCCTGACCCGCCCCATCAATCTGACCGTGCAAGAGCTGTGGAAAAACGTCAGCGGCGAGGAAATCTCTGCCGCAGAAGCAGTCTTACAAGGTGGCCCCGTCGAAGGCCCCTTGATGGCGATTCATCAGGAAGAAGCATTAGCCGAGATCGAGATTATCCCTGGCGTCTATTTCGCCAGCCAACGCGAGAACATCGAGCCACTCATTCGTGAAGGCAAACGCCCTTACCGGTTGTTTCTCGGCTATTCGGGCTGGGGCGCTCAGCAGTTAGAAGACGAAATGGAAGTCGGCGGCTGGCTCACGCTGCCGGCCCGCAAAGAGCCGATCTTCGAATCAAACACCGACCTGCTCTGGAAAAGCGTCTCTGGCGAAGTCGGCTCGAACATCATGCGAGAATCGCTCAACCTAAAGAGCATGCCGCAAGATCCGAATATGAACTAAAGAGCGGGTAGTCGATTTACAAAAGTTAAAACGACACCTCTCCCAAGCCCATGCTCATAGGAACACGGGCTTGCCGATCGCCAACGATTAGGCCAGTTCCATCTTGAAGGGTGAGAGGTTTTCGACCCCGGTCTCAGTAACAAGATAGTCGTTTTCTAGTCGCATACCGAAACGGAGGCGTTCGTCGTAGAGGCCTGGTTCACAGGTAAAGACATCGCCGACGGCGAATGTGTCGTCCCAGCACGAGTTCAAGTGCGGGGCTTCGTGCGGGTAGAGACCGATACCGTGCCCCAGGTGATGCGGGAACTCGCCGATCGGGGCTGCTTTGAGGATCTCTTGCACTTCGAGGAACAGTTCCTTGCAGCTCTTGCCCGGCTTCACGACTGCTTCAAGATGTGCGAAGACCTTCATGATGTAGGTCCATGCTTCTTGCTGTTCGTCGGTTGGCTTACCGTTCACGGCGATTGCGCGGCTGTTATCGGCAAAGTAGCCACGAAACGCAGGGCCAAGGTCCAAGATATACAACTCGCCATCTTGCGTCCTCCGATCACGAGCCGGGCCCCCCATTTCGCCACTGGCGTAATCGTTGCCAGTACCAGTTAGGGCTTCGCCGTATTGCATGACTGCGGCCGCTTGCAGTTGGTTAAAGACTTCCAGTTCGCTGATGCCAGGGCAGATGATCTCGCGGGCCTTTTCGTACATCTTTTCGGTACCGCTAATCGCCATACGAATCTTCGCGATTTCGTCGGCATCTTTCTTCCGACGCTGGCGGTAAAGCTCCGGTTCGATATCGACCAATTCCGCCGAGAATTGGCTCGAAACATGAACCGGATAGCTGGAGTACTCAACTCCTAAACGCTTCAGTTCGCCTGCTTCACGCAGAATGCCCAGCAAGGCCTGGCTGGATGCGGCGCGTTGATCGTTACGCAAAGTAGACAGCCACTGGGCTTCGTAGGTGCGAACGTCATCCGCTGCTGCCGCTTCTGGGGCTTCGTTCGGCGAGACCAACGCCAAGCGACCATCCGCGAAGAGAACTGCCGCTGGTGAGAATTTCCACTCGTAACGAGGACCGGCTAGCCATTGGACGTGTTCGTTTTGTGTGACCACGATCGCATCTAGCGATTGGTCTTCCAATGCTTTGAGCAGGCGTTGTTGACGGCTACGGCACGCTTCGACGTTGATTCCCAGCATGAGAGTTCTCCCTATACGATAGTCAGGTGGGGCGAGCATAGGTGCGCTCCCCCCAACCTAGCACTAGCTGCCCGCGCTGAGAAGCCCCGCTAGGCAGGCGATAGCAAGCGCGCATAAGAAGAGCCGCCCCCGGGAAGGCGCGGCTCTTCGTTTGATCTTGAGGTTTTCACGCTTCCGTCAAGCGTTTAACCTTCCAGATCGGACTCGACATCCCAGTCGGCGAACAAGTCGTCGACGTTGGTGGAATCGTCTTCAGTGCTAAACGATCGGACGTCTTCAACTGCATCGGCAACCAGCAGGGCACTATCTTCACCCATGAAGTCAGCAACCGCCGAATCGATGTCGTCCATCTGTTGCTGGACTTCCGTTGAGGAAGAAGTGGTGACGCGGATACCGTTGCGAACCAGTTCGTCGAAAACAGCCGGGACGATCATCGACTGGTAGCCAGTGCGGCCACTTACCGTTTCGACATCGACGACCTTGTCGTAGACAAAGCTGATCGGGGCTTCGGTTACGCTTGCTACCGGAGCGTTATCGACGATCATACTGCTTGCCATCTGAGCATGCAGGGCTTCCGTGTGCAGGGCAGCCGTTCCGCTGGCAACCGTGCTTTCGCTGCTCGCCGAAGCGTAAGCCGTTAGCAAAATTTGAACGTCTAGGTCCGAGATCGTCTTGCGAACGCCTGGATCCAAGGTGTCGTTCATCACGTCGCCAGGATTCTCGGTTTCGTCCAAGTGGAAACCATAGTCATCCAAGGTTGCAACGAAGTCTGCTCCCATGAAGACCTTGCCACCGTTGTAGTCGGTAACAATATTGTCGGCGAAACCACTGTAGTGGGCCATGAAGCCGTACAAGTGACCAAGTTCGTGCAAGATCACCGTGTACAGGTCGTACTGGCCTTCAGCCGGTCCGCCGGCCAGATCAGACGACCATCCTAAACCGGCACCATCGTCATCGAGGGTCAGAATACCGTAAGAAGGCAGGCCATTTTCGTCGACGGCTACCAGTTGAGCTTCACCCAACTGAGCATCGCCGTAGTCGGTAACAACCAGCTTCACATCGATTGGCTCTTCCAAGCCCAGCGAAGTTTGCCAGTCGGTCAGGGCTTGGTTGAAGACGTCTTCGACGGAATTTGGACCGTCGAGTTCAATCTTGCGACCAACCCACGACTGAGTGAAGGTTTCGGGATAGACGAGGCTGGCAGCTTGATCTTTCCCCTTACCAAAGTTTTGGGCAAAGTAGCTGAAGTCGGACAAGCCAACCGAGCCGTTGTTATCGAAGTCTAACGCGGCCACCAGGGCATCGTTGCTGTGAAGCGACGACTTACCGAAAGCTTGAACGAACTGAGAGAAGTCCGCCAAGCCGATTCGACCATCGTTGTTCACGTCGAAGGCAACACCCCAGACATCAACATCAGCCACATCGGTCGAGACTTCAGTCATCCCAACGCCGGTGAGCCCCAGCGAAACGTTCTCGGCAACCAAGCCAAGCGATTCACTGTGATAGTCGTCTAAGGTAACGTCGACCCCATTGGTCGGCAGCGACTCGAGCTTGACACGTCCGAGCAGAACGAAGGCTCCCTTGCCTAGGGTGCTCGATTCCGAGGCACTTCCCAGTCCCACGATCTTGCCGTTGGCCGTATCGATGGTCCCGGTTTGGTTGAGGCCCATCGAAGGAGCGTACTCGATAGCCGTGGCGGTGAACAAATCGGAGTTATACGCCAGGTCGAGCGATCCACCGTAAACGCCCAAAGCGTCTGCCGTGTTGCCCCAAACTTCTACCCACAGCGTGTCCCATTCGGAGGCCCACTGGGCGTCCTGAGGCAGTTCCGAGACTTGGCCATTGGTGTCTAGCTGAGTGCGGCTCTTGTTGACCGTGACAAACACGCCAGAACCATCTTCCAGAGGCTGATTGTCTTGTTTGAAGACCGAACCACTGAGGTTTGCCCCACCGTTGATCTCGGCCACAATCGTGGCGTTGAGCAGCAGGTTGAGGTCTCGGGTGATTTGCCCCTGAACCGGCAAGACTTCGTCCAGCAAGATACGCTTTAGGTCAAGCGTCAGGGTAAAGCCACCCACGCCATCGCCTACCAGCATCGAATTTTCAGCACCGCGGCTAACAACCGATTTGCTTGCCAACGAATGTCGTACCGACTGATTCACACCGAAGGAATCAATGAAGACATTGATGTCGGCGAAGCCTGAGCCATATTCTAGGTCAATCCCTTGCGAATTAAACGTCGCTCCACCGCTCGAAGCGTTGCCGGTCAAGTTGATGACCTGAGAACTGGAAGTTCGCAGGATGGTCTCACGAATAGCAACCTTGGTGGTGCTGGAACTATCGCTAGTAACCACGCCAAAGTTAGCCGGGTCTGGATTAGCCGAATCAGGATTGCCACCAGCCGTATTCGGCTCACCAGGGGAATAGGAACCAGAGTCAGCAAAGATCAGTTCGCTGCCAATGATCTCCATGGAGGTTGGATTAGCAGCGTCCCCAGTAAAGATGACAAACAACTTCCCGCTAACGCTAGTCGTTTCACCCCCTAGCGACTGGGCGGCGATCGAGTTGCCATCGATCGTGCTGCCGTTGGTTCCCACCAGCAACGAGGCCAAGCTGTCTCCGGAAGAAATCGTAAACGTCGTGGCATCGACAATCTCGACACCCGGCGATTCGATGTTCGCCTGAGCTGCGATGACATCTTGCTGAATATCGCTATGACGCGGTACAGGATCGCCCTGAGCTGGAGCCGGGCTCACTTCGTTGGCATCAGCCGCATTCGGCACGATCGAAGTGTTTGCGTCAGAGTAGTCGATCGACAACAGATCGTTGACCGTCATTCCTGAAGTGCTCACACCGTCCCGAGCGGTCAAAGTGACATAGCCCAAGCGGACGTATTCACCTTTGTTACCATCGGAGGCAACACCGCTTGGCAGCTCATCGAAGCCAAAGAAAGCACTAAAGTTCGTGATTTGCCCGGTTGTGTTATCGACGGTGATTGGCTCGGAGCTGCCTCCACCCAATTTCAGGGGAGCAGCCACATTGTCTGCCGATGTCGTTAATAGGGTCGAATTGAAGAGCAGGGCCAGGTTGACGATCGAGAACCCTTCGATATACGAATTGCCTGGGGTGACGTCGTCTTGACCGACTAATGTCGTTCCCCAGATTTCAACCGTGAAGGTTTGACCGTCGGCGATTCGATTAATTGCCCCTGGGAGTTGACCTTCGCTAATGCCAGCGAAGGCCTGACTCGAATCGGTTGGGCTGGAAACCGGAATCAGCTTGAAGTCGACGGCCTTTTGGTTGGTTACCGAAACGCCCACTTCCAGCGGAGCATCTGCGGTAAGCATGCCGCTGGCTGTTTCCTGGGCAACCAACTGAATGGTAAACGGTGCCCGGTTCTGAGCGACACCGTAGTGGACAAACACGATCGTCAGTTCGTCGGTCGCGTTGTCGTAGTTGATGCTGCTGACGTAGTCCAACGCTTCGATAGCGGCCTTATTGGCGATCGACAGCGTCAGAGCATCTCCTTCCGGATCGGTAAATTGACCGCGGAAGTTGTACGTTGCATTGCTGTAAACCTTGGTGTAGTAGTCATCGCCAACCGTCCCGATTTCAGTTGCGGTCAGATTGCTTTCATCAACAACCGGCAAGTCGAACGCGGCACCGGTTAAGACAGGCGCTTCGTTGACGTCGCCAATGTTGATGGTGAACGTCTTGGTATCGGAAAGCAGGTTCGAGCCTGGTGTTGGACCACCGTTGTCAGTGACTTGAACTTGCAGCGTGTAAGACGAGTTGGTTTCGAAGTCGATCTGGGAAGCATCGGCAACGGTGATGTTGCCCCCAGCGTCGATTGCGAAGACACCTTGGCCAGTACCACCGGTGATTTGATAGCTGAGCGTAGTGTCGTCCGCGTCGGGGTCGGTTGCGGTGACAGTCCCTACCGCAGCTCCGTTGGCGGTGTCCTCATTGATACCGAATTCCAGCGTGCCGTTGGTGATCGTCGGTGCTTCGTTCAGGTCGTTCAGCGTAACCGTAACCAGCATGTCGGTTTCGTTGGCCGCTTCATCAATGGCGGTCACCGTAAAGCTGAGCGTGGAGTTCGCTTCATAATTCAAAGCAGCTGCATTAGCGATGATGATTTCGCCAGTCGTTGCGTTGATTGCGAAGGTCCCACTTGGGTCATTAATCGCGTAGGTAACGTTTTCACCATCCGGGTCGGTCGCAGATACGGTTTGTACTACGGTCGAGCTGGCAGCCGTATTCTCATCGAGTGAGAAGTCGTAGCTGGCTTGGTCGAAGACAGCCGGTGGGTTCTTGAAGACACGAATCGTCAACACGAAACCACTGCTGAAACCAAGATCGGTATTCGAGTCGAGTTCGCCGTCGCTGTAGTCGAACACCAACTCGAAGGTCATTTCATCTTCGGTGAAATCGACTTGCTTAATGCTGGTGATGCTGCCGTCGCTGGCCAGGGCGAAGTATTCTTCACCTGAAGCTCCTGTGGTTCGCTGCGAGTAGGTGATCGTGTCACCTTCTGGATCGGCTACCGTCAGCACTTCGGAAATATTTCCGAGGTCAGTCAGATCGTCCGAATCGGCACCGTCGACAAAGCGGTAGCGAACGTCGAAGCTATCGGTTGGCGAAACGTAGATCGGCAGTTCGTCCTGAGGAACAATGTCGATGTTGAGGTTACCGCTAACACTGCTGTTGCTTTCGCCACTACCATCGTTGGCAGTGATGGTCAGGGTGACGCTATCTGGATCGATTCCTTCTGCGTTGAGCAACGTTGGATCGAGAACGGTAATGATCCCGGTGTTCGGGTCGATGGTGAACGCACCAGAAATATCCGTGCTGGTCCCAGTAACCACGGCGGAATCGAGCGTGTAAGTCAGCGTATCGCCCAGGTCGGCATCGGCAAACGCGGTGCTGGCATCGAAGACCACCGTGCCAGCTTCCGTACCGAACGAGACACTAGGATCCTTAGCAACGTATTCGTCGAGCGACAAAGTACCAGGATCGGTGAAAGTCGGCGTGTCGTTGCGATCAGCAACGGTGATTTCGAGGGTCTGAGTAGAGAAACCACCCAAAGCGTCGGTTACCACCAAGTCAATGGTGAAAGTGCCGTTGGATGCACCGTGCTGATTGACGTAGTTGAAGTTCAGGTTCGTCGGATCAGCGACGACAACCGTCCAGTTGCCATTTACTTCGGCGACCGAGAAGAGGGCGGCCAAGGCGGTGTCTGGATTTGCGACACTCGGGGCTACTGAGAAGACCAGAGGATTGTCACCTTCCAGGTCCGTGGCAGTCAGCACAAGCGTATCGTCGATCGGATCGCCAGAGTTCAGGACCACGTCGTCCACCAGGTTCTCGTCCACGCTAACGGTGGTACCAGGGGCAGGCGAAGTGAATTCCGGTGGCGAGTTTTCGACGACCTTGAAGGTTATGCTAATGGTCTTCGAGTCGATGCCGTCCGACACCAAGACGTTGTTAAGAACGATTTCCAATTCACCCTCAGTCAGATCACCCGCCGTAACGGCTTGGTCCAAAATCAGGTTGCCAGCGGAATCGATATGGAAGAACGCGTTGCCACTACTGTCGGTGTAGGTCAGCGTTTGCATTTCCGGATCGACCAAGCCGACCACTTTAACGGTGTTGCCAACTTCACCAGCTTCGTCTACCAAAGTCCAGCGAACCAAACCCAAGTTGAGCGTATCGCCTGGGACGGTTGGCAATTCGTTGACGTTGGTCAAATCGATGGTGACCGTGGTGGTCGTCGTCTTTTGCGTACCGACTTCTCCGGCACCATCACCGTCCAAGTTGTCGGTCACGGTGACGTTCAGCGTGAAGCTGTTGGTGGTACTTTCAAAGTCGAAGACCGAGTTATCCTTGACGGTAATTTCGCCCGTCGTTGGATCGATTTGGAAGTAGTTGGCTCCGGTTCCGCCACTGATGCCGTAAGTGAGATCGCCTGCCGAGCTATCATCGGCATCGACGTCGGTAGCTGCTACCGTACCAACCGAATCATCGATGGCGGCGTCTTCGGGCAGCGTGAACGAGATTGGCTCGCCCACGAATTCAGGCGCTTCGTTCGCGTCCAGAATATTGATAGTGACGCTAGTAGTCTTAGTAACCGCAGCACCCACTTCGCCCGCTCCGTCGCCATCGAGGTTATCGGTTACGGTGACATTCAGCGTGTAAGAAGTGGTGGTCTCGAAGTCGAGCGTTGAGGCACCCAAGGCGGTAATGGTGATTTCACCGGTCGTTGGGTCAATGGCGAACAGGCCATCGCCCGTTCCTCCCGTAGCCAAGCCGAAGGTCAAATCGCCAGCCGTCGAATCGTCGGCGTCGACGTCCGTAGCACTGATCGTTCCTACGACCCCATTTTCGCCGGCGTCTTCAGCAACGCTGAGCGTGATCGGTTCACCTACGAATTCAGGATCTTCATTGACGTCGATCAGGTTGATGGTGATGGTCTTGGTGACCGTGTTCACCTGGCCAACTTCACCGCCGCTGAGCGAATCGGTAAGGGTGACGTCCAAGGTGTAGCTATTGGTGGTTTCAAAATCGAGAACCGCCCCACTGGCAACCGTGATCGCCCCTGTGGCCGAGTCGATTGCGAACAATCCATCGCCACTTCCACCGCTAATGCCGTAGGTCAGCGAGGTGTCGTCCGCATCGACGTCCGAACCAGTCACTGTGCCGACGCTGGTGGAAGCCGCCGAGTTTTCCTCGACACTGAAGGTGTACGTTTGCTGATCGAAGGTCGGCTCTTCGTTCACGTCGTTCAGGTTGATGGTCACCGTTTGAGTGGTAGCCAAGCCTTCGCCGCCAGCACCGTCACCATAGCTGTCGGTAACTTGAATAGTGAGCGTGAAGGACGTTTTGTCTTCGTAGTTCAGCTTGGTGCTATCGCCAACCGTGATCACTCCGGTAGAAGCGTTGATCACGAACGCACCTTCGTAGCCCGAATCAATCCCGGTAATCGCGTAGCTCAGCACGTCACCGGTATCGTTACCGCTGGCCGAAACGTTACCAACCGTCGTGCCATTGGCACTGTTTTCATCGACCGAGAAGAGCTGACCAGCATCAATCGATGGAGCCGTGTTGCGGTACACAACGAAGACAGCCGAGCTTTGGTTGCCAGCGGCATCGGTCGCCCGGAAAGTGAAGTTATTGATATCGAAGTCGAGATCAACATTGTCAGACAAGGTGAAGCTGAAGTTCCCTGAAGCGTCGGCAGTTGTCGTCGCAATCACAGCCGAGTTCAAGTCGAGCAGTTCAACAATCGCATTTGCTTCAGACGTACCGGTGAACGTTGCCTGGCTTTGATCGGTCAGGTTCGGGTTCGTCGTGGCGTTGCCCAGCGTCAAGTTGGTGAACGACGCAGGATTGATCGTGTCGATCGTGATGATCAAGCCGGTCGAGATTGAACTCACGTTCCCAGCCGCATCGGTCGATGTGGCAGTGATCGTGTGGTTGCCTTCTGCCAAACCAACGGTTGGGGTGATGGTTGCCACGCCAGATTCATTGGCGACAACCGTTCCCAATACGCCGGCACTGCTGGAACTGAAGGTCACTCGCGTGCCAGCTTCCGCCGTCACTGAAATCGTGGGGGTGGTATCGTTGGTGATATTGTCGGTATTAGAGGTACCGGAATCGCTTTCGGCAGCCAGATCGACACCAGTCGGAGCATTCGGAGCTGTCGTGTCGAACTGGAAGACCAACGAGAACGGCGTGATGCTGGTGTTGCCCAGTTCATCTTCGGTCTCGATCGTCAGGGTATGCGAACCACTATCAACAACCGAAGATCCGAGAAGAGCATCCAGATCGGCAATGCTCAGTCCGAAGGTGATTTCGTTGTCGCCAACGGTAATCGCGTTAATGCTGGGAGCAGCGGCCAGATCGATCGAGGTTGCTTTCCCGTCGATCTTGACGATCGCCTTGGTGATCTTGCTGAAGTCGGTGATGGTACCAACGATAGCACTGTTGTCGCCATTGCCATCAATGTCGTTGGTGATGTTGTCGGTGGCAGAGATACCGGTGTCGACGGCGACCTTGGCCGTTGCAACCGGTGCTTCGTTGTCGCCAATTAAATCGAGTACGACCCCAGGCTGCCCCATGGCCGATTCCATATAGCTGAGCTCGAATCCTTCCACGATCCCGTTGAAGTTAGCATCGAAACCAGGATCGTACTGCGGCTGATTGAAGTCGATGCCCCAGACCGTTTGGAAGTAAGCAGCCGTGTTGTGGTTGCCTGCTCCTCGTGCTTGCAACTCGGCGGCAACCGCTTCGTAGTATTCCTGTTCCGTTACCATCTGGTCCGCATCGGTCGAACCAAATTGCATGATCTCTGCGATGAAACCACCGGATCCAGAACCACCTACTTGGATGGTAAAGTTATCCCCCCCGTTCACTTGAAACAGGATGTAGCTGTCGCTCGTCCCCTCGATGTCCCCCATGGCCTGCAACAGCGGTACATGGTTGGCTGGATTCGTGCGATCGGTGTCTTGAATAAAGACCAACGGCACGTCGGGGTTCAGGTTTCCACTAGTTCCCTTGATCCGCAAGGCCACAATCGAGCTGCCAGAGGCAGCATCGACTTCCAATTGGAGGTCACGGGTTTCTCCCGGTGAGCCAATCTCCAGATTGTCGACAAAGTCGAGGGTATTCGCGGCGAGCAGATCGCGGATTTCCAAAGATTCCAACCGCATAGCTCGATTGTCGCGGACGGAATTTCGCGACTTCTTAGGAGCGATCAGATTTTTACGAACGGATTTGATGTTCTTCATGCTTTGCACCAACGGCCAGTCTATGTTCCCGGGGAATGGTCGGTTTGCAGTTCAGTCAGGGGAGCGAGATTGATGAGACTAGGTAAACGAGGAGAGCCCAGTCCTTTGACTCGAATAATTCTGAACAGATACTCCACCTGGGTTAGAGAGGAGTTCCTGTTTCAGGTAGTTCCATTAAAATCAGGGGTTGCGGCAAATTCAACGAATTACTAGAGCCTTCGTTACCTATTCTCGCCATTTTACCCAAGTGTCGCGGAAATTTTAAGCTAACCCATATATTCGCAACGCTTTAAGTGCTCGCCGATCTCACAGAAATACACCGTAAACGACTACTATCAAAGCACTTACGAAACACCCTCTTAAAACAGCCAAATTTTGCCGCTCTAAGCCCCCCACTAGAAAAAAAGGGCTGGTTCTATCAAACGTGCTGGTTATGGGTGCAGAAATTCTGGCGTCACACCGCAAATGCTCGGTGATCCGCAAGGTTAACCTCGCCCATTTAGAGTATCTGGTTCCCCAAAGACTCCCTAAATAGCAAACTCGCCAGATAGCAGTTTGGACGCTTAACGTCAAAATAGAGAAGCACGGCAATCTATTCCGATTCTATTGTGCTAAACCTAGTGATATCCGTCACTTCCGTCAAACTTTTAGCAGCTCGGAAACCGAATCCAATACGGAAAACGTGATTGTTCGTGGGAATGCGACCAGCAGGTCAAGTCCTCGCGAACAGTTACTACCGACACTAAATCAAACGTTGTACTTACCTTGCTGTGATCTCTCTTGCGGAGATTGGCTCGAGTACAAGGAATGGGACTTATGCTCCGTCGACTGACGACTGCAACCTTGGCGATAAGCGGCCTTCTAGCAAGCTTCACTACGACCTTGCTAAATGCCCAAGACTTGGTTCGTGAAGCTCCGACTGCGTCAACCTGGTTAACGGATCAGGATCAATACCCAGCGCTGAATCAGGATCCATACTACACGTCCTTTAGTGACGAAGCCGCAGAAGCGGTTGAGATCCAGATGGCAAATTGCGATTCCTGCGAGACCGGAGCATCTGGCTCAGGCTCTTGTTTTGGCAAATGCGGTAAAGGGAGCTGGTTTTTCGACGGTTGGCTCGATCAAGGCTATACGGCAAACGCCGACCATCCTGCTAGCAATTTCAACGGACCGCTTGGCTTCAATGATCGGGCCGATGACTATCAGATGAACCAACTGTATCTCTCGTTCGGCAAGAATGTTGCTGACGATAGCTGCGGCTGGGACTATGGTTTCCGCACCGACGTGCTGTATGGCTCGGATTACTTCTTTCTGGAATCCAACGGCTTGGAACGTCACGACAACGGAACCCGACACTGGAACGGGACCGGCCCACGCCAGAACAACTCCCGAGCACTTTACGGCTTAGCACTTCCCCAAGCTTACGGAGAAGTTTTCGTTCCGGTTGGCTCTGGGCTGAAAGTAAAGATGGGGCACTTCTACTCCATCATGGGGTACGAGTCGGCGATGGCTCCGGAGAACTTCTTCTATTCGCACAGCTATACCTATGTTTATGGCAACCCTAAGACGAACACTGGTTTCCTCACGACTTATAGTCCAACCACTTGTTTGACGCTGCAAGCGGGCATGACCAACGGCTGGGATAACTTCGACAATATCAACGGATCCTATGGCTTTACGTTTGGTGCCCAATGGAAGAACGACGTTTCCAGCTTGTCGTATGCCATGCACAACGGCAACGAAGACCCTAATGGGGATCAAAATCGATATAGCCACACGATCGTCTACACCCGCAAGATGGGATCGCGTTGGAACTACACGTTCGAGCATGACTTTGGCGTTCAGCAGGATGCGTTCCTCGACAGTTCGTTCATGAACGCGAATGCCTACTATTACAGCATCACCAATTACCTGTATTACCAATGGTCGAACGAACTCTCGTTCGGTGGCCGCTTCGAGTGGTTCTGCGACGAAGATAACTGGCGAATTCAACAAGCACCGGTCCAATTACTTTTCACCGGTCGTAACTACTACGACATCACGCTGGGTGCCAACTGGCGGCCAAGCAAGAATGTGCTGATTCGCCCGGAAGTACGCTACGACTGGTCCGATCTCAACCCGCTGGGCACGACCGGCGTGTATGACGACTTCACTAAGGACGACATGTACACGTTTGCCCTGGACGTGGTGTTCTCCTTCTAAGCTCGCCTCTGGTTCCTGCTGCCACTGCCATCATTCCGCCGCTATCAGACAAAACGGCGGAATCGCGCAAATCGGACTAATTGGATCAATCTATCCAGTTTGAATGACCGATACGATTCATACGATTTAAAGAATCGCCCCCCAGGGTTTGCGCGGAACAGCAACCGGCAGTAAGAAATCATGAAGCAATTACACATTACTCATGCTTTGGCATGGACGGTCGTATTGGGATTTTTCAATGGGTCGGCATTGCAGGCCCAAACGAAAGCCCCAGTTCGGGTAGTACGAGCTAACGCAGTAGCCCCGGCCAAACCGGAGGTGATGCCTGTTTCTGCAATCACAAGCGAACCAATTGTTGAAACGTTCGATCCCGAATCTATCACCAGCACCGATGCCTTGGGCTTCGAGCAGGCAGACTGCGCGAGTTGTGGTAGCTGCTTCGATGATATCTGCTGCTCGCCGTGGTTTTACAACGGCTGGCTAGAACAAGGCTTCACTGGAAATCCTAATTCCGATGGTGGAGCCAACGGACCAGCGGGCACCAACGGGCCTTTGATTTTCAACGATCAGGCCAACGAATACATGCTCAACCAGTTGTACACGAGCTTTGGCCGCAAAGTTAGCCGAGATTCCTGCTCCTGGGATATCGGCGGCCGCGTGGATGTGCTGTTCGGTACCGACTATTACTTTGTCCAAGCCACCGGGCTGGAAACACGCGACAACAACTCGCAGCATTGGAATAGTGGCAACGGTCCTCGCAATGCAGGAAATGCAGGCCTTTACGGCTTGGCCTTGCCACAGTTCTATGTGGAAGCCAACGTGCCGTGGGGCAACGGAGTGAATCTGAAAGCAGGTCACTTCTATACCATCATGGGCTACGAGTCGGTCATGGCTCCGGAGAACTTCTTCTACTCGCACTCGTACACAATGCAATATGGCGAGCCGTTCACCCACACCGGCATGCTGGCCAGCTATGCAACTTCGTCTTGCATGACCTGGTACGGTGGGATCGTGCGAGGTTGGAATACTTTTGATCAACCCAACGGCCAAGTCAGCTTCCTGGGTGGCTTCCGCTGGGTGAGCCCGCATGAAGCAACCAAGCTAAACTTCAGTATCCTGACCGGCAGCGAAGATCCCTCTGGCAACAACAATCGCACCACCTACAGCTTGGTCTTCCAACAACAAATCAATCAGTGCTGGACCTACGTGCTGGAACACAACCTCGGCACAGAAGCGAACGCTCGCTTGACAAGTTCTAATACGCTGGCCCAGGCCAACTGGTGCGGCATATCAAACTACTTGTACTACACGGTTGATTCGTGCTTAGACGTCGGAGCTCGTTTCGAGTGGTTCGGCGATCCGGACAATGCCCGCGTCTTTGGTTTGCCGAACGACAATCTCGTCCACGGTGGTAACTACTACGAGCTTACCTTGGGTGCGAACTATCATCCCAACAGTTGGTTCGTGCTGCGGCCAGAACTTCGCTACGACTGGAGCGACATGAGTGCTCCTGGAATCAATGGTGCCTACAACAACGGCACCTCGAAAGATCAGTTCACGCTCGGCTTCGACCTAATCACGGTGTTCTAATGGACACCATGAGCGAGCCTCGCAGGTTATTCGTCGTCGGAAAAGAACTGGTCGACGGCAGCGACATAGAAGGTCTCGTCGAACGCACCAATTTCGCGATCGGTTAAACGTTGGCCTGGCAAAATGGTACTGCTCATGATGCCTTCATCGGTATGCTCAAGCCCAGCCACGTGCCCTAGTTCGTGCAGCAAGACCGAGAGCAAATCGATCCGCCCATTAGCCATCGAATTGGTGATCGCCTGTTGATGGCCGCTATTCCCCGTCGCTTGATACTCCGAAGAATCGAGCGGCGTGCTGTCGACAAACCAACCCCAGCCAGCAGCGTTATCGTCGATGTAAATCATGCTGCCAACCGTTTTGGCCAATTGATTGCCCGGCAGGTCGACAATCTGAAAGGAAACCGCGTTGGTATCCGAGGTCACTTCGGGCGAAATGATATTCTCTGGCAACAGCGAGGTCATCCCTAGGATGTCACTGCGGGACAAGCTTTCCGCCCATGAGCCAGTTGCCGTGTGATTTGTCAAAATGGCATCGCTAATCGCGGCATCCAATACCAATGGCGAAATCTGGTATTTCTTATCCTGGCTCAGAAAATTGGCTCCGAGTGCCAATTGGAAGTAGTCGAAGCCGCTCCCTTTCAAATCACCAGTCAAATCAAAGTCGATGAATTTGGTGGAATTGTAATTTCCATACGCCGCGACAAACTCGCTCAAGTCGCCGAGGTCAACCTTACCGTCATCGTTTAAGTCGTAAATCATCGGCAAGAGCCGCGTTGACGGAGTTGCGTCGGTCGTCGGGGAATCAAGCGTACCAATGCCATTCACCGTGAGCGAGGCATTAGAAACCGAAGTTAAGAACTGAGAAAAGTCCAAGCCTTGCGACACATCAATCACAGGAGCCGCTAGTCCGTTGGCAAAAGGCGTGAAACGAACTCTGCCCAGCAAAACACGTTGATCTGCACCTAAACCTGCGATTGTCGAGGTTGCATTGAGCTTGACGGTACCGTTTGAATTGTTCGTGGAATTACCACCTGCGGCTGAGAAACCAGGGCCAATCACAATCGAGTTGGCACGGTACATTGACGAATCGAAGTTGAGTGTGGCCGAGGCTGCGGTAATCGCATCTCCTCCCGTACCCGACGCGGTCACCCATACTTCAATCCAGAACGAGTCCCATTCTTCGATGATCTGATCACTTTGCGGCAAGTTGGTCACTGCGCCATGATCGTCGACGGAAGTCGCGTCTTTCCCAACGGTAATGGTAAACTGACTAACGTCACGCACATCAACCGAAACCGTCGCCGTGCTTTCTAGACCAGCATCGTTGATCGTGTAGTTGAAGGTATCGGTACCGGTGAAGCCCGTTGGCGGCGTGTACTGGATCTGATCGCCGACCACAACAACCTGACCGCCAGCATTCGTGAAACCGGATGGAAGCACGACAATCACAGGGTCATTCGCTTCGTTTTCCGCACCTTTATCGTCGTTCTTAAGCACCGGCAGCAGCGTGGCCGAGTCACGATCGGCATGGAAGATATCATCAAGCGCTTCCGGAGGATCGTTGATTGCAGCCACCAACAGGGTCACCGTAGCAGGTGCGCTCACCAGGCCATGTTTGTTGGCAATACTGTACTGAAACGAAACCGATCCATTGAAATCGGCTGGCGGAGTATAAGTGACCTCACCAGAAGAAGCATTGTAAGACAATTGGCCCACCGCCGGCGGCGTTACGATTTTAAACGTTTCGTAAGCAAAATCGCCACTCGAATTGCTGTCATTCGCCATGGGATTGAAAACCACCGGAGCATCTTCGGTCAAATGAACGGTATCGTTCACCAAAGTGTTCGGGTTGCCGACGGTAATTACGAGGGCTTGATAATCGACTAAACGATTGCTGAGAATTCCTGCGGCATTCGTCGGACTGTTAATAACAACCCCTTGGTCCGATACCGCTAGTTGCATCGTGTATACCCCTGGCGCCAATCCAACACTAGTGTTGATCTGCACCAGTCCGGTTTGCTGATTTAAAACAAACGACAAATTATTGGGCATGCTGGACAAAGCGGTGTAGACAATCGGGTCGCCATCGACACTGGTTGCATTCAGCTGAAATGAAGTACTTTGTCCTGGCTGCAATGTGATATTGGGGATGTAGGAAAAGAACGGATTGTAGTCGGTATCGTCTGCCTTCGAAGAGACATGAAACGTTCGGCTAATCGTGTTGCCTTGCCCGTCCGAAACAGTAACCGTCACGGTCTCGTTTTCAGAGATCCCCTCTGGTAGCTTGATTCGCAAGACTCCATTCTCGGTGTCGGTAAATACCGAGACTTTGTCGACAATCACATCCCAGATGGGGACACTACCGTTGGTGTAAGTATTGCTGATCGACTCTCGCACACCGTCACCCTCGGTGAGAAAACCGAAGACAGGATGATTGAAGTCGAGATACGATTGATCCCCTTCGGTAATGTAAAACTGCGACGTACCGGTATCGTCGAAAGCAGTCTTAGCTAAGGCCAACATACCGCTTTGATTGTGGCGCAAATCAGGATCGAAGGCGTCCCAAAGCTGCGAAGGAGACGAATTATCGGTCACCTGTCCGGTTTGAATCATGAAGTTATTGATCACACGATGAAAAAGCATCCCATCGTACGCCCCTGACTCGGCAAGTTCGACAATCCGGCTGGTAATGTTGCCAACTTCGTCCTCGAAGAGATGGAACTCCATATCACCGAAACGTACCGTCGAGACTCGCAAGCTGCGGTTGTTCTGCAGAACACTTGTTTCAATCGTCCCGTTCGAGGTGGTCACCGTGTAGGTAAGGTTCTGCCCGGTCGGCGAGTAGCCATCTAACGCGATGTGATACGACTGGCCTGCTTTAAGCTCGAGGTGATCGGGAATTTCAGCGAAGTAAAGAGGTTCGCTTTGGGGAACACTAATACCGGCGGCGTTGATTAGTTCTTCCAGAGTATGAGAATCGCCGGTCAAGCGTACTTCGTTGGCGGTACCCTCATGAAAAACCCAAGTCGGATACGAAGTGATATTCTTTTCGACGCCAATCGAGTTGGTTTGATGCTTGTAGTTCGAGACTTCCACAAATGGAAGATAATACTTCCCCTCGCCAAACTTCTCTTTCATGACGGTGCAATGAGGACACCAATCGGCACCGTACATCTTTGCGCCACTAGCAGCAAATGCTTTGGCGAGGGCGATCATGTCGACGTTTTCGTAAGTCACACCGTTGACCGTCAGCGACTCGCCTTCCAGCGCTAATGCTTGGTTGCCCATACTGGCATCCATCATTTCGCGTGACTCAAGTTGCTGCATCACAGGCTGCCCTTGGCTGGAACGCCGCCCCTTACGGGCCAGGGCAGGGGCCAACTTCAGCGTGCGCGATCTTATGACCATTCCCCAGACGGTTGTCGCTACTAGGCATAGCAATACCACAAAAGCGGCAACAATAGGCAGGCTCAAAGATAACTCGGTCATGGTGCGCATCGACTTTAGGACATGTACGGGGATCTGTTCCGATCGGACGCATCGCAGACTCATTATGGATGAATTCTGCGGCTTCGCAAAGAATTCATCCTAGTCTGGTTGTGATTTATTTTCCAACGATCGAAAGCCTACATTCCCCAAGAACGAAACCATCCGTAGAGGTTATGACGGTTGCCCCTGAACTTTCGTTCCCACAAGCGCATAAAAAAACGCGGAACAGGTAAGTTCCGCGTTAAAACGACAGCTAAATCCAACGGTTTTAGCCGTTGGCTGGACGCTGTGCGGATGGGATAACCCGCTTCTGAATGTCGGTTTCCAGCGTGCCAAAGGCGGCCTCATGACGCTGAACGGCCATGTGCAGGGCACCCAGCATACGCTTGGCGGTGTAATAGTTCAAAATGATTCGCTCGTTGACCTTGATCTTCTCTTGCGAGGCAACCATCGGCTGCGTATTCAAACCGAAGTCAATGATCAGTTCTTCCGGTGTTCCGGTAACACGGCAGAAGTTCGCGTAACAAGCGATCGCACCAGATTCATCCAGTTCCACTTGTTTATGAGCAGGAGGAGCGGCTGGTTGTTCTTTGGTTTCAGGGGCGTCAGACATGGTCTCTATCTCCTTAGGATTTAAGCTTTACCATTGAAGGTACTGGGCTAGTTTAGTAGGGCATTCGCGTCCGATGAGATACCCCTTACCTAGTTTGGCAGAACAAGTTGTGGCATCAACCAGACCTAAACCGCAGAACCGAAACAATTGGATCTTTGTTGGCCCGTCTGCGTAAATTAGCGACTACAGGTAGAAATGGAAGGTGCGAGAAATGTATCGCCAGAGACGAGTTCCCAGCGGTTCCCACTTCACCCACACTTTGGCACGACCACGCATTCCCAGCTTCAACCCCTCTTCACCTTCGGCTAAAGGAACCTGAGCAGGGAAGGTCGCGTTTTGTGGACGTAGCCGGCCAGTATCTTTATCGCTGATCGTTGGCAGTTCGCCCCCCGATTGCGTGCTGAGCGCAGGAGGCACAAATTCGACTTCGGAGCTTCCCATCACGGCGATACGTCCCTTGAAGGTGCGTCCCGGGAAGGCATCGAGCTTGATTTCGACTTCCTGGTCAGGATGAACCAATTCGATGTAATCTTGATCGATGTAAAGGACCGCTTCCATTTCGTCGGCGTGGCCAATCTGGCACAAGATATCACTCGTTGACAGGCGCGCTCCACGATTCTTGGCATCAAATACCGAGCCTGACCATTCCGGCAAGCGGCCATCGCCATTGTTGCTAGATGCTTTATCGGGAACCGGGTAAATTGTTCCATCGAATGGCGCAGGCACATCAATCTGAGCCACTTGCTGCCGCTTCTTTTCTAGCTGTTGGCGCACAGATTTGAGTTGTTCTTTCACTTCGGCGAACGTTTGCTCGTATTCCGAACTATCGCTGGCTCGTAACAATTGGCGGTCGGTCGATTTGAGCAGGTCTTCCAGCCCTTCTTCTTCGTTCTCGAGCTCTACGAGTTCGAGCGTTAAGTCGAGGTTCGACACTCGAGCCAGCTTCGTTCCCTTAGTAACGTGCTGCCCAGGCTGGACCAAGACCTCTTCCAGTTGACCAGGTACCACCACAAACACGCTTTCGGTATTGGGTGGTTGGATTTCGACCGGGCACTTTACCCACTGGGGGACGGGAATATAAATGAATCCCGCGATTACCGCCGCCACGGCTGTAGCGGTAATCAACACATTTTTCCGCTTCACCTGTGCCATTCTCCCAGGGACATACAGGAACTTCCACAATTGATACAACGGCATCACCACCAGGCCGTAGACACCGGCCAAGGCAATCATCTGCCCAATCACCTTCAAACCATAGGGCTCGAAGACTTTGTTCAAAAATAGCATGATCGACGCGGTCACCACCAAGCGATACAGGTTCGAGGCGACCGTATACAAACCAAAGAAAAACTGGTTGCGTTCCGGCAGGAAAGGATCGTCTGGTGGATCCAGGCCGAGAAAATACTTCGACATAAACCGATGCAGCACGCTGCTGGCCTTTTGCCGCATATTCGGAACTTCCATGATGTCTGCCAGGATGTAGTAACCATCGTAGCGGAGCAGGGGGTTCCCGTTAAAAATCACGGTACTGACCGAACTGACAAACATCACCTGCAAAGCCAAGTGATTCAACAAGCCAGGCTCGCTAAACCACCACACGAATGTGGCGATCGAGGCCAGGAAAACTTCCACATACATCCCCGCCGCGCCGATCATCGCCCGATGCCACTTGTTCGGCAGCATCCACGAGTCCGACACATTGCAGTACAAGCAGGGCGTCATCACCAGGAACATAACCCCCAGTTCATGACATTCGCCGCCGTATCGCTTACAGGAAAGACCGTGGCCAAACTCGTGGCAGATCTTGGTCACCCCCAGCACAGCACCTAGAAGCAACCAGTTCGAAGGCCCAAAGAACTCTTGGAACGAGGGCAAACGCGACCGGAACACATCGTACTGCACAGCGACTAACAACAGCGCTGACGAGCAAAGCAACAACACAAAAATCATTGCAGGCAGCGTGAACAACCAGCGGGTATAAGGATTGAGTGCCGTCAGAATTCGATCAGGATCGATTCCTTTAAAACGGACCGCCAGGATGTTCGACATCAACTGCACGGTTTCTTTCCACTTCCGTTCGTCTCGACGCCCCTTCAATTGCCGCCCCTGATCCATCGCCGTGGTAATCACCAGGCCGCTGCGATGCAGGGTACCAATGAAGTGCTGTAAATCACTGAAGCTGATCTTCTGTGGCGCGTACTCTTTCTCGAAACGATCCTTGATATCTTGCAGCGATGTCTTCCCATCGAGCATGTTAAGGATCGCGTATTCTTCTTCCTGAAAGCGAAAGTAGTTCAGCCCCAGCGGTTCTTTAACGACCCAGTAACCGCGTCCCTGATAGGTATGCTGCCGCGCCGACAAGTCAGGCCGTGCTCGCAAGGGCAACGGTCGACTGCTACTGGCAACCAAACTGTCCTGAAGACTAACCAACGTCGAATACCTAGGATCGAAAAAGGGATAAGATCAAAGTGTTTTGCAAAATGGATTCAGTCGGCCACGCCGATTCCGGGCAGGTAGGCCCTACTTTTGCACGCCGGTAAAATTGGTTTGCATGGTCGAAGGTTGATCGGCATGAATGGTTACGCTGGCAATTCCGCCTGGACGCAGCAACCAGGAATTACCCTGTGGACGATTTTGCACTTCGACGGTGAAGTCGAAGTTACCGTTGGAATCAATTTCGGGGCTGGCAAAGACTACTGTCCCTTCAAACGTCACAGTACCGGATGGAATCGTGGCCACCACGGTCGCCGGTTTGCCGATGACCGTGCTTGGCAAATGCTCGTCGGCACTGAGCGAGCCATCCAGCTTCAATCGCTTGAGGCCGACCACTCGCATCAAAGGATCGCCAGGGCGAACCCATTCTCCTTCGTGACGATACTTTTGCACCACGATGCCATCAACTGGCGAAGTAATTTGGCAACGGTCGATCACGATTTGAGCGGCCTCCATTTCGGCCTGGGCTTCTCCGGCGGTCAAAGCGGCGACTTTGAAATTCATGTCGGCTTGCTCGGCTTGCAGCAACGCTTTTTCCCACTGCAACTTCGCCTTGCGAATCGTAATCGGAGCAATCGTTCCGCGAGCAGACTTGTTCGCCTCGACCATCAGTTCGTGTTCCGCCTGAGAGACTTCAGCGGCCTTGGCGGCGTATTTGATGTCGACATCGTTGGTGGCCTGTTCGGTGGCCTTG
Source organism: Bremerella cremea (assembly GCF_003335505.1). NCBI lineage: Bacteria > Pseudomonadati > Planctomycetota > Planctomycetia > Pirellulales > Pirellulaceae > Bremerella > Bremerella cremea. Next base: position 123,108 of record NZ_QPEX01000044.1, read on the forward strand.
TCGAACTTTCGCTGGGCAATCTCGTGCTGTTTCTTCGGCACCGAGTCGTCGATCTGAGCCAGTAAGCCGCCTTGGGCGACATAGTTCCCCAGTTCAACAGGAATCTTCCGCAGCACGCCCGTTTCCTGAGCCGGGACGTTGACCTCGTCGATCAGCGATACCAGACAACGAGAGATGACAATATCTCCCGACGATTTAGGAGACGGAGCTTGCGCAGATACGATGCAGGGAATCAGCAGCGCGAAAACAACCGGGATGGCGTTGAATTTCGACATGGGGTTGTGACCTCGTGTACGTTGATACTCCGCGCTTCATTCTGCGGAAATACAAAGTGAAATAAGTTGTTGAATGAAAAACGCTGGTACTAGAACAAGATTCGAGATTGAACGAATTCAAACAGTTCGTGGAACCAGGTATAGCCTAGCGGAGCGGTGCCGCAGTGAACCTTAGCGGTCGCGGTCGCTCCCGCACGAAGGTTCTCGATGTCTTGTTTGTTGATAGCGACCTTCAACTTAACGACCTGCCCCTCATCAGCATCCGGCTGAGCCAAACGCTGAATGTCGGTTACGGTTCCTTCCAACTGGCGACCAGGATCGCTGGCCATGATGTAGGTCACTTTCAAGGCATCCGCACCAGGGTTATTTTCCAAGGCGTTTTGAATATGCTGGATTCGTTTCTCCGGCATTTTGATCTCTAAGATCCAATCACCCGCTGGATCGACCACCGTCATCAACACTTGGCCAGGAGTGACGTAACGCTGCATTAAGTTGTCGTGTACGTCCCACGAAACGACTTCGCCATCGATGGGACTAGCAACTTCCAGCTTGGCCAGTTTCTCTTCCACCAAGGCAACTTGCTGTTGTAAGTGGTTATAACGCTGACGTGCCTGGCCGAGCTCGATTGTGATCTGGGCGAGTTCCGAAGGGTTTCGCACCGTGTCGGGTCGACGTCGACGGAATTCCAAGTTCTCCATGCTAACGCGAGCTTTGTCGTAATCGCCGGTTAGCTGTTTGTACTGACGCTGCAGCTCGGTATTTCGGAGTTCCACCACGACTTGTCCTTGCTGGACATGGTCGCCGTGATTGACCAGCACTTTGGTCACTTCCCCTTCTTCATGCACAAACACTTCCCGCTGCATCACCGGGGTTAGAGTGGCCATGCCCGAAACTTTGAAGGGGGCTGGAATGAGGAACAAAGCGGCAATGATCGCGACTGCGGCAATCGAGACCAACACGGTCTTGGGCAGATTGCGAGCCGATACCAAGACCTTCGACTTACCCAACAGCCGCCAGACTGGTGTCAGGGGAATCGAGTTGTAGTCGATTGCGTTGGCGAGGGCTCGGCTACTGTGTTCCGAGATCAGCTCGACCCCTTTCGAGAATTCTTCCTGTTGAGAACTGTCTTCAATCTGTTCGACGACCAACGCTCCGAGGATTTCTCCTTGGTATTGGCGTTCCTGCTCTTCTTCTTCCCGCTTTTGATTGTCGGTGGCATGCTCTGGACGACGTAGCGGAATGATCGCGATGGTCTTGGTGTGCGACTCGTCTACATAATCGTGGACTGCCGTTTCCAATTGAGGCGAGAGGTCTTCGGTAACTCCGCTAAACCAGAACGGCTCGCCGGTTTCGATCACCCGCGAAGCCAGCTTGCCCAAGAGTTGAACCTGAGTCGAGCGGGTGTCGAAGACATCCTGGCCACTCACCGCTTCCACTTTCCACTTACCGCGACGCAAGACAACCGAGACTCGGTCGCAGCCAATTAAACGGCGGCCTTCGTTGGCGATGGTATATGCGGTTTGACGTAGATCGAGGTTTTCGTGGACAGCCCGCGAGAACTGTTCGATCTTCGACCACAGAGACTGTCGATCGGAGAAATCTCGTAGCTTCCGGGTTTTAAACCATTCGGTTGCCAACCCGCACATTTGTTCGAGGAACTTCAAATAGCCACGTTGGCTATTGGGGGCCGAGTTCGGTCGCTGGAAGATCTCGATGACCCCTTCGACCTTATCTTCGACCTGAATCGGAGCAACCACCAGCAGCTGGTTGGTGGGATTGCCAGCCGAGTTCTCTTCAGCTCCTCCCGATTGCGGCGCCAAAAGTTGAGCGTCGGCCCCTTGGAACATATTTTGAATCAATCGCAAGTGGCGAATGCCTTCGTCACTCTGAGGGTCGATCAGGCCACGGCTAAGATTAATTTGGTAAACGAGCTGAGGGCGACGTTGATCGTCGTATACCCACGCCGCACCGCCGACGGCCGCCAAGGCGGAAACGACCTTGGGGAGGACATCCTTAAAGTATTCTTCCGGAGGAACATCCCGTTTGGAAAGCTGGGCAATTTCTTGAATCAGCCCGCGAATCTGCTTCTTGGTGCTTTCCAGGGTCTCGGGATTCACTGATGAGGGCTCGGTGGACATGCCGGGACTATTCATAATGGAATCTAAAAGGTTAGGGCCGATCGATTCGCGATCGTAGAAACCTACGTCTCACCATAACAAGCGAGTTGAGAATCGAAAATCTTGAAAGCTGAAAAGGGGGTAACCAAACACACTCTGCGGTAGGATGTAGGGATAAGTGGGATCATATTGCCGCTGACCTCTACTCAACCGATGGCTCGATTGTTCGTTTCCTGCAGGAACTTACGGTAAGAATCCCGACGAAAGGTGCCGTAATGTTGCCGTTGGAATGCAACATTCGATGGGCACCTAGCGAACTTCGTTCCATCATGTTCCCAAAGTGCAACACACTGGCTAATCTGGCGAATCCAGGTAAGGATCTTGGCCCATTTCACGGTGCATTTTCTTTCGCTGCTTCTCGTGATGCAGGAGGACCTTGCGATCACCGAAGTGCTTGCTCTCGATGCGACGCTGGGCTTTTCGGAAAAGTTTGGCGTAAGCTGGCAGCTCTCCGGTTTGTTTTTCGCCGAAAGCGACCAGTTTTTTGTATCGTTTGGGGCCAAGGCCAATGAGTAGGCAATCGTCGTCCAAGGCCATGAACTGTCTTGTGCTGCCGGGGTCACCCTGACGGCCACATCGACCAACTAACTGACGGTCGATACGGGCAGAGTCGTGCATCTCGGTACAAATCACATGCAAGCCGCCCAACGCATGCACGCCTTCGCCCAGCTTGATGTCGGTACCGCGACCGGCCATGTTCGTGGCGACGGTGACTTTGCCTGGCTGGCCGGCTCGCGACACAATGTCGGCTTCAACGGCGACTTGGTGAGCGTTCAGCACTTCATGCTCGATGCCGGCGTCTTGCAATAGCTTCGAGAGCTCTTCGCTTTTTTCAATAGTACGGGTACCGACCAAGATAGGACGCCCCGAGGCATTAATTTCGCGAATCTCATCCACAATGGCGGCCCACTTTGCATCTGCGCTGCCGAAAACTCGATCAGGCCAAATCTTTCGTTGCGGGATGCGGTTGGTAGGACACTTGATGACGTTTAACTTGTAGATCTTCTTGAATTCCCCTTTGGAACTCGAAGCGGTACCGGTCATGCCTCCGAGATGGCGATAGCGGAGAAACAAGTCTTGCACCGTGATTCGTGCTGCCTGACCGGTCGCCACGGTTACCTCAACCCCTTCTTTGGCTTCAATCGCTTGGTGGATGCCGTAGCTCCACTTACGTCCTTCTGCGATACGTCCGGTCGATTCGTCGACGATCACCACTTCGCCATCGATAATCACGTAATGCTGACCACTATGAAAATCGCGATTCACTTTGATCGCACGTTCTACGTAGTCATACAGATCGACCAGACCAACCGTATCAAGCAACTTGGGCTTGGGGATTTGCCGGACTAAGAGTCGTCCGGTTACGGTTAGCTCGACCGATTTTTTGTCGTGATCGTATTCGAAGTGGTCGTCTTCCACAAATTCTGGCTCGGCGTGAGCAGCCCACTGATGACACGCCACGGCGACTTTTTCGGCTTCGCCTGGGATTGCACTAATCACCAACGGCGTACGGGCATCGTCGATCAGCACGCTATCGGCTTCGTCGACCAGGGCAAAGAAGTGTTCGCGTTGAACGGGCTCCTCGTTCTGCTCTTTCTTTCCAGCTAGCAGCGGGCCAAGCACACCCAGGCCTTGCTCTCGAGTTTGGCGGATGAGCAAGCGGTCGCGGAGGAAGTCGAAACCGAACTCTTTCGAGGTGCCATAAGTAATATCGCAAGAATACGCTTTTCGGCGGTCATCTGAGGACATTTGGGATTCAATCACCCCCACAGTCATCCCCAGCATTTTGTAAACCGGCATCATCAGCTCGGCATCGCGGGCGGCCAGGTAATCGTTCACCGTGGCGACATGAACCCCTTTGCCAGGCAAAGCGTAAAGGTAGGTCGGCAGGGTAGCCGTTAGCGTTTTCCCTTCACCTGTTTCCATTTCAGCGATGGCGCCATCGAACATGATCATCCCGCCGATTAGCTGCACTTCGTAGTGCCGCATGTTCATCGTGCGGGCCCCGGCAATCCGCACCAGGGCAAACGCCTCGGGCAGTAATTTGTGCAACGGTTCGCCACTTTTGGCTCGGTGTCGCAGGCCTAAGCTGTATTTTCGTAGTTCCCGATCCGAGAGGTCTTTTAACTCGCTTTCAAACCGATCGATCACCGGCAGCTGGGCTACAAAGCGAGCCAACCCTTGCTTGGTCAGCTGGGAATAGATCGAGCCAACGGGATTGGCGCGAAACTTCCGGGGCTCTCCCCGTTTGGGTGGGGCAGGCTTTTCGGTAGGTTCCGTCTCGGGCGGGTCTAGCGTCGTTTGATTCGTGTCCAACGGGTTCGATCCCCAGTCTTACTTTCGATTAGGCAATGACAAGGCGTCTTAATAATAGACCTCGTCAGATTTTAGTATGGCGGACAACCCCTTCCGTTCCCATGATTTGGTAGCACATTCCTAAGAATTACATTTCAACGATGACCTTCAACTCTGCGTAACCGCTAAACCCATCCCATCTATCCCATTGCACCTATTCACCCTCTTTAGTCGGGTGTTGGTACGCATCTGCGGAGAATTCCGTTTATACGGATTGGATGCAGCTTTTTACTTAACCGGCACACATCGAATCGCCGACATTTCTAATACGTCCGGAATAATCGTACGCGGACCGTTCGAGTGCAGGGCAAGCGTCCTGACAACAGAAACTAAACCGCCGGGGTGAAAATGGCCAACAGCTGGCGGAATTCACCGTTGGCCAAGTCGATTTTGGATGTCCATACGACGCAAGCGGTAGCTCTTGTTTCTCCTTCCAATTGTTCGGAACGAGGCAGGGCCTTGGGAGCGACAGCATTAGTTTGCGAGCACACAACATGAAGCTTAACTACTCCACCCTAGCTTTCTCGATCGTTGCCGTGGTTCTCGGAACCAGCCGATCTTTCGCCCAAGAGGGCTATGCTCCGATGGGATCACCATATCCTGTTGGCGCGCCCGCTCCCTATGACCCTGCTGGCATGCAACCTCCGGGAATGATGCCACAAGGTTACGGACCTGGACCAATGGGTCCGGCTCCGATGATGGGACCGGCACCTCATGCCCAAATGGCGGCGGCACCTGGCTACGGCCAAGTGTCCCCTGTCTCGTACGATCCTTCGATGTACGAACCGGCAGGCGATTACATTGAATACGATAACTATGCCGCAGCTGGCTACGATGATTGCGGCGACGGTTGCTCTTTGCCACCGCGTGCCTACGGTAGCTTCGAGGGCATGATGGTTTGGCGAAAGGGTGGTAACTACCCGCCGATCCTTACCACCAGTGCCAACGCAGATCGTGGTATCCTGGGAAATCCCAGCACTCAGATCATTTGGGGCGACGGTAACGAGCATGGCAACCCAACCGTTGGCGGTCGCCTGACGCTTGGCCTGTGGCTAGATGATTACCAAAACTGGAGCGTGGGTGGTCGATTCATGGCTTTGGAAGATCAAAGTCTGGGCTACACGGCAACTTCAGCCCAGTTCCCAGTGCTTGCCTATCCATTCTTCGACTTGAACGCGAACCTGCAAAACTCCATTTTGGTTGCCTTGCCTGGTACGGGCTCCGGTGCTGCAAACAACACAACGGTCAACCTAGTTAACCGCAATACGTTCTACATGGGCGATGCGTTTCTGACCAAGCATATTTACACCAATAACGGCAACCGCTGGGACTTCGTTGGTGGTTACACCTACTTCAAGATGGAAGACGGGTTCCACAACGATGCGACCTTCACCGTGCAAGATGCAGGTGGTGGCACTTACAGCCAAGGGGACGTTGTTCAATACAGCGATCGCTTTGACGCCAACAACGAATTCCACGGTGGTCATGTCGGCTTGATGGCTGAGTTCCAAGATGGCCCATTCAGCTGGCGTGCCATGGGTAAGCTTGCCTTGGGTAACTCGCACCAGGAAGCAACCGTCTCGGGGCTAACCACCGTCAACGGTAGTTTTTCTCAGGATGAAGGGGTTTACGCCCTGGCAAGCAATTCCGGTTCATTCAGCCGAAACAAGTTTGTCTATGTTCCTGAAATCAACATCGACATGATTTATGCCTACAACTGCAACCTCGACCTCAAACTCGGTGCGACGTTCATCTACTTCAACGACATCGTCACCGGCGGGGCTTTGGTCAACAACAACATCAATCCCAACGGATCGGCCCCGGTCTTCCAGTTCAACGAACAGGAATATTGGATTCTGGGCATGACCGCTGGTGTGGAATATCATTACTAATCGCAGCTTGAAAAAGCAGCGACAAGAAAGCAAAGAGCCCGCATTCGGAAACGAAGCGGGCTCTTTTTTTTATTGGATGTTGGTTAACCAACCACGATTAAAGGTTGGCAAACGCCGCATCGACCGCAGCCAGGTTCGTCATCACTTGCGAACCGGAACCGCTGATGCGAATGATAACGCCTTCCGCGGTTTCGGCGACGACCACGTAACCAGGCATCGATGGCGAGAAGGCCTGGACTACGTATTGCGAGTTCTCTTGTCCTTCGACACTCACCTCAAAGGCAACCTGCATCGACTTGGTAGCCGGATCGAGATAGATGTAATCCGAGTTGATATTCACCAACCGGTCCCATCCTTCGTCCACTGAGTACCATTCTAAGGTCGCGGTGCCACCACTCTTAGAGAATGCTAGAGTGATGCTGTCTTCCGAGACGGAAGCCATCTGGTCTAACCGGCTAATATACTGGTAATCGCGACCACGGTAGCCAAAGTTCAGACCGGAATAACGGCCTGGCTGGCCATTACCAATTCCGATGCCGCTGATTTCGTTACCAGTGATGGTGAAATCACCTGCCGTCGTTTTGCCCTTACGAGTAAAGCGAGGATCGACCACGCGAACCGAGTAGTTGCCTTCATCAAATCCGCTGAAGCTGTAAGTTCCAAAGGCATCGGTACGGGTAGTGGCAATCACGGCTCCGGTTGCGGAATTGACCAGTTCCAAGTCAACGCCGCCAATCCGAACTTCGGCACTGGCTTCGATGTCAAGGTTTTCGTCAACCACACCGTCATTGTCGGCGTCGAAGTAAACCACACCTTCAATCAGACTGTCCAACTGCGTTTTGAAAGTCAGCGTGCCGGTAGCGGTTTGTTCACCACCATCGGAAACGACATATTGGACCGACTCCGTCAGACCAGGAAAGTTGGAAGTGTACACGAAAGCTCCGGTTGGCTGATCGTTCAAGTCGAGAATCGGAGTAAACGTCCCCTGGAGGTTCGCCGGAACAATGAACTCGACGAAAGTCAACGTTTCATTTTCGTCTGCTCCGCCTTGCAGCGAGGCGTAGTCCAACGCGTTGCCGATGAGCGGCACCCCCTCTTCTATGGTGAAGAATCTATCGTTAGCAATCGGCGCGTCATCGACTTTCGAGATGGCAACCAAAACATCTGCCGAGGAGGTGCCAGCGTTATCAGATGCTCCAGAATCGGTGATCGTATAGCTGAAGCTTTCGTTGATACCACCCAAGTTACTCGGCACTTGATAGAGCAAGACTTGGTGCGAGGTGATGCCCGTCGCCGCGATTTCAGCCACGCTTTGGGCATTGGTTTGAATCGACACACTACCGTTGGTAGGCTGGGTGATCGAATCAATATTGAAGCGGCTACGATCCCCAGTGACTGCGTTCAAAGCCGAATCCAGGTCGTTGGCCAGAACATCTAGAACGTAATACTGTACGCCACCGATGGTGACTACCGGAGGGGTGCTGTTTGCATCGTCGCCGAAGTAATCTTCGTTGACATTGTAAGAATCGAAGTTAGCTCCACCGACTGGTGTGGCAGCAATATCAATGCTGACCTTGCCACCGTCGAAACGAACCAGTTCCTGCCCAACGGCCCCGGGAGCGTAGACTAATGTGGCGTTGAGGTTAACATCCGGGTCTTCGGTATCGTTTCCGCTACGTTCTTTCTGATTGAAGGCAACCTCAGTCGCTTCTGGATCTGGGGTTCCCAGCTCACTACTCAATGTGTAGTTGCGTACATCAATCTCAAAATCAACCGCACCTTCCGCGACAGCTCGGAACTTCACGCTCGCCAAGAGGAACCTTTGCGCACCATTCGCAGGAGCAGGTGCATAGATACCACCCATCCACAATAGCTTATCGGCTGTGCTGAATTGATTGTCGTTCGCATTCTTGCCACCGTAGGGCGTCACGTTGCTAGGAACGTCGCCAGTTTGCGAGCTAAAGCCTGGCCCCATCTGGATGTCGGTAGAAGGATTTTGGATCGTCAGCTTAGACGAATCAAACTTAATGTCCGCAAACGCTTGTGAAAAACCAGACGGGGTCTCTGATACGTCCGTGACATAAATGTTTAAGGTAAACGTATCGTTGAGAGCGACGTTTGCAGATCCACCTTCGGTGGTCGTGTTCGAGTCGTATACGATTTCAACATCGTAGTCGGCCCGAAAAGAGGGAGCAGCGACTTCAGGCTCACCTTCCAAAGTCAACGCATCCATCGCGCTCAGAAGATCGCGTTGAGTGAGCTTCCCGTCGTTATCGACGTCAAGATAAAGGGATTGTTCCCCTTCCAGCAGACCACTCTTGGCAGAAAACGAGCCAAGTTTCATGGTCTTTAGTTCGCCGACCAAGATCTCGATATCTTGTTGGTCAAGCACCCCATCCGAGTTTACATCGGTAGGTAGAATTTCATTATGCCAGGGGGCCCCGACATCCCCAGCCAGCATGGACCGGGTTTCGAGTTGCTCCATTCGGCGAAGACCGCGTTGCCGTTTGGCGCGTTTAAGGGAATGCGAGGGGACGCGGTGCTGGCGGCTCTTGGATTTTTTCATGGCGACCTACGGCAACCTATATTTTCGATTAGGCAAGTTACAAAATAAGCAGTTTAGGAAACTGAGGGGGCTTTTGCCGACGTTGTCCAGATTAATTAGCCCAATTGGCCTTTGCAAACTTTTTCTTCCGGTCAGCACATCCCTAACTGGAAGTAAATTTGCCGTCATCCACAAAGTTTCCGCATTCTACTAGCCACTTGGTCGCTGGCTGCCGGTCAGAAGTTCCGCGCGACTTGAAGAAAAAGTGCTGAATTTCGTAATATTGCAATCTGAGCCGGAACTATTGGCCTCGTCACACGTCAAATTGGTGTGGCATGCTGCGCTAAGGGGAGATAATTGGAATAACCCGCATAACCCCTAAAGTCTATTGCTGTTAAGGATTTACGTGATTGCGTTCGTCCCGACGTCAATTACGCTGAGACCTAGGCATGGGCATCGCCGCACGCCACTTTCGTACGATTTCCCCCTATTCGGTTCGTCCCAGGTCCGTCACCTGTTGGCTCTTACGATATTGCGAACATCATGAAAAAAGCTCGATCTCGCACCAATCTCCGCAATTCCATCTCCCGAAACTGGAAACATCAGGTCGGATTCGAAGCACTAGAAGTCCGCGAGATGCTGGACGCGTCGGGCGAATTGATTTCGCTCCGGCTGGAAGCAACCGACCTGAGTGGAAACCGGATCCAACAGGTGGCTCAAGGGGAGAGCTTTCTCGTCAAAGCCTACATCGAAGATCGCCGTGGCGATGCCGGTGTCACCGTGAATGTCGACACGGCCAACGATATTTTGGGCAATCCCTGGGGCTTTTTCACGGCTTACTTCAACGTAACCTATGATTCGGCCGGCTTCGATTTCGACGAAAGCTACGGAGTTCACCTTGGCTCGACGATTAACCCAGTCGCTGCGAACACGCCCGCCACGGATGTCGATGGGTACATCGGGCGACTTGGCGTTCAAAATATCGATATTAGCGGCAACTTGCACCCAACCGAGGTCGAGCTTCTCTCGTTCCGCATGATTGCCCAGCAGCCAGGAACATACAACATGGAAGAAGGAATCAATCCTCACTTCCATTTCGACGTGCTCGACTACGTCGAAAACCCCAACCAGCTTCCTGAAGACTGGGCCGTGAACTATGTCGACGGCGTGCCTCAGTTGCAACGCTTAACAGGTGACGAGTTCGTTGCCGCAACCGAAGATGCGGACGAATATTTCTCGCTTTATCATTATGGCCAGCAGCGGCTCACGGCGGAGAACCAGGTTTACTTTGAAGGGGTTGGCCTACAGGTGACTGCCGCAAATACGGCAGATTTCGAGGTTCGGTACGTGCTCGATCCGACACTTACCACCGGTGGCGAAGTCTCATCGCTGCCAGAGAACCTTGATTACATGGACGAGTGGGACTTTTTCTATGTCGAGGTATATGGCAAAGCCCCTGCCGGAAATTCCCTAATCAATGGCGTCGTAACGGTAGACTACAACGCCAATGACTTTGAGTTTGTCAAAGCAGTCGGTCGTAATGAAGATCCGACCAATCTTCGTTATTCGGTCTATTTAGCCGAAGCGGACGACGACAACGGCAGCGTAACGGTCGGCTTTAATACGCTTGCGACGAACTTAGGGGACGATCAATATGCCCTTATCGGTCGTATTCTGCTTCGCTCCAAGATGGAACTGTCGGTCGACTATACCAACGGCGAACTTCAGTCGACGCGATCATCGGTAGTATCGCTTTCCGATACGAGCGCAACCGTCATCAACAAAACGACCGACTTTGTTGCTATCGTCGACGGCACAACGCCAACCGGGGTAAGCTTCGATGTCTGGCCGGTTCTTTACGATGTGGCCAATGGTGAAGATCGCGTGGTTGGCTTGGCAGACTTCGCAGACTTTGTCATTGCGTTTGGTAAGACCGTAAACGGCGACCCCGAGGTACGCAAATTTGACTTCGATGACAACGGCAGCGTCGGCCTGAGCGACTTCAGCTACTTTGTGCAAAACTTCGGGCAATCGGCAGCGGTCAATTCAACGCGTATCTATCTGCCTGGTTATCCTGGCGACTTAAGCACCCCGCCAGCATTGATGGGTTCGTCGTTTCTGCTTGAGGGAGAACCCGTTGATAGCCGTTCGATCAGCAGCCAGCCGGTACCAGTTGCTGAAACGTCGCAGCTGGTAACGACAAACGCGACTTCTTCCGAGACGGTTACCCAAAGCCTGCTAATCCTGCCCGTAACCAGTACCAGTTCGACCGGTAGCTCAACACAACTGCCGGAAGAAAACAGCGGAACCGCAACCGATCCCACGACTTCGACTGATACTTACGTCGCCAAATTGGATGATCAGGACGACTTGATCGCAATGACGTCCAGTTCGTGGGATGACTCGTTGGCCTCGGAAGACGAAGAGACCAGCTTTGCCAACAGCGCCGACGAAGTATTAGCGTTGTGGGAAGATGAAGATCAGTTGTAAACCTTCGCTGGTCGTGGCACGCTCCATGGTCGGCTTTCCTTGCTATTCTTTTCGACGACCTTCGCGTTTGCTGCTGGATTAACGCATGCCCCAACCGAATCCGACTCGACGTTCCACCACGCAGCGTGGCGGCAGGAAGCGTGCTCATAAGCCGCTTCGACGAGTGGCAAGGTTGGAACAGCTCGAAGCGCGGCTTCCTCTTTCCTCGGTTCCTTGGGGAGCGCAAGACCTCGACACCGGCGAGTTCATGTTGGGAGACGTCGCCGTTTCCGTTGTCTTTTTCGAGTCGACCGGCAGCGGTATCAACAATACCGAAAACTGGACCGAGTCGCATCGCTCGGAAGTTAAACAGCGGATTGAAGAGGCGATGCAGTGGTGGGAAGATATGCTCGCCCAGGAATCGAGTGTTCACCAACTGAATTTCGATATCGATTACACCTACGCCGACAATCCCGTTCCAATTGGGATGGAACCGATCTCCCAGGCCGCCACTTCGTTTGAAACCTGGGCCGGTACGTTTCTGGATTATGTGGGTGCCGATCGCACCAACGAAATTGATAACGACGTCCGCCGCTTCAACAACCAACAGCGTATCGATCATAACGCGAACTGGGCGTTTACCATCTTTGTGATCAACGCCGAGAACGACTCGGACGGCTTGTTTGCACCAGGCAGTGTCCGCGGTGCTTTTTCAATCGCCGGGGGAGCTTTCATGGCGATCCCATCCGAGCGCCCCGCCAGTACGATCGCCCACGAAACTTCTCATCAGTTTTGGGCGATGGACGAATACGCCGCGTCTGGCGATTACACCGATACGCGTGGTTACTACAACACTCAAAACACCAACGCCAAAGATGGCAATCCGAACCCAGGTTCGATTGTAACAAGCTTGCTCGGCGATTCCGCAGCGCTCACCACGGCCTATGCCAACCACACCAGCAGCCCATCTTCGCTCGCGTCGATTGGCTGGCAAGACTCCGATGGGGATGGCCTGTTCGACGTATTCGACGTGCCGATGGAGTTTTCAGCTTCCTCCGCCTACGATCCAGCAACCAATCAGCTTCGTATCGTGGGGCACGGTTCCATTGGCGTTCTACCAAACATGAACTCGTGGGGGCTCCAGAATTCGCTGACGACCAATCGCATCAGCCATGTCGAGTATCGTGTCGACGGCGGGGACTGGCAGACAGGTCCAGTCATCGATGACTATACAGCCGATCTCGATTTCACCTTGCAATTGCCCACCGGCCAGCACGAAGTTGAAGTTCGCCTGGTCGACGCCACCGGAATGATTGAATCCAGCGTACTTACCGCTTCGACATCGCATATTGACTCGCTGGATGTCCATGGCTTTACCGGCTACGTCACTTACGATAGCAACAGCAACGGCAGCTACGATCCAGGGGAAACCGGGCTGGCGGGCTGGCAAGTTGTCGTGACCGATGCCCAGGGAAACCCGATCGTTTCGCAAACGATTATCGAACCGGACGACTACGACCAAGGGCATATTTTCTACGACCCGATTTATGGCGTTAGACTATCTGCTTTTGGCGGAGAAATTGATCCTGGCCTTGCGGACGTTTCCTCCCGGAACAGTTCGTTGTCGAGCACTGGTTCTCGCGGCTTCTACAACTATTCCGGCAATTCCTGGAGCAACCTCTGGTCGGAGCAACGTCAACTTAGAATGGACTTCGCCACGCCGGTGAGTCGTGTTTCGATTGACGCGATTGCTCAACTAGACGGCGATCGAGGCATTCTTGAGCTGTACGATGCCGATGACAATCTGTTAGGCCGCTATACCACGAGCGTCCTGGCGGCCGGCACATCAGAAACCATGTTGGTCGAACTTGATTCGGCTGTTGCCTCTTATGCCATCGCGCGAGGCCATTTAAACAACACAGACGATCCACACCGCCAGCCACTTTTGGTCGGCCTCGACAACCTTCAGATCGGCCGCCCCAATACCGCGACCACCAACGCGTTAGGGGCCTTTACGCTTCCATTCGATGTAATCGGCGATTACCGCCTAAAAGTGGCGCCAGGTAATGGACAGCAGGCGTTCTTTGCAGATATCGCTGGAACGAACGTTTCTCTAACTCCCCAAGCCGGTACCCAGCGCTCAAGTTTCTCGGTTTCGATCGCAGAAACCTCGTGGCACAATCCCATCGTTCGTGCGGATTTGAATCATGATGGCCTGGTCGACGATAGCGATATCAACTTAGTGCTTAGCGAATTGCAAAGCCCGGCCTTTACTGCTGGCTCGGCGACATCAAGTCGCCTGCTTGTGGCCACACACAGTAACGGCGATCCCTACCTCGACGTCAACGGAGATGGACGGTTCGACAAGCTCGATCTACTTTCTGTCATCGACGCCAAGACATTGCAAGACATCGATCTGAGTTCGCTCGCAGGGGAACCCGATTTCGTTTACGTTTTCACCCCGAGTGGCACTTCGACATCGCTAGGCGTTTCTCCGATCACGGAAGCGGAACCGTCCTCGGCGAGTTTGACCACGCCTACCGACGTATTCTCCTCGGATGTTGCCACGGTTTCCCACTTGGCATCTACTCGCTCAAACGAAATCACATGGTCTCCCGTGGCATTGCCAACGAGCGGCCTAGCCCAAATTGCTCGTGTGTCGACTTCGCGAGAGAGTAAACCGGTCCCCCGCGAGTTTTTAACCAGTGTTGCTCCTACGTTAGCGATGGGGCTTCAGAATGCTGCGTTGTTTGATGCCATTGCGTCGGACCAGGACGAAGACGAATCCTCTGCTGATCGCAGCAAGCGGGCCGCTGACGAATTCTTTGCCGACCTAGCCGACTCGGCCCTGATCGAGCCTAATGCTCTCTAACAGTTCACTTGGGCTGGGCTGACCTCGGTCTCTATATTTCCAAACCATGAGCTTGGGAAACACCTTCCTTTTGGGCAACAAAGATAAATCGACCGTCGCATAGTTTTTCTACCCCATCGGCGCGTTCTCGAAACCCTTCTACCCGCACTGATATCGACTTCGTCCCCACTTCATCGATTTCGGACTTCAATAGAATCAGGTCACCGACCTGGGCGCCGACAAGAAAGTTGATATCGGTGCAATGCACCGTGACGGCGTTATCGCAGCCGGTTGGCGAATCGTACAAAGCACGGCGGACATTCATTGCGGCAGCAATATCCATTTGACTTAACATTTCTCCGCCAAACACCATGGGGTACATGTAGTTCGTCATGTGCGGGAAAACAGTAAACGTCGTCTCAAAAGTACGGTAGCGAAAATTCATCCCACGCCTCGTAGGTTGAGGATTGCGTTGCCAACCCAATAAGGGGCCTCAAACTTATGGACTAGAGCGGTTCTCTGGTCGCCATCGCCGAAGAGTGCTCCCCACGTTTGATCTTATCGAGCGTGAGCTTGAGGGCCATAGGCAAGTCTTTCTTCTGTGAAAATCACCTTAAAAGGTTGCCCTAAGAGTCAATCACAACCTAGCCATCCAGAGGAGGAAACAAAGGTATTTTCGAGCAACCAGTTCAGGCAAAGCGGGTTTACGAGGGTAGGGGAGGGGCATTAAAAAAACGCCCGCAGCTTATATGCTGCGGGCGTTTTTCATTTCAGGTTTTCAGCAGTGCCGATTAGCCATCGCTGCTGGAATCGCTGCTGAGCAGTGTCAGCAGTTCGTCCAAGTCATCTTCGCTGCTATCGGCGTTCTCCGTGTCGTCACTGAAGTTCTTGGCATCCCATGTCGCACTTAGATCGTCCGCCATGTCACCGATCAGTTGACCGAAGTGATCGTCCTCGCACAGTTCGTCCAGAGCAATCGCTTCGTCGACGTACGATTCAACCGCGAACTGCGATTCAGAGATACTGACGGTGCTTAGCCCCATCAGTTCCGCTGCTGGTCGCATCTGCAGTTCCGAGTAGGTCGGTGCGAAGGCCATGAAGGAGGACGAACCAACCAACGAATCGGTTTGCAGCGAAGTCGTCGTCGGGCTGGTGGCCGGCGTGACAGGACTGCTGATCGAGGCCACGATCTCGTGCGATTCCACTGCGATCGGGCTGGCCAGATTGCCGGTAGTCGATTCGCCGGAAATCATCGAGGTCTGAATCATTTCGCCATCGAGCGGTTCCGGGCTAACCGTCGAAGCTGTGGTGAAGTAGTTCAGCAGGAGAGCCAAGTCATCCGACGTGACCTTACGATCGTTGTTGACGTCGAGATACGCCGGAACCATGGCTGGATCAATCGTGTCAGGGTCGTAGGCTGGTCGGAAATCACCAACCGCTTTGCCAGCTGGCACGTCGTTAGGACCGTACGTGTAAACCCGGTTTCGCATTTCACTAACCAGGTAGTTCAAGTCGAGCCCGGTAACGCTGCTATCTCCCTTGGTAATGGCCAATGGCTTCGAGCTATTGTGCCATGGGTTAACCGCAGGAGCACCGATGGTGACTTGGTAATCTTCCACTTCACCATCCGCTGCCAAGCCAGTCGACGAGAGGCCACCGGTGCTGCTGTAGCGGAAGCGAGCAATCGTATCGCCAATCTGGAAGTCTTCTGGCAGGTCGCTGATCTTGATCAACTGCCCCAGGCCCGATGCCGAACCTGCTGGATTGATCGCATCGATGGTCAGTGCTCGGCTAACGAGAATCTGTTCACCAGGGTCATCGAAGTTGCCGTTGTGATTGAAATCGATCCAAGCATCCACAAAACCGTAGGCTTTGCTACCCGATGGTACGGTTGCCGTGATATAGATTTCGTTGGTGATGTTATCCCGCAACGTGTAATTGAGGTATGACCCAGCGTTGTTTGGATCTGGCGTACGGATGAAGATCCCGTCGTCAGTCGATCCATCACCACTGGCGTCAGCAGTCGGCTGACCGTCGATCTCTGCATCAACACTTGAACCGAGGTAGAAGTTATCGACCAGGTTATGACGAGCACCGTCCGATTCCAACAGCGTGCCGTAGGTATCTGGGGCATCACCGAAATCGACCAGGCCACCAGCTTGAATCAGGAAGCGTGTTTCACCAACAGGGTTCCCCTTGCCGTCATCGACCTGATTGTTGAACTCGATCGGGTTATTAGCGACGTCACGAATCACGTATTCCGAGTTCGGATCGCTGTCCAGGGTTACCTTATAGAGGACACCTTGCTGGAAGACGCCGGAAATCGGTACCAAGCGGATGATGTTATTGGTTGCGTCGTAATCGAATTGATAATCGATACCGTCCTGCAACACGACCGATTGCCCAGAAGAGACAATCTCTAACGTGACCGACTTGGTGCTCACCGTGGAATCGTCGACCCCGGTCCCTTGGACTTGGTTCGAGATTTCGCCTTCATCCAGCAATTGGATCGAGATGTTGGTCAGCGGACCGGAAATCCATTGGACAATGTCCGGGGTCTTATCCAGGTCTTTATTCTCAGCATCGTTATCCTGCGGATCGAACAAGTAACCGGTTGGGCCAGTGAAGTCGGCCCGGTCAAAGGCACCAATGTCGCGGAAGGTTACTCCACCAACACCGCCACTGGAAACAACATTCGGATCGTCGACACGCAACTGCCCAGTAATATCGCGTTCTGGGGCCAAGATCGGCGTGCTGTCGATACCCAGCGGGTTGACCACTTGGCTAACTTCAGGCCGCTCTTGAATGGCATCAACGGCAGAGTCGATTGCCTGGCTGCCTTCGGCCAAGTAGAAGTTTCTTCCAGCCGCGTCCACGAACAACGGGTCGTCGGTCCCCAAGATGACCGGCAGACTACCGGTGCCAACATCAGGCGAGTTGGCTCCGTTGTCTTTGAACAACGTTCGGGAGATGACCGTGTTGGCCTTCGAGGTCGCATCAGCAACCTGAATACCGGTCGCGAATTTCGCGATGATGTTGTTCATCAACGTTGGGCCAGCAGCTTCTTCAACACGAACACCGACGTCACCGTTGCCGGTACCGTACAGTGTGTTGTTGACGATGCGTCCGAACGGTACGGCTCCTAGGCTACCTCCCTGAGCGTCGCCGCTGTAGAGGATGGCCCCAGAGTTGGACAGAGCGTTGTTGCTGCTGTCTTTCGCATCGAAGAAGACCACGTTATTGGTAATCGTGACACCAGTTGCCAGGCGACGCGTATTTGCGGCGGAAGGTACGTTGAGCGGAGGACCTTGGTGCGGTCGGTTGTTATCCGATTCCTGATCTTCCACTGTCAAGCGGTCGCCAGCATCCACCAAGATTCCGTAGTTTTCCGAATTCGAGATGATGTTCGAGCTGATGATAATCTGCCCTTGATCCCGTCGTCGGTTGGAATCACCTTCGGCTTTGAATTCGTAGTTGTAACCCAAAATATTGGTAACCCACGAGTCATACCGAATGATATCGATCGATTCGTTCGTTTCGCCGGTGATTGGATTGGTAAACAGTCGAACGTTGTCATCCGTTTCGGGATTCGCAATTCGATTTACCGCCAAATACATATTCGCGTTTTGCACTGCCGTGTCCAAGTTATCGGCCACTCGCATGTTGATGAAATACTGGCCTTCGTAGGTCTTTACCTGACGTCCAGCGTCGTTCTTGGGCACCTTGGTTGGGTCGTAGCCCAACGATGCTGCTGCCTGGCCACCATTGGCAGGAAGTGGGGCTGGGTTAGCCGCGATCGAAACAAAGTAGTTGCCCGTTGCCGCAGCCGTATAGGAGTAAACGTCTTCCGTCGCACCTTCCAGCAACGTCATCGCGACTTCCGAGAAAGTACCGTTGGCGTTCTGAACGAACAGCCGCAGCATACCTTCGACACCAATCGTGTTGGCAAACGCCGTGGCCAAACGGAATTCGACCATTTGGTCTTTGACTAGCGAGAACTTATAGACATCGACATCGGCAATTCCATCCATCTTGTTGACAGAATCGTTATCACCAATGATGCCCCAGATGTCGCGTTCAGCATAAGTTCCTGCGGTAACCAGGTCACCACGCAGGTCCAAACTGTACGCTTCGCGAATCGAATCGTCCGAACGAACATCGTATTCGACGACTACCACATCGGAAGTCGTCGCTGGCGACAAGTCAACTCGATTGCTGGTCGTTGTCCCACTACGCGAGTTCATCTGGGCGTAAACACCCAACCCGGTATTGGTGGTATTGATCAGGCCACGAGCAACCTGGCCGCTGCGATCGTTGATGGCATTCATCAACCGAGCCGCAACCTGACTGTCCGAATCGGTATTGTAGAAACCGATGCTGTAGATGTTGTTATTTGCATCGTAGGCAGTACGGGTACCTGTTCCCGCCAAGCCACGTTTCTGACGTTCGGTTACGGAGTCGAGATCGAAGAACTCGAAGGTCACCCAGTTCGTACCGTCGCTGACACGAATTCGGTCACCATTACCAATCACATCCCCCGAAGCAGTCCGAATGGTGTACGACTCGTCAAGTCGGTCGTTGGTATCGAAGTCGAAACCAGGGGTCATCCACAAGTCAAATCGGTCAAGTCCGAAGAGCTCAGCTAACTCAGGTGCTGCGTAGTCGGTACCACGGCGGATCTCAAGCTGATATTCACCAGTCACCAGCTCATTTTCACGCAAATCATCGTTATGAATGAAGGCGTTGTTGGTGGTGGCATTGGTCACCATTTCGCCTCGTTCAGCGAAGCCGATGATAATGTCATCGAAGAACACCCCGCGATGCAGGTTGTCTTGGCCACGCTGTTTCGCGTTGGAATTCGCCGCGTCTTCGCGACCAACTCGCGCTTCACTGGCGTAACCGAAATCATCCCCTTGCAGGAATTCATCGTGTCCTAGGCCACTATCGTTGGTATCGAAAGAGTAGCCGTTACCGTAAATAAATTCCTGGAAGCGAGTGAACATCTCATAGCCCTGGGCGTACGCCTGGGGGGCCATTGTTAGGTTCATTACTCGTTGGGCTTCTTCTGCCAACTCTTCAGCGGTTGTTTCGCTGTTGTAGTTGATTACCGCGATGCCAGGAGTCGTTGCCGAGCTACCAATGACCGTCATGCCAAAGGCTGCGTCGGCCTGATCCAGGTCGAGGATGCCTTGAATGTTGAAGGTATCGGGAGCTTCGTCATAGATCGAAACACCTCCATTTGCACCGAAGGCCCCTAGAATCGCCGCTTGAGTCTTCTGGCGAATCTCACTGGCCGAGTCGTTCAACGAGAACACAATCGGTACGTTTCCAGCGGCAGCATCGACTGCATTCAACACGTACTCAAAGGTAAACGAAGGGTTTCCAGCGGCAGCAGCGACAAGTGTGAAAGTATTCTTGTCTGGCGCGGCCAATGGATTCAAAGCATCGGCCACACGGCCAGCACTATCGAAGATGAACGACTGTCCCTTGTTGAATTCAAAGTCCGCAGATTGGTTGTAGATATAGTCGTTGGCGGTAAACGTCCCACCATCAGCCATCTTCGATCCCTTCAACACACGTAGTTCTTCGGTGTTGAGATTGTTCCCCGTGGTACTGTGGTATCCACCAAGGTTAACCGAACCACCGGTCGAGAAATCGAAGCGTAGACGCAGGTTTTCTTGTCCGGCGAATACTCCCAGGTCGATGCGTGCTTGTCGCCAACCGGTGTTGTCGAACATTGCTTGCACACCTTCGGTACCATTTTGACGATCAGCTCGTAATGCTTCGTCGACGGCAGCAGAGCTGGCGTTACCGATTGTGTCGAACTCATCATCCGGATTATTACCGGTGTCGCTTTGCCGCAGCGTGTTATTGGTAGCTAGAAGTTGCCAATCCCCATCATCACCCGCAATAAAGACACGGAAGGCATCCGTGGCCGGCATATCTGGATTTGGTCCATAGTCAAAATCTTGGTCCTCCGTATCCAACAGGTACGTAAAGTACAATGTCGGCATATCCGAAGCATTGTACCCGTACAAGCTGAATGGATCGGTGATCACCGTACCGTGGGCATCGCCAGGGAAGTTATAGTCGTTGGTGGTGGCGTTACCCTGACTGTTCCCATTGACCCCGATGGCGTCGTATTGGTTGCCAAAGTAGAGGCTACTTCCCCCACTTTGAGCATTACGGGTATTGTCGACCGGCACCGAAACGCCATGGCCAGCTGAGTTTTGCTCGCGATTCCCCGTAACATGCCAGAGGTTTTCGTTCAGGGTGCCAAACTGTAGACCTCGGGCACCACCAATCCCTGTTGAGAGATGAGATTTGTTCCCCTGGAAGACGAACTGAGCCGCACCGTTGGCGTCAAACGCATAGATATCCCCATTGTTCGTTACACCGAACAAGACCGACGAGTAAGCAGTGTTAGTAACACCCCCACTAGTCCGTGATGGCCCCGCAGTCAGGCTCTGGAAATTGAGCGCGTTTCCATTTTCATCGGTAATGCTGGTGATAAAGTCGGCAGGAACTTCGTCACCGCCGAGTCCAAGGTTACCACCAGGATTCAAAAGCCACAAACCACCAGTGTCGGTAACGGCATAGATACTCTCTCCGATCCAAGCCATACCGGTCACCAAGCCATTGGTAGCGTTTCCACCGGTGTTGAATGGCGTATCGAAAGTGGTATTGGTAGTAATGCTTGCGTTTGGACCGAAGGTTATCACACTGCTGTTGGCAGTACCAACAGTATTACTAGCAACCAAGCCCTCTCCGACTGCTGCAGCTGTCACAGCATTGGCTACTTGAATATCTGTGAAACCCGCTCCGATATAAACCGGAACTCGTCCCGCAGTGACACCCTTGGTAGCCGAGTAAGCAGGATTCAGCAACGCATCGAAGGCGTTGTTTACCTGGTTGTAGCCAACCGAGGTACCTGCTTCGAGGAAATTAAACCGCTCGCCCGAGACGCTTACCTGCAAGTTGGTAAAACCATTGGCATTCGCATCGGCGACTGCGGCTTGAATGGCATTTGCCACCTGACTGCTCGACCAGAATTCTTCCACATTGACAACGATATCTCCAGCCGACGAAGTCTGATCGTATGTCCCTTCTATCTGAATTCCGCCAATGTTGCCGGAAATCAACGCAGAAGTGTCACCGACCAGCGAGATGCGATTCGCAATCGTGCCGTTAGCCGTTACATTCAAACCGTTCGAAGCGACGTTAATCGCATTGATTAGTTCGGTTCGGATATCTGCTGAGGTTGACGTGCTAGTAAATGGAACGCGGACCTCGTTAGCGGCTAGGGTGAGCTGACCGTTGTCGACGTTATCGAAAACAAATCGCCGGGTTACCAAGCCATCACTAATGGTGATAAAGCTCTTCGCAGCAGGGTTATTGGTGTTGTCGACCAACGCGGCATTGAAATTGGTCGTATTGATCACGCCACCGGTTTGAAACCGAATCGTCTCCGGGGTTGAGCCTTCCATTTCGAAGCTCATTCCATCTCGGATATACCGATTGCCCGCCCCGCCAGGATTCAAGTTCAACCGGAAGTCATTCCCGAGGTCGAGTTCGAAGGCCACCGGTGGGGCGCCACCTGGCCCATCAGGATCGACAAAGTAGTACATCCCATCCAGCAAGGAAGCTTGCGAGTTACCTACAGTAGCTCTCGTGGCAACCATCGCATTGATGGACCCATTAGGATTTACGTCGATACCGGTATTAATGCGGGCAGTATGATCGGTGCGAATATTCGTTTCTGAAGTATCACCATCGGTCACAATACCAATGTTGATTGGCCGCGTATTTTCTGGCATACCGATATTCGAGCTATCGCCATTGAGATCGCTGGCGTCCATCTCGAACAAGATATTGGCCTGTGGGTGAGTGGAGTTGGTAACGCCACCGCGATTACCCACAGCGTACAAATTCAAGCCGAAGATATTGTTCCCATTATTTTGGAACGTTGCGGCCTGGAATTGATAGCCCCACCCAATACCAGAACCGTCGTTACCTGGCGTCTGCCAGTTGTCTAGGACGGAGTTATTTCCAGCATTGTTGGAGGTGTATGTTCCAATGATACTGGAGGTAACCGTGGAATACGATCCATTGCCGGTATCAATGAGCAGGAAGTCGCCCGACTCCGAGTCGCGAATTTGCGATACTTCATCGACACGGTAGGCGTACAGCTTGCCATCTGGTGACATCGCCATGTCGTCGTAGGCACGACCCGCCCGGCCGATGTAAGTTTCAATTGCCCCAGTGAATGGGTCAACGGCGTAAAGGTCGCTTGTTTCCGTTCCGGCATCGGTGCTTAGGAATAACGTGAAGTCGCCCAGTACGTAGGGGGAAACATTCTCGCTCGTATCATCCGTATTGATGATAGAGGTCGAATCTGGGGCGGTTGGCGTCGAATAGTATTCCACCCCATCGAGATGATCTTCCACAATCCGGCGAACCGAATTGATCGGCTCTAAACGTACCAACGTATTGGCAGCATTGGCACTGAAGAACTGATCCATCTGGACCGAAGTCTGTGCTTGCGAGCTAACCGCCACGTAATAGGTGATCGGATTATCTGGCGTTCCGGCAGGCAACATGATTGTGCCCAAGTACGGATCTGCTGTGCTGGCCGACCCACGCGATTGATCGGCAAGCCCGGCACTACCAGGGGTTTGTGGGTTCAGCAGGTCATCGTTCACTGCCCCCCGGTCGCTGATGAAGATCAACCGACCACTGGAGTCATATACCGAAACGATCGTGTTGGCATTATCGAAACCGGCAGCGTAATCCAGGTCGATCACTAGCGAACCATATTCCGAGGCAGCGCTGGTACCACCAATCGACTGGATCGAATCGAAGTCGAAGTTAACTTCGTACCAGTCGACGTCCAAGCCAGAGAGGTTATCGAGCTCACCGGCGACACTAATCGCACCGCGATCCGAATTCAACACATTGCCCAGTTTCTGAGCGTTGCCGGCGGTATCGTTGTTGTTACCGTTTTCCGACGATTCACCGAGCACCGGCGAGTGCCCCGGTTGGCCATAGATCGAGATGCCATTTTCCGCGTAGCGAATGTCTGCAAACTGGATCGAAGAGCCGGCCAGTTCGTCGACTTCGCGAAGGCGAACGTTCAATTGGTAAACGCCAGAGGTCGTTCCGGCCATGACGTTGCCATCGACCGACGTCAGATTATCGGAGTTGCTGCGGACACGAACATGATAGGTTCGAGCGGTTCCTGCTTGTCCTGGCAACACCACGCGGAAGCCTGCGTCACGTGGGTTGTTCGACCACAGATCTTCGTCGTAGAAGCCCGACTTCTGCAGCGGGTTGGTGACACTTAACAGACCACTTTGACCATAGAAGCTGTCGCCCGATTGATCGTATGAGTTGGACGAAGCGGCCAAAACGTTGCCGTCACCGTCGATTAACTCGACGACCACGTCTAAGTAGTAGCTGGTTTTGTCGATATCGAACCAGACTTCAGTACCTGGTTGAGCGACAAAGCTATAAACATCGACATCCGCAGTGTTGCTGAGGTAACCATTGACCTCGTAGCCCAATCGCTGCGTCTCGTTCCCGCCGTACTCGTCCGGAGCCAAGTGGCCCAGGTATTGCGATGTAAGCGGGCTTCCATTAATCCCCTTACCGGTCAGGTTATTGGCTTCAGCTTCTACCACGACCTGGACATTGCGATCGTTGGCAAACTGCTCGATAGTCAGACCTTTCCAGGCACCAGGCAGTGGCTTGGTGGCATTACCGTCATTGTTCGTGTCGGTCTGGGCCTTACCAAATTGATCGAAGCCCGCTCCAACCGTATCGTCGCGGAAATCGGTGAAAATCACCGGGAAGCCAGCTTGGCCGACCACGTGCAGCATACCACCGATACGATCATCGATGTCTAGCTGAGTCCCGGTGGCAACAAATCCGGCATTATCGCCGAACAGCTTGACAACTAAGCTTTCCGTTGCGGAACTTTCGATGCGGATACCACCGTAGGTATGGAAGTTGGTTGAGTAGATTGTGTCGTAGACAACATGGACGATATCGGTATCGTCCCACACACTTTGCGTCGTCAGCACACCACCCCGCACAACCATCGCGTTGAGGTCGTTGTCGGTCAGCAGGTTGCGACGAATCAAGGCACCCTGGTTGTCTCCCAGGCCTCGCTGGGCATCCAGATTCCCAGTGGAACGGCCCCAGTCGACGATCAGATCGTAGCTGAGCGAACTGGTATCGACACTGAGCACGTTGGCCGAGTTGTAGCGGAAGTTATTACCAACAACAACCGATTGCGAGTCACGCATGAAGATGACCGCGTTGTCGTTGCTCATGTGGCCATTACGGGTTGCGCCACCAGCGTTTTGTCCCGTTTCATCGTAGCCGTCCGCGTTGTATTCGAAGGTCGAATTCGTAATTCGGACAACAGCTTGGTGAATTTCAACCGCGTTAAATTCGGCCTGGCCACCAGCGACCCCCGATTCGCCACCGCCATAAGCAATCAAAGCCTGATCAATACTGCCCGACGAAGCGTGAGCGAAGTAAATACCGCTCCAATCACCTTCTGAAGGCAGCGTTGCCTCGCCGTTGTTGTTGGTATCGAATGTTCCACCGAAACCATATCGATCGTCATGCAGCGAGGTAAACACAACCGGTCGACCGGGTGCACCTTCGGCGATGAAATTCGCTCCCATTTCGACTTCGATGCGTCCGGCATTGAACTTCACGACCACATTCGGATCGACGACTAAGCTGGCATCGAAGCGAGCGACGTAAACCGGTTCGACATTGATGCTTTGACCGGTTAGCGGCAAACCATTGACATCGAAGAAAGTCGCATCGAATCCACCTTGCATCGTGATGATGCTGTTTTTAGTCTCGGCATCGATGTTTAAGAAGTAGCCGTTATCAACAAATGCTTGACCATCTCGGAATTCGTTGATGTAACCAGCAATCAATTCAGCAAGATACGATTCGGTATAGTTCAACGCTAAATCGCTATCAAGGTCGATCGTAAAGACCTTGTTATAAGCCAGCCAAACCGGTGAATTATTGTCGGACGGATCGAAGTAAGGATTGAAGTAGGCATCACCTTCGGTAATGGTCTGTCCTTGTCCGCTCTTGACGAACTGGATAACCATTGTGCGATAGTCGTACGGACCGGTATCCGACAAGGCGATAAAGCGGAGATAGCTACCTGCTTCAATATCGGAAAGATGACTCACCTTGATGGCGTCATTCATATCGGAGTAAGCGCCACCAGGAGTCGAATCAATATGCAACGCTTCCTGGATCACATAGACCATATCGGTATCGTCGAAACGACCGGTAACCGTCATTTCTTCGATCGGCTGACCAGGGCTGGAACTGACGCGTACCAACATACCGTTGGTCGAGTTGTTAACCACTCGGTTACCGAAGATATCGGGACCAACCCGCTTGATATCAGGGGTAAACGCAGCAGGAGCCCCCTTGTAGACGGTATAGTTCGATTCCTCGAAGCTATTCGGATCGGCTGAAAGCGCAGCCCCAGCGCTCAAACGGATCACGTTGTAATTGATCGTTGGGCGGGATTCTTCCAAGTAAATCGGAGCGAGCGAAATGTCCGCGCCGTCGACTTCGGTAATACCGCCAGCATAGCGGAATTCAGCACCGATAATGGAGTTAAGGAAAATGCCGCTATCGGAATAGGTACCGCGGAATTGCTCGCGATCGACTTCCTGGTTGAAGAGAATACCACCCCAGTTGCCCGGGCTTGCATCCCCTTGCAGATAGCTGGCATTGCCTACTAGCTCGGCATCTGGATCGTTCAGCAACTTGGTTTCGCGATAGGAAGTCAACGTAACACGACGGTCGACACGCTCGCTGTCGATGGAAGTTTCTATGATGTTCCCGCTGTCGTCGGTGCGGGGCTGGTATCGCTCCGGAATACCGAGGATCTGCAGAGCAGCAAAGCTGCGATCATCCGTTACCGAGGTGCTGCCGACCTGAATGCTGGCATTGTTAAATTTGAGGATCGCACCTTCGTCGATCATCAAAGTAACACCCTTCGGAATGACAATATCGGTGCCATCCCGTAGCGGAGCATTGGTCAGTGGATCGCGACCAATTAGATAGGCAATATTGTCTTCAAGCGTTTCTGACTTGTCATTGATGCCTGGCAACCCGATCACACGGATCACGTCACCTCGGTTGGCACTCTTCGCAGCAGCAATTGCAGCGGCAATGGTTTTGAATGGCTGGTTGATCGAGCCCGTTGAAACGACGTCCGTATAGGTAGCGTCGACAAACAGAGTACGCGGAGCGTTCGAGGCCAAAGTGTCGTAGGTTGACGGCTCGGCACGGAACCAGAAGTTGTAGTTCCCACCCGCAATTCCATCCAGGTCGCCGTCTAATGCGGCACCTGCGGCTGCGCCACTGGTAACGACAATTGCTTGCTTCTGAATAATCTCAGGGGAAAGCGTGATCGGGCTATTGGCTGCCAGCCCACTAAACTTGATGACATTCCCCGTCGATGTCGCATCGACACCAAAGTCAACAGCGTTAACTGCATTGACCAGTGCGGCTACGATTTCGCTTTGCAGCGAAGTCGCCAAGATCGGTACCGCAATGTGATTGTTAGAGCTAAGTTGCCCATCGGTATCAAACTCGAAGATCCGATCGATATTACTACCGTCTTTTAGCGTAATCGTTGAACCATCGACAAACCCGCTGCCGTCGGCTTGCACAACGATCGAGTTCAACTGCGCTACCGTCGAACCGGTATCGCGGAGCGAGTCATTGACGGTGGGGCTAAATCGCAGCTGTAGTTCGTACTCGCCTTGAGAAGTTCCACCGAAGCCAGAGTCTTCAATGTTTGGATCGTAGACGTCGTTGCCACTAGCTGAAACACCGACGTAGTAAGTCCCCGGTTCCAGCTCCAGCTCCATGAATGGATCTTCGCTGAAGTAATCGTTGTTTCGTGCAATCGCTGTGTAACTGCCGTCACCATTGCGACGATACAAAGTGAGTGCAGCATCTAAACGGCTCGAATCGTTCAGTCGTTCCGCGACGATTTCCGCAGATAGTGTCCCTCGCTCGGTCACATCGAAACGATACAAATCGATATCGATCACGTCTGGGCGATAGAGGTGCTGCAGGTGGGTAATATCGAAGTCACCTGGCAACAAACGTTCGACATTCTGGCCGAAGTCGAGATTGTTTTCATCTTGCCCCATGTTCGTGCCAATAGGCAGATCATAGGTATGGTCGAGTCCCAGCAAGTGGCCAATTTCGTGGAAGGCGGTCCACTGCCAACGCGAGCCAACTTCATCGTCGCCAGGTTGGTCGTGGTCAGCCGTTTCCATAATGGCAAGCCCACTGCCAGCCAAGCCAGCGGCTCCGCCAGGCCCAGTCGGAATTTCTGGGTCCAGAGCACGCAAGTCACCGGTAACAACGCCCAGATTCGCAACAATACCATTCGGGACTTCGATGAAGGTAATCCCCGAATAAAAGCTGTAGATCTCGAAGATCTCGCGAGCACGTTGCTTTTGGGCTTCGGTGATCTGATTGTGCAGCAGTTCCCCGGTCGAACTGGCAGGATCGACGCCATAGATTTCGGGGAAGTTATACGTCAGGATCGTGACACCCATTCCGTTGGTGTCTTGCCCATCGAGATGGTTCTCGCCACCAATTTCGATATCTCGGTGGCCAGGCTCATCGTTACCACCTGGCAAAGCGATATCGTACGGATTCGTATTTTGAATCTTGCCCCGAATCACCAACGCTTGCGTATTGTCGACAATCAAACCAGTAGTCTTATTCCCTAAGACCATGCTGACACGATTGTCTTGCGTGCCGCGCAGTTGCGACCGATCGGCACTGAATCCAGTGACGGTCGAGGCCGTAACGTTGAAGGTACCACCACTATTGTCAGATTCGTCAATAATGGCAGCACGAATCGCAGCCGCCAAGGCGGTGGTCGTTCCATTGAGCGAGCTGATGTCAATCTTGATATTGCCGGTGGTGGCAGTTCCGTCCGAAGTCAACTCGAACGTGCGCAAGTTGCCTAGACCATCGTTGATGGTAAAGGTCGTGTGATTGACGGAAGCCAAATCTCCGCGAGTAACACGAAATTCGCTGTTGCCGGCAAACAGATTGGTACCAGGAGCGTAGCTCTCCAGCCCATCCGAACTCTGCAAATCAACCGAGGTCGCCAAGTCGGAAAGGTTGAACGCGGTCTCGAAGCTGGAACCAGCGTCGGTGCCGTCGTTAAGGGTCGTTGTGTCGAGAATCTGCGATCCCTTGCTGGCGATACCACGAACACCAATCTGCAGACGGAAAACGGTCGCATAGCCTGCATTCGAATCGGAAGCGTCGATCAGCGTTTCAATTGGCTCGCTGAATTTCAGCATCGCCAAGTCGGTCTCGGGATCGTAGGTAACCGATTCTGGATAGAACGATTGCGAATCGTTGCCTAAACCTAAATCGTTATTGCTTGCCGTTGAACTGTCGTTGTCTGCGTACTGGAATGTCAGCTGGTAATAGTCTGGATTGTTTGCCAACGTTGGGTCGAGATCGTCGTCATTGAAATAGACGTAGATCATATCTCGAGCAATTTCGAGCTTACCGGTATCTTGATTTCGTGTAACCGGTTGCGGTACGACCGACATCACCTGCGGAGCCAGGTTCAGCTCGAAGTTGCGAGTAAACGCCTTAGCACTGTCACCATCTATATCTTTCAGGGCGCTGGTCACCTGAATTCGGTAGATATCGTCCGGCAACGCCTCGCCAAATCGCACCACCACTTGGCTAGGCTGATCGCCGATGCCAATGAACCCTTCAAAATTCGAGCCTGGTCCGGTGATTTTGACGTCGTCAGACGTGCCCAGCTTGCCGTCTAGACCAGCTCGAAAAATGACGATGCCATCAGCTACGGATGTCGGGTCGATCAAGTCACCCGCGTCACCGACTTCAGCGAAGTTGAACGTCAAAGAGCGAGGCGAGATACCACGCACATCGTTCTCTTCGAGCAGTTCCCCGGTGTTGGGCTGGATACTAACCAACTGCGGAGAGAAATCGGCAGCCAGAAGTTGCCGAGCTTCGAGCGGTTCGTATTGCATACGCCGCTGCTTGGTCTGCCGAAGCTGGCGGCTCTTCTTGTTTAGTTCGCGTCGTTGTGCTCGGGTAAGCTTACTCGCATGACGATTGGTCATTTGGCAAACCTTCTTATTCTTCGTAAAAGCTGGTGCTTGAGTAGGTAAGTTCGACGGCAACGTCGTGTCGCAGATCGGGTGACAAGGCCGCTAGGTCACGATTGAGAAACGGCAAATTAGATAAGGGGAACATGGCCGACATTTAGTAGACCCAAGTCGGATTATAATTACCCAAATTAACACTGCAATTTCTAGCTAGAGGATTCAATTCATTTCGCCCATTCGTCTCAGATCGCCATCTTGCGGGATTCCCAGAAAGTTCAACGACATTTTCTGGCATCCGAAAAACGTCCTAAACAGCGTCTATCATTGAGGTTACAGGGCATTCAAATTCTACAAGCTATCTGTTTAGCTGACCTAACAGCGGTACTTGTCGATGTTCTGACGCGTCTAACTGTCTGCTAGTTCCCGTATTTCCCCTAGAATCTGGCCATTCGCTCTAAATATTGCAGGACCTTTTGCCGACCAACTTATCATCTAGCGATCAAGAATTCACCAAGCAATTTTCGCGCAATTTAAACAAAAAAAGCCTCCCAGTATGGGGGAGGCTTTTCTTTTTTCAAATTGGGTGTTTTGCACAGGCTAACTAGAACGCCAGGAGTTCTTCGTCCCATTGTTCGTCGCCGAAGATCTCATCTTCGACACGACTCGACTCGGCTGCGAATTCATCAGAGCCGGTATCTACCGCCAGAAGCAAATCTTCCTGCTGGTCATCGACATAACCAAGGCCAGCATCGCTGAACGCTTCATCAACGACCAAGCTCGACTCGGCCTGGTTGCCATTTTCCAACGAAGATATGCTCGGCTTGCTGGTGGCTGCCTGCCAACCCGCATAGAGAGGAGTCACCCCAACGGCTGCCGAAAAGGTCTCTTGGGTAGTGATCGGCGCCACAACATTGACAATCTGAGGAGCGGCCAACACATCAACAACGGTATTGGAAGCCACCGTAGAAACTTCAACTGCCGCCGCAGGCTCCAATTCCAGCCCTTCTGCTTCCCACTTGCTGTGCGTCAAAGCATCAACAAATGCCAACAGGTCGAGGTACGAGAAACGACCATCGCTGTTGACGTCGACGTAGGTCGAAAAGCTCGGAGACTGGTACGACCATTCTGGTAAATCAATCGAACCGGTCTTTTGCATCTGCTTGATGATTTTGACCAAGTCTAAACCAGTCAGCGAACCATCGTTGTCAACATCACCAACCGGCCCATTGGCATTGTGGAAGGCAAACAACGACGCTGTTGTTCCCGAACCATTACCCGTCGGCACTTCGTTTGGATCAAGCGGCGCGACTAGCGTTACGGTGGCCGTTTGGGTATTGCCTACGGAATCTTGCACGGTGTACTGGAAGGTAATGTTCTCAGTCAGATCAGCGACACCATCGGCATTGAATAGAATCCGAGTCCCATCAGGAGAGACGGTAATATCCAGTGGCGGAGTGGTAACCGGGCTGATATTGGTCACGCTACCAGGCACGATCGACAAAGCTCGATTGTAGAAACTGCTATCGTTTGCCAGAACGTTGAAGAACTGACCGTCGGTGTCTTCCTGATACTCGAAGACATCGTTATTCGCGGTCAAACCTGCATCCGGACCTTGCGAGAGGTAGACCTTGTAGTCCTCGATTTCCCCAAAGCTATCGTTCGCTTCAGGTCCTACATCCAAAGTAGGTCCAACGCGGAATCGCACGCTGGCAGCCAAGCGTGCCAGTTGTGGTAAGATCGAGTCATCGAAGACCGTAGTGGGAATATTAAACGTGTAATCGTGTTGCCCAGGCTGCAAAACGACGTTCGTAAAGATCCGTTCGCCTGGATCATTCCAGTCGCCGTCTTTATTCAGATCGATCCAGGCATTCATCACCGTGTTTCTGTGGGTCACACTCGAGATGATCGTAACCGTGTTGGTTCCCTTCTGGATACCATGACTAAAGATGACACCATCATCCTTAATCGGATTGGTACCAAGATAGGCACCTGGGGCAATCGGCGTGCTGCCGTCACCACTGCCGCCAGTATCCGCACCAACGATCACACCAAAAGACAGCGGAGCGGAAAGCGTTGCCGTTCCGTCAGAAGCCAAGTCGATGTACACCGGATTGGTCGACGTTAAATAGATTCCGGCGGTAGGAACCGGCAGAATCTGGAAATGGCCCGCGTAGCCCGAACGAAGGTGGAATCGTCCTAGCGCGTCGGCAGTTGCGGTTGGCTCGCACAGCCCTATGATACCGTCGCCGTTGTAGTCTATGAAAAATCGAGCTCCTCCGACGCCGAATTCGTTGCCGTCCTGAACACCGTCCATATTGAGGTCTTGGAAGGCCAAACCATCCATGCCGACCGATGTTCCACCAGGCACGTCCTTGGCGGCAACCAGTTCGTCGTTATAGAAGGCAATTGCCTGACCCGCGACTGCCGTAATCTCGCCTAGTTCGCGGTATTCCAAACCGAACAGATCGTTATCGAAGTTGTCGAAGTAACCTTCAGCCGGAGCGGAGTCGACCATCGCGTCGGTGATGCCCAGCAGGCTACCTTCCAGAGTGACTTCATAACCATCGAGCGGATCTTCCGTCGAGAAAGTGGAAGTCGAAAGAACGCCGGTGGGGAGGAAGTCGTAGTAGCTGCTGTTGCCGCCGGAAGCTCCAACCCACAGATCCAGTCCACGTGAGTTAACAGCCTCGGCCAGATCGGTCTCCACGGTTGCCCATAAAGCCATTTCGGACGAGGACAATCCATCCGTCACTGCATCTTCGCCAGAAAGAACGATCACCAAGTCGTGGCTGATCAGTTCATCGAAGACGGAAGTGGTGATATAGTTGATGTTGTAGAAATCAGTTCGCTCGTAGCCGGGAGCCGAATGACCACCGTCTGAGAAACTCCAGTCGGACAAGCCGTTACCGATCACCGCGATCGAGTAGTTTGACTTAGCAATTTCTGACTCGGTCCCTTTCCCCCGCAGGAAGTCGAGGACGACGTTATCGTACCCCTGCATCCCTGGCTGACTACCATCGAGAATTGCGTGGTTGCTGGCATACAGGTTTCCACCAATCGCCCCACTGAACGAAACAGTTCCGTCCGGCAAGGGTACGCCGCACGCGTCAACAATCGAGTTCGACCCGTTTCCGTTGTTGTTATTGTTATTATCGTTTTCGTCGATGCCTTGAATCACAGCGGAAGCGTTAGGCAGCATCCAGACTCCGCGTCCAAGAGTACCGGCAACGAGAGAGTCGGTTGCGATGTCGTATTCCATATCATCGACGATTGCGTTGGGCATTCCCGTCGATAGCTCGGTCCAAGTTCCTAACGAATCGACGTACGACATAAACACGCCAGCATTAGTACCGACGACCAACGCATCCATGACAGATCCTGCCACATAGCTGACCGACCAGAGCGATGAGGCGTAATTTAGCAGGTCACCGGTAATATCCTGCCAAGAGGTTCCCGCATCGCCACTCATGGCGACGCCCGTGCTGTCAATCACGAAAACGGATCGCCATTCATCCGTGTCGACAGCCAAGTCGCGAATCGTTCCAAGACCAGGCGAATTCGTTTCGACCAGTTGAGTTCCAACATCATCTCGGAACAGCACGCGGTCGTCGGAACCAACCCATAAAACATTCTCGCTCGCCACGCCGCCGCTATATCCACCGGCGACAATCGCGTTTTGGTTGAGGTCACCATTGGCGGCGCTGGAAGCTCCGGCGACGGTGACTTCGTCGATCGAATCACCTTGATCTAGTGACTCATAGAAACCGCTGGCCCCTTGAATTGCAAGCCGAAATGGGTTCACGACATTGAGTTCCATCGGTGTTCGAAAAACACCCTGAAACGGCGTTCCGCTATTTAGGGTGAGCGCTGGTGCAACCAGTCCCACAAGGTTCCCGGCGGTATCGTAGGTGCGGCGGGCAAATCCCCCCAGGTTGGTGAAACTTGAGTAAAGGATCGATTGACCTTGGTCCGCAAGAGATACATCGTCAACAATAACGTCGCCGCCATCTCCAGTCGTAATGCTGTACCACAGGGATTGCCCCACAACTTGCTGCATCGTTCCGGTATCTTGATTGCCGACGTAGGCAATTCCTGATACCGCATCGTAGGCAACGTCATGGACTTCGGTGATCTGCAGGTTTCCATTAACGCTGAACCAATCGCCTTGATTCGATCGCGGTTGAGTACGCCGATAGATACCGCCGTCATCGGCCTCAATAATATTACCCGCAGCGTCAAAGACCATCTCGCGAGAGTCCGCATGAGGCGCACTGCCGGAAGCCGTTCCACCACCGCTTGCTCCGAGCGTGTTGCTATGCGTCAAGTGAACCCACTGACTCCCCGAAGCCTGGGATGCGTCTCCCCGAAACAGTCGCCCCGTGTAGTCCGTAGCCCCGATCGAGGTCGGATTTTGAAACTCTAGTGGTTGTCGATCTCCACCAACGTAAACAATATTCGGATCCGTAGGATCGGCGACCATTGAAAAATGAATCGAACCTTGCCCACCAGCGAGTTCTTCCGGGGGAGAGCCGGGCTTCGGGCCTTTTCCACCTTTCGGATTCAGGTCAACGAGCGTTCCATTCTCGTTGGTTTGAGGCGTATCCATCTGAGTCCAGTTGGCGCCACCATCTCCAGAGCGAAATAGCCCAACGACATGTCCCGAATTGATAATTGAGACATAGACATTATTCGCGCGGCCAACAGCGATCTCGAGGTTGCTCGTTCCCGTACGCTGGTCTGTCCCATTATCGATCAAGGCATCGATTGTTGCATCGCTTACCTTCGTCCATGCGGCGCCTCCATTGGTGGTGCGATAAACACCAACTTGCCCGCCCCCGGTAGCGTCCGAGAAAGCCATCGCTGTGTAGATGATGTCCGGGTTGGTTGGATCAGCAAACAGGTCATAGCTAACGCCAGAAGGCAGCCCCGTCGACGAACCATCACCTACAGAAACTTGCTGAAAGGTATTTCCCCCGTCTGTGCTCCGGAAGATACCGATGTTCGGAGTGCTAAAAGTATCAGCCGTGTTAACCGAGACAACGATATTGTCACCATTGACAGCGATCGCTGAGATATTCTTTCCTTGTAAAACTCCTCCGCCGTCCACAACCTCCCAAGAAGCTCCGCCATCGGTGGTCCGTACGATCCCTATTCGATCGCCGCCAATACGACCATAGCTGCTGAAGCGACCCGTTGCGGCATAAACGGTCTGGTTGGTTGTGTCCGCCGTGTCGAATGTCATCGCACCGATCGACAGGGACGGCAAGTTGTCACCAACCGGCACCCAATCAGGACGAGTCGCCGTGGCATTCTCGGTCTTCCAAATCCCCCCATTCGTACCACCAACATAGAGCGTGTCAGCATCACTAGGATGAGCAAGCACAACATGAGCAGCACCAACAACGTCTTCGTCAGGAGCAATATTCTCGACCTGACCATTCGTCGCACTAAAAGGCCCAATTGGGGTCCACGCGAGAAGTTGCCGTTGTTCCAGTTGTTCAATTCCGTATCCCAACGAAATCGTATTGTATCTTTTAGCGCGTTTAAGGCCGCGACGCTTCATGGAATGACTCCTCACGCAGGACGAATCTCTGTGGATGTTATGGATTTAATAGGCAGGCAAGGTGACGGATGATCCAATCGGAACGCTTTATCAATAAACGTGATTGAATACTTGCGGAGGGATTCTCACTGGCCAAACTCGGGCCTAGGACATACCTCTACCTTTGACCTTGCCCCGCCAATTGGGTAGCTCAACGGAATATACTTAGATTGACAATAGTTGAGGATGTTCCGATTTTCTACACGAATCACCAGAATTTAGCGAAATCAATACCCCCCGGCGGGGCCGTCTATATCGCCACAGCTATTCTACGTGTCCTGAATGCGCATAAAAATAGGGAGTGACTTTTGGTCACCCCCTATTAGAGTTTCTTATTTTCGAGCGTTGATCTGATTACCAGGTGTACTCGAAACCAACCGTTGGACCGTGATAGATCGCGTTGCCGTTGTCGTTAATCACTGCGGATCGA
The DNA here is from genome assembly GCF_003335505.1 of Bremerella cremea. Classification (NCBI taxonomy): domain Bacteria; kingdom Pseudomonadati; phylum Planctomycetota; class Planctomycetia; order Pirellulales; family Pirellulaceae; genus Bremerella; species Bremerella cremea. The sequence continues at coordinate 158,883 of NZ_QPEX01000044.1, forward strand.
TTGGCGAGTGCAGTCCCGAGCGGCGAGGCTCCACCGGTCGAGAAGTTGAAGTTGTCACTCGAAAGGGCGACACCGTCAATGTAAACGACTTGGTAACCAGCCCGCAGGGAAGCTCGCGGGGCAAGCCGGAAGGTGCTCATGAAACCACCTTCAGCCACCAACGAGGCCCGACGTTGGGTAGCCCGTTCAAACACGGGGCCGCCGCCGGAAAATTCCAAGGTCGACTTCTGGGTCGATGCATTACCATAGACACCAGCTTCACCAAAGGCGGTCAGCGACCAGCGAGTGGTCAGCTTCAAGGTCGAATCCAAACCGAGCTGGGCACCGAACATATCGTTGGTTGCGTCGACGGTGTAGATCATCGAACCGGTGTTACCAGCGGTCAGATAGATCGAGTCGTCAGCGACGCGAACGTATCGGAAACCAACCCAGTACGAAGCTTGCCACCAGCAGTTTGGCGAGGTGAAGAAGCGTCGTAGGTTCAACTCGAAAGAGTCGAAGTTGTTCGAGGTAGCGAACGATTGGAAGTTGGCATTGTCCGTTTCCGCATAACCACCAACCGGATCGACACCGAAGCGGGAGAATGGCGAGAACAAGTCACCCGCTCCGCTCACGCTGCTCAAGGAAGACCAGTTGCCCATGCCGAGGTAGCTGAACTCGAAGTAGCTGCCGACAAAAGCCGAACGTTGCAGCGTCATACGAGTACCACCCTGGTAGTTGAAATCAACATCCTGAGTGTCAAGCACTGGGTTATTCGCGGCACCTCGCGAGGTAAGCACGGTGTTGTTGTTGCCTGGCTCGAAGATGAAGAAGGTGGCGTCCACCGCAACATCAAAGTACCGAGGAGCACAACGACCACCGTAGTTGCTCAGGTCCCAAGCGTTGCCAATACCGCGAGAGAAACCGCAGTAAACGCCGCCACCTGTCAAACCGCAGCAGCCACCGCAACCGGCTCCGCCACATGCTTGGCAACCGCCGTTGTTACCACCTTGGCCTCCAAGGCAGCTTTGGCAGCCAGCCCCACCGCAAGTCGCACAGCCGCCGTAAGCGCCCATATGACTGGTTGGCATGACATTGGGATCCATCATGGGTTGCCCTGGGGCAGCCATGCCGTATCCAGCCGGCATCACGCCGTACGGTCCGGCCATGCCGGGCATCATCATTTGACCGTATGGGTCCATAGCGACATACGGATTTGGCCCAGGCTGCATGGGCATTTGCGGCCTTGGCTGTTCAACCTGTTGCCGTTCAACTCGCCAGTCGTTGCTGGCAAATTGGCCGGCGGCGGACGATTCTTGTCCGATCGTCCGCTGACCGGTTTGGTTGGCATAGGTTGTCTTTTCAGCGTTCGCCTGTGCGGCAAAAAACACTGTGGACAACGTCAAGGCGGTCCACAAGGTAGTGGCTCTCATGGGTTCCTCTTTCGCAATCGAAAGGCAACTGGATGGCCCAGTGGTCGACAACGGTTGGTAAATTGGTTATCGCAGGCCGCCCAACTGGGTAGGCCTTAAATGTGACTCAAGTTGAATCTTCGATACCTTCAACACAACCAATCGGCACGGAAAGGTAAGAAGAACCAGCACTTTCAGAACGAGCCGCAGATATTTTGCAAATTAACACAATCCAGAAGCCGCTAGCGGGGCAAATTGGCATTGCAAAGCCTTATTGCCAACGCAGCTTTCCTAAACCGTACTTTCGGAACCTACTTTATTGATTCGAAGAATTGAGCCATGCGGGCTCGCGTTAACTTGGGTTTTCGTACCACACGAGCTTGCCAACGCCATCGACGAGTTGCAACGTTAACAGGTCGAGATCACCATCCCGATCTAGATCGTACGGAAGAACCGTCTCGAAAGTTCCCTGGGGCAATACGGCAATCGGCTGGAGAACCCAAATTGGGTTCTCACCTTGCACTTTCTGGCGATAGCACACCAACGTTGCCTCGCCATGGCGATGCCACCCCCCTTGAATCACGTCGCTGTACCCATTTCCACTAAAATCACCGATTGCAACCGACGTTCCTTGTTTTGCGTCGTATGCCGGAGGAATGACCGAGATCTTCCAATGGAGAGGCTGCTGGCGGTCTTGAACCATCAGCCGCACAAAGCCTGAGGCGGTGGCAGCGGCTAAATCGGGGAGCTTGTCATGGTCGATATCCCCAAACGCCAGGGTATTGATGCTATCACTTTCGCCACCGATCCGCGTATGACGCCAAGCTTCTGGGCGAGAAGCACTCTCTGGGCCTGGGTTAATCAGTCCGTGAATGCCTGGGCTCACTAGTCCTGTTTGGACAAACAACAAGTCGGTCAGTCCATCTCGATTCAGATCTTGGGCGAAGATAGGTGAATCTGGCTCGATCTGTGCGATTGCCTGGTAGCCTTCCAGGTAATAGGCCCCCGATGCGATTCCTCGCCGCTGTAGCCAACCTAGCGAGGCCTTGGCTCCTGTGCCAGCACAGATGATATCTTCCCCTCGCAGCGTATCCATTCGCCCTACGGCCAGTCGTGCTCCGGCCAGCTCTGGTTGCTCACGGACAATAACTTCTGAGACCCAATGAATCGATCTCGAATCGCCCCATTTCGCTGGCACAGCACGGTGAAACATCAGTTGCTCGGTATCGCTTTGATGACTGGTAACGATGTCCAGCTGGTTATCGCCATCTAAATCAGCAATCACCAAGTCTCTTGGGGCTGTCATTTCCCCGACTAGATTAGCCAACCATGGGCGTTTTGCCACCGCTTTGCCAGGGTGCAGATAAACCTGAACCAAGCTGGCTTGATTCGGGTCGGTCGCAATCGTGGCAACATCTACCAGGCCATCCCGGTTTATATCACGAGCTACGATTCGCTGGTGATCGTGCAGATTGTCGGCGATCTTATGAGCTTTCCAGCCATCGGCAGCCTGGGCTAGGGAAGCCGTTAGGATAAGCAGAACGCTTTTCGCTAGCAACGCCATCTTCATAAGCCTGCCTCTCGCTAAGGTGCCACACGAATTTCGCTTTCGACAGTTTCAATAGACAGCCTATTTTCAAAGCCATCAAATCATTTGCGAAAGTAAGTGAGAGCACTCGCAGGGCTTACAGGCTATTGCTGCTCTTTGACCACGGGGATTTGAATTTCCCAATAGCGTTTTTCAACGGGGGTCATGGGGCCATTATAGCCCAACCGTCGTGGCTGACCGGCTTCCTTCCAAGTTGACTGTTCCTTCAGCCAAGCACGCAGCTTTTCTAAACCAGCCTGAAATGCCTTTTCGTTCATCCCACCTCGATAGCCCAAGGTAAGAAAATCTTCCGCTTCACGGTTCTCGACCACCACTTTGCCCAAGCCTGGTCCGGCTTTGCCTTGGTCGGGTTGGCGATAGACGAACTCCATTTCGATTTCGGATTTCCCATCTTCGTCATCGTAGGTGTTAATCACTGGCGCGGTCATCTCAACGCGGTTCGCTTGGATGTGCGCGAAAAGCTGCCAGAAGAGCATCGTATCGGCTTTCTCAAAGCTTCCTTTAGCCTCGGCGACAGCCGTTCGGTATGCGGGATAGGCTTTGACCTCGATTTTTCCAACGTCGGTTAGCTTCGGCCAGCCTTGGGGCAGGGGGGCATCCGCTTTACCTTCCTTGTCTCCCTCTGCCGCCATCCCAGTTCCCCCGGCTAATACGAGCAATCCCACCGCACAAATCGCTGCTATCACTTTCATCGCGGACTCCATTAATTGAGAGGAAGACGCTGGATACCTCCGTATTAAACCGGCAGATAGAAGCAATTGTAACGACGATTGCCATTTCAATTGTCAAGAAACATTGGAAGGGCAAGCTTGGCTAACCAAGCTGCCCTTCCGGTCCAATCGCTCCCAGTAAGGAAGTAAGCGTTTATGGGATCCAGTAAACGGCTCCCAAGATGGCGGCCGATTGATAGGCCGCCCCGCGGGCACTCAGCGGTACCGGCGGAATCAAGTAAGGGGCACAGTCGCCAGGTCGGTAGTAGCCCAACGCATAGCGACATTCGGTCGGTGGATGGATGCCCATTTGGTAAGGCAACAAGGCCGCACTGCCGAAGAAGTGAGCTCCGGAAAGCACCACTTGGGAAACAGGTCCGGTGGTATGACCGTAGCGTTCAAGGGCACGTTCTTCAAAGTACAACGGCTTGTGGCATAAAGCCGAGGCGGTCCAATTGACTTCCAGGGGAGCCCAATGACGGCCCAGGAAAGGTTGATCGGTCCAGCCACATTCGTACGGCAAATTCCAATAGGCGGCGACAAAGCACTTCTCGTCGCTGGCCAATGATTTCAGCGGAATACGCTTGATCTCGGTTCCCGTATCGATGCTGACTCGGCGATCGCTAATGTCGAGCATGCGTCCCTCGGCAACCACTTCGCCAGCTAGGTTATGCCACTCACGAATGGGCGATTCCTGCATCGCTTGAGCTTGTTGCGAACGAGCCATAGCGGGATCTTCTTCATCCGGAGCAAACGGGGCAGAGATATCGACCGAGATATTGCGAATATCGATGCGACCTAGCTCTTCCCGAATCGCGATACAGCTTTGCGACTCTTCGCAGCAGTTACGTTTTTTGTAGGTCTGCTCGCAATCGGCCCCTTTGCCCATCGGCCCTTGTGGCGTAGCTCCGTAGCTCGGTGGCGGCAGCGGGTTCGAGGGGCGAGCAGGTGTCAGCGGATCTAGCGATGGCGTGCTTTGCATCGGCTTATCCAGCATCGGAGCGGCCTCGGCCGGGGCTGGCTGCGTGGGAGCAGGCAGCATGGGCTCGGTAGCCATCGGCTGAACTTCTGCTGGCGGTTCGGCAGCAGGCTGTTGCGGTGGCGAGAAACGGCTACGTGGCGGCTCGGCTTGTTGAGCCGTGTATTTTTCAAGTTGATCGTTGAATGGATCGTTGAACGGGTCAGCCGGGGGGAGGGTCGAAGCGTTCTGAACGACCTGGCCGTCGGCGGAGGTCAATTGCAAGTGAGCAACTGGCTTCACTTCCGAAGTCAAAACAGACTTCTCCGTTTTCTCCGCATTCTGCACCTTGGCAGAAGGTCGCCACTTCAAATGGCTTTGCGGCGCGGCAGAAGGCTTTTCGAGCGGTGCCGCGTTGATTTGCGAAGTAGGGAGGGGGCGCGGTGTTTGCGCTTCCGCGACCGGCAACAGCCCTCCCAAAACCACGCCACCTTGAACCACCAAGGTGGCAACAAGCTTGACGCTATTCTGAGTCGTGTGTCTCCGGGCTGTAGTTAGGAGACTCTTGAGTGATAGCGATGTCATGAGGATGGCTTTCCCTAACACTAGCCGAGGTTACTCGGATAAATGTGGCGTCCTTGCGAAGTTCCTCGATAGTTTTCGTTCCGCAGTATCCCATGCCAGCACGTAGTCCGCCGACAAGTTGATACACGAACGCACTTAAATGTCCTTTGAACGGCACCCGACCTTCGACCCCTTCGGGAACGAGCTTGCCACCATCGGTGACGCTGCCTTGTCGGTACCGCTCTTTCGAGCCTTTGACCATCGCTCCTAGGCTGCCCATGCCTCGGTAAACCTTAAAGGTTCGACCTTGGTACAGGATCACCTCGCCAGGACTTTCCGCCACGCCAGCGAACAAACCGCCGATCATGACAACGCTCGCCCCAGCCGCGATTGCCTTGGTAATGTCTCCAGAGAACCGAACACCGCCGTCCGCGATAATTGGAATTCCATATTTCAAAGCGACCTGACTGGTGTCATGAATCGCCGTAATCTGCGGAACCCCAACCCCGGAGACGACTCGGGTTGTGCAAATCGAACCAGGTCCGATGCCAACCTTAACCGCGTCCGCGCCCGCTTTGATCAAGTCTTCGCATCCTTCCGCAGTCGCCACGTTGCCGGCGATCACGTCGATGTTCCAGTTTTTCTTGATCTCGCGAACGGTCTCGATGACGTTCTTGGAATGCCCGTGGGCACTATCCACTACCAACACGTCCACGTCGGCGTTGATGAGACTTTGAACTCGGTCAAAATCCATCACTCCGACAGCGGCTCCTGCCCTTAAACGTCCCATCGAGTCTTTGGACGCTTGAGGGAACCGGTTCATCATGTCAATGTCTTTGATCGTGATGAGACCTGTCAGTTTGTAATCTTCGTCAACCAGTAAAAGTTTCTCCACCTTTTTAGCCGTTAAAATTTGCTCAGCTTCCGCAAGCGTTACAGTCCCAGTTGCGGTCACGAGGTTATCTTTCGTCATAACCTCTTTGATACTAAGCTCATTCGACTCTAAGAACCGTAAATCGCGGCGGGTGATGATACCAGCTAGCTTGCCATCATCCCCAATGATCGGCACCCCAGAAACGTGATGCTGGTCCATCACACGGCGTGCTTCGTTGACCGGAGCAGAGGGGGGCAGGGTGACCGGATCGACAATAATGCCGTTGGCCGACCGCTTCACCTTGGTGACTTCTTCGGTCTGAACTTCGGTAGAGAGATTCTTATGAATAATGCCCAGGCCGCCTTCTTTCGCCAAGGCGATCGCCATCTCTGACTCGGTGACGGTATCCATCGGCGAGCTGAGCAGCGGTATGTTCAGCGTGATGTTGGCCGTTAGTTGTGTCTTGGTGGTTACGTCCGCCGGCACAAAGTCGCTAAAGCGAGGGCTCAACAAGACGTCATCAAACGTAATCGCGACCTTGGCGAAGCGATCTTCCATAGACATTCAAACTCCCGTCGGCAATGGATTTGGGCAAGTCAGGGTAGAGAAACCCTGTATTATGCGCCAAAGCATGCACCGAGGGCAACGCATGCGACTTTAGGAAAAACCGACAAACTGGGCACATTCTTCCCAAAAAACCTCTCTCGACCGCTTCCCCCTCGAATTGGTATGGTCCCGGCGGCTAAGGATACTGCCAATATTCATCCGGGAAACACAAATGAAGCCGCTTCGATTTCTGCTCAATGCGATGCTGGCCACACTCCTGACACTCGTTTCCCATCAAGAGGCACCTGCCGAGCAGCCACCGCAACAGCCGTTCGTCCTCACGATTCGTGTTCTCGAGCAACGCGATGTAGGCCAGAAACCCGTTTGCGTAAGCGCACCTTCGATTTCCGCTTACCCCAATCGCCCGTTCGCGTTCGTATCTGGCGGCGAGATCCCTTCCAAGTTCGATGACTCGCTCTACCTAATCGGCACACGGGTCGAAGGAGTTGTTAAGCTGCGGAAAGATGGTCAATTCCAGCTTGAGGCTCAATACACCCTGGGCCAACAACGTCCCCTACCAGCGGCAACCGAATCCGAGATTTTTCACAACGAAACCGTCCACTTCAAAACGGTCCTCAAAGATCGCGAGAGCCGGACGCTTCAGGTGTCAGCCACGCGATCGTACGCGTTAAAAATCGAAACGGTTTCCCAGCTCACACCACTTAAACCGGATCAGCCCCAGCCTTCCTCGCACGAGCTGAAGTCCGCCAGTAGCGTCCAGCAATACGGCTCCGGGCAAGTTAAGCGTCGCCGGTAACCTCTAAGGCAGTCGCTTTTCCTCAAAGGATATTCGCATGTCAGCATTCAATCGCCTACTCGCTACGTTCCCGCTATTGTTTAGTTTGCTGACCTCAACGGCACTAGCTCAACCCGGCGGGGAAGAACCGCGTGAGGGAGTCATCATCAAAATACGGTTGTGCGAACAGCCTGCTGGGGCCAAGTATCCGACGATTCTCGCTCAGCCGATGCTTCAAACCTTAGTTGGCCAGCCTGCCCAGATTCGCGTAGGAGGCAGCCTGAAATCGCAGTTCTACCCAAGCATGCACGAGATGGGGCTCAAACTGAACGTTGTCGCGACCAAGCATGACGACAAACGCTATGCGGTTAAAGCCGATCTCGTGCGAGGCAGAACCCTGGGTGAGAACGATCCTGATACCGAGATTTTCACGACCGAAACGCTTCAAGTACGAATGCTTGCCGAGAATGGCCAGCTGAACAAAATCGCGATCTCGCCGTCCAAGTGGTGCGAACTTACCCTCTTCACTCCGCAAGGCTACGTGGACTTCCAAGAAGAAGCCAATCGCCACAAACCTCACCCCGCAGGGACAACTTTCTCGTATTCCGCAAAACCAACGGTGTCGACTATCCCGCCGATGATCGCTCGCCCAGAAACGCTTCCTTCGTCCCAATAGCCGACTTTTCAGTCGCAGCTTGGGATTCGATGCGTTTATACTCTTGAGAGGTAATATGCCCCTCAGGAGTTTGTTATGCGAGACGCTTTCTGGAAATCGCTAATTGTGCTGGGCATCTTCTACGCTGCCGCGCAGCAGGCACTCGGCCAGCCGTTAGTTGCTAAGGCCGAGAGCATCGAGAGCGCCGTCATCAATGCCGATCTGGTCCTTGTCGCCAAGCTCGTTCATATTGGCGAAGCGAAGCAAGTAGATGGACGTGAGTTCTATAACACGAACATATCCATCGTGCGAAATCTAAAGCAGGACCTGTACCTCGACGAACCGCACAAGAAGCTTCAAGCCGAACTGCTTGGGCCTGCGGCGGTACTTGCAGACTGGAAGGACCGTTCATGCGATTTGTTGGTGCTCATCTACAATTACGAACCGTACGCAACTAAGGTGATCGAACTTGCCCCAGGAAAGATGGAGGTCATGAAGGCGGATTTCACCCTGTTGCGAGAACCTGAAGCGGTACTGAATGCCGCCGAGCAAGCGCTACAGCGAACGCCTCCTGCTATCAAACGCCTGCACACCTTCGAGTTACATGTTCCCCGCAATCTCATAGCCAATACGCAGTGGGATAACTATTTCGGTCTCTTTCTGAATGTCCCTGTCGACCAACAGCTTGAGAAGCGGGCGATTAAGTACCTTCGGTCGGAAAACTATAACGAGCGTAAAGAAGGAGCGAGGGCCTTGCGTTACTTCCGCTCGGACGAAAATATCGCTCGGCTCAAGACGCTTTTGCAAGATCCAGGCTGGGGCTATCTGAGACATCCCGCAGACAATAACGGCATCGAAGTTCGCTACTATGGCGTGCGTGATTCGGCTTATCTCACGCTAAAATCATGGGACGTTGAAGTCGACAAACCGGAAACGCAAGAAACAATCTTACGTTCCCCTCCCGACAACAAAGATCCATGACCCAGGCAGGGCCAATCAGAGTTCTCGCGTCTCAATCTCGCGCCAAGCTGCAAGGCCCTACGCCGCCGTCGCGAATTAAGTGCCGTCTTCAAACACGCGTCGTTGCTGGCGTTTGTTGCGGAAGATGCCTGACTTGTTCGGCGCGGCAGCGGGGAGCATGACTTCCGAGGCAACCTCGTAGTTAAGAAGCTGAACGGTCGTTTTCGATTTTAGCTTTCCTTCAGCGTCGTAAGCGGTCATCCAAGTTCCGACGACAAAGCCTGGCACGTCGGTTGATTGCGCTTCGACCGTTTCGGTTGTTTCTTCCGACGACGTGGTCTTCTGCACAATGAACGCTACCGTTTTGATTTCAGTTAATACCGGGTAAGGCTTATCGAGTGCGATCACCTCGGAAATCATTTGCTTGTCTGGGGCATCGGCACCAGATGGAGTAAAGGCGTACTCTCGCCGCAGAATGTAAGGGGGCGTATCAGGATTGTAGAAGACTTTGCCGCTGACTTTGGTCGGTTCGCCCAAGACTTCCATTTGGCGGACTTCACACTTGTACGACTTCCCTAAGATCGACAGCTTCTGTTCGCCGCCAGGTGTGATGCGTACGCGCTGGGTTCCGGTCTGCCCATTGATGCCGCTGCGGAATTCGCGGGTTGGCTTCTCGAAGACTTGACCACTGACCTCCGATTTCGCTTCTCGTTCAAGCACAATGAAGTCGTGCCCGACTTCCTTCAAGCGAATCGTCAGCGTGGTCGTCATCGACGAGACCAACTGGCCATCTTTGAAGGTTTCCGTAACTTGCTTGATTTGCTTCCACGATCCTTCTGGAAAGCTGGCCCACTCGTGGTGCTCCGGAGGAACCAATAGTTCCTGCGCGGCTCCCCACGAGGGCAACAGAAGCAGCAGCAAGAGGGCGATTCCTCTAGGCATGGACTTTTCCCAATTTGTGGCGTGTCAAACGTAGCGACTTGCGAACGTGGCAAGCCGCCTGGACAAATGAAGCACTCCAGCTTCACCTTGCCTAGGTTACTTTATCATGGAGCACACGACATCCAAGTGGGTTGATTCAAACATCCTGAACGCCCTATTTTTCGTTACTTTCCTCAACACTCCCCTCACAAGTGCGATCGCATGGCAAGAATTTCCCCACAATTTCCGAGTCTTGGCGGGGAAAGATTGTCCGCATATCCAGCACAACCTCTTCTTTGCAACAACGGAAGCAAGCGACAGCGGGGAAGCTCTTCAAGTGCTCTGGAACCGATATTTTGCCTTCTTCCGAAAGCTGCAACACAATTTGCCTGGTTGCCATTTTCGCGCAACCAGGGAGTGATAGAACCTCTGCTTCGCGAGTGATCGCTTCTGTTATCCAAGGCGATACGGCCAGTTGTTCTGCCAGACGGGTGGCCCGCAGATCGAGGTTTTCAAGCGAAGTCGAAAGCAACGACAACAGCGGCAAACGATCATCGACCCGCTGGCCCGATTGATGAATGCGGAGACAAGCTTCGAGCTCGACCAATGCTGCCTCGCTTGCTTGCAGATACGGGGCGAGCGTTATCTGCCTTAAGAGGTCAATCGATTCTTTTCGCCCAAGCACGATTCCACAATTTGGGCCACCGGTTAACAAGCCGCCGCTCAGCATGACGACATCGGCTCCCAAGTCTATTGCCTGACTGGCACTCGTCAGCGAAAGCGATTTATGCATTTCTTCCGGAAGCAGGCCAGCAATCCCCAGGTCAACCCAACACTCTGCCTGAGAGGCACGCAACGCTTCGAGCATTTGCGTTGTCGGCGGAATCACCGCACTTCCAGGCCCATCGAAATTGGTTCGATCGAACCACAAGAGTCGCGCGGCTTTCCCTTGAATTCCTGCCTGAAGCTGGCTGAAATCGATCTCGTTGCTGGCCCCAATCTCGTGGATCCCGCCCAACTCTTCCAAACGTTGTGGGAGGTTGATTCCGTCGAACGTAGCCGACATCTGCGAACGTGGGACGTAGGTCTCGCAAGTGGCCAAATGCTGGGTGACCAAGTAGTTGGCAGCCTCTCGATCTTGAAAAATGATGGCCGCTTCCGCTCCGGTCATTTCGCATAGCAGCTGCTCGATTCCTTGGCGAAAGTCATTTTCCGCCGAGGCCAAGTGGTAGTCGTGTCGCCTAGCGTGGGCTTGCACGATGATCTCTTCTGCCAAGGGGCCCAGCGGAAACTGGCGGCCTAGCACCTGACCGGTTGCATTGATCACCTCAGGCCGGCCGAGTCCCTTTTTACCCAAGATCCAATTCGAGATCTCGCTGGCCAGGCCTTGCAGAGAAGTGTAGGGCAGGGCCGGAGCAACCTCCATCGCCATCTTCTGATACGGTTCCAGATACGACTTGATCCCAGCAGCTACGGTACTGCTAGAGACCTTGTGCGCCAGATCCTTCAAGGGACGCAGTTCCATGAGCTGTGAAATGGACGGAATGCGATTAAGCGGCGAATCAGACATGCAAATACCTTTCAACAAAAGGGGCTATCTCTATTATGCCCCACCAATCCCGTGTTTTCACGGGGACTGCCCCGCTGAGATCCCTCCCAAGAACGAAAAAAGCCACTCTGCATGGGGAGTCAGAGTGGCTCTCAGGAATTGGCTTTTCCGCTTGAATCCTAGAACTTTGAACGAGGCAGGTCCAAAAATTCGCTCACGGTTTGCGGGGGTGCAGGCTCTGGCTCGGTTGAAAACCAACCGCCAAACCAGGAACTGCTCTCTTGTTGCTTCTTCTTGCTTGCTGAGTGATAACCACCACGATAGGTGGTTCGCCTTGTCGGTTTCTCATCTTCCGCGTCGTCAAACGGATTGAGAAAATCAGCGGACTTGTAGAAGAAGTCCTTTGTACCGTTGTTGATCTTTTGTAGTGTGCTTGGCCCAGTCGATTTCTTGGCTGGTGCCGGACTACTTCCCCAGCTTAATGGGTTATACCATTCGGCTTGGGCCGACATCGGTAGCGATGCCCCCAACAGACAAACAAGTGTCCAAACGATGATCTGAGTTGTGCGTTTCATTTCTCCGACTCCCTACAGTAGAAATTTGCTGGCGCGAATAGTCGCAACATCGCCCACGCATGTCTAGACCAATTTCCCGCTTTTCGAGGGGGCAGGGGAAGCATGCCGATTGTCGCCTAAACCGATATTCCGTAGAGTGTCCATTCCACCAACGCGATTCGAGGATGTAAGCATGACCAACAGTTCACTTCAGGTGGGATTCATCGGCGCTGGACAAATGGCCCAGGCCATGGCTCGCGGCTTTGTCGATCGAGGCGGGATCGAGGCCAGCGCGATCCTGGCTTCCGATCCCTATCCTGAAGCCCTACAGCGGTTTGAGAAGGCAATTCCCGGTTGCCTGACCACCGACGACAACCAAGCCGTGATCGGCCAAAGCGACATCGTCATCCTTGCGGTCAAGCCGCAAATGATGCAGAAAGTCGCCGAGTCCATTTCAGATATTCCTTCTGACTGCTTGCTTGTTTCGATCGCAGCAGGGATCACGTTATCGAAATTAAATGCAATTTTCCCCACCACGCGGATCATTCGGGTGATGCCCAACACGCCTTGTCTGGTGGGTGTGGCGGCTTGCGGTTATTCTGCATCGGACGATGTAGACCCGGAAGATATCGAGCGAACTCAGCAATTGCTCGAATCGAGCGGCATTGCGCTGCAAGTCCCTGAAAAGCTGCTGGATGCCGTTACTGGGCTATCTGGCTCTGGGCCCGCTTTCATCTATATGCTGATCGAAGCGATGAGCGATGCAGGCGTTCGCCAAGGTCTGCCACGGGACGCCGCCCTGCAACTGGCAGCTCAAACCGTCAAAGGGGCCGCAGAGATGGTCCTCGCCACCGGCGAGCATCCAGGAGCCCTGAAAGATAAAGTGACAAGCCCCGGCGGAACTACCATTGCTGGGGTATATGCGTTGGAAAAAGCTGGTTTTCGTGGAGCCGTGATGGATGCAATCTCCGCAGCGGCTGCCCGGTCTCGGGAATTAGGGCTAGATTAACAGCCCAAAGCACCGATGCCAGTAATATAATGAAAATGGTTAATAGACTGCCTGCTTGAAAAGGAGTCGCCCATGAGCTCGCTCTTTTGCATCATTGACGACAAACACGTACCGATCTATCGCATCTTATGGCTATCGGCTGTTCCTCATTTTTGTGGAGAGGAAGATTGCCAATGCGAAGGTCGCTATGAAGTTCGCCTGGAACAAGGCGAATCGCTGTGGACGAATCGCGAGGAACGAGACGAGATCCTCAAAGCGATGGAAAAGTGGCACACCGGGGACGACCTGGATGCCGGTGGCCAAGACTTTGAAAATTGGTCTTAGCCTGCTTAGCCGTTCTTCTACGAGACCTGACTTTCACAACAAAAAAAGGACCTTGGCAAGTTGCCAGGTCCTTATTTTTTTGAGAGAGCATTCGGAGGTTGCTCTGAAGGGTTTATCCGGAAGCTATCGACCGCTTACTTCTTACCAGCAGTCTTCTTCTTGGCGGCCTTCTTCTTGGACGAGCCGGTGGTGCTTGCCTTCTTGGTGGCTGCCTTGCTGGTGGACTTCTTCGTTGCAGATTTCTTCTTAGCTGGGGCAGGGCCAAAAGCCGATTCCCATCCGTTAGCGTACTTTTCGGTGGAGCCCACACGAATGATAGACACGGTAAAAACCTCCTGGAAACTTGATGACCTGAAACGTATTCAGGGACGTGAATCACTGTTAGTAAAAAGCGTTTTGCCAGCGTGGTCAAGGACCTAACTGCTATCACTTCAACTTCTTGTACTTGAAACGGTGTGGCTCGTCGGCATTACCACCCATACGTTCCTTACGATTTCGCTCGTAGGTATCGAAGTTCCCCTCGCACCAATGCACGTAGCCATCACCTTCGAAGGCTAAAATATGGGTCGCGATACGATCAAGGAACCAGCGATCGTGACTGGTCACCACCACGCAGCCGACATAGTTCAGAATCGCTTCTTCCAAGGCCCGCAACGTATCGACGTCTAAGTCGTTCGTTGGTTCGTCCAACAGCAGTACGTTGGAACCTTTTCGCAGAAGCGTTGCCAAATGCACGCGATTACGTTCCCCACCAGAAAGGACGCCGACCTTCTTTTCCTGGTCAGGGCCTTTGAAATTGAAACGGGAAACATAAGAACGCGCGTTGACCGTACGCTTGCCTAGCTCCAGGATGTCGTGACCGCCGCTGATCTCTTGAAAGACGGTCTTATCGGGATCGAGCGCATCACGTGATTGATCGACGTAGCCCATTTCCACCGTGTCGCCGATCACGATCTCGCCTGAGTCTGGCGTTTCCTGGCCGGTTAGCATGCGGAACAGCGTTGTCTTACCGGCACCATTGGGACCAATGATGCCTACGATACCACCGGGCGGCAGACGGAAGTTAAGGTTCTCGACCAAAACGCGCTCGCCGTAAGCTTTGTTGACACTTTTAACATCGATCACCAGATCACCAAGCCGCTTGCCTGGCGGAATCTGGATTTCAAATTCGTCTGGCTGATCGTCGTATTGCTCAGCAACTAGCTTCTCGTAGGCATTCACGCGTGCCTTACCTTTGGACTGCTTCGCTTTGGCAGACGAACGAATCCACTCCAGTTCTCTCTGTAAAGTCTTCTGCCGGGCTTCGCTTTGCTTCTCTTCGATGGCCAGACGCTTTTGCTTCTGTTCGAGCCAGGAAGAGTAGTTTCCTTCGAATGGAATTCCCTTGCCGCGATCAAGTTCCAAAATCCAACCTGCCACGTTATCGAGGAAGTATCGATCGTGGGTCACGGCGACAATGGTGCCAGGGTATGCGGCCAGGTGATGCTCTAGCCAGAGAATCGACTCGGCGTCCAAGTGGTTCGTCGGTTCGTCTAACAGGAGGAGATCAGGCTTACGAAGAAGCAACTGGCAAAGAGCCACGCGGCGGCGTTCACCCCCAGAGAGATTCGTGACGCCAGACTCCGGTTCAGGGAGGTTCATCGCACTCATGGCGATTTCGATCTCACGTTCGAGCTCCCAACTGTTGGTCGCTTCGATCTTATCTTGAAGCGTTGCCATCTCTTCGTAGAGGGAATTCATCTCCTCTTCGGGTAGCTCTTCGCCCAACTTGCCGCTGATTTCGTTGAACCGGTCAAGCAAGCCACGTCGTTCGGCGACCGCTTGCTCAACATTTTCGTAGACATTTTTGTCAGGGTCGAGTTGCGGCTCTTGGGAAAGATAGCCAACCGTAAAACCATCGCTAAGGCGGGCTTCTCCGTCAAATTCCTTATCCATTCCGGCCATGATCTTGAGCAGGGTACTTTTTCCCGCACCATTTCGACCAAGAACGCCAATTTTTGCGCCGGGATAGAACGCCAGGAAGACCTCCTTTAAGACCTCACGAGGTCCAATCTTTTTGGTCAACCGCTCCATCTGGAAGATGTATTTCTTGCTCATAGAAACATTCAAATCCCTTCTTAGGGGAAAGTTAATAGTCCTTGCGCTGAAATAAACATATCTAATGCCAGCACCACCTAGGGAAATCAAAGCCCCTCAAAGCGAATCATGCCGGAAAAATATGTTCCACCACAGCCTTTTTTTATAGTTGCAAACGGGCGATTCTCTGGTACGATCCGAAGTGTTGGAAGCACACACCAACCCTCACTAATCTCTTATCTTATCGGTACGTTTAGGTTTAGCTCCGAGGATCACCATCCCCTCCTCGCCCTGCCATGAGCTTAAACTTAAATCGCACCTTCCCGATCAACAGCGTGGCTAGTCCCCCTAGCCACGCTTTTTTTATGCGCCTGATCTCACGCTCAGATTCTGCCGGTCGTTGCTAGTAAGACTTACTAGCGAAGGATCTCTCTTTATTCCCACTCAATCGTTGCAGGGGGTTTTGTGCTGATGTCGTAGCACACACGATTAACCCCTTTCACCTCGTTGATGATCCGAGTCGAGATGCGGGCCAGTACTTCGTAAGGAAGATCACTCCAGGTCGCCGTCATGAAGTCATCCGTATCGACACAGCGAACACAAACCGCGTTGTCGTAAGTGCGGGCATCTCCCATCACACCAACGCTTTGTACCGGCAGCAGCACAGCAAACGTCTGTGAGGTTTGCCGGTAGAGCCCGGCCGATTTGATCTCGTTGACGACAATGGCGTCTGCTTCTCGCAAGATGGCCAATTTTTCCTCAGTCACTTCGCCCAAACAGCGAACCGCTAAGCCAGGGCCGGGGAACGGATGCCGCCAGACGATATCTTCTGGCAAGCCCAACTCAATTCCCAGCTTCCGAACTTCGTCTTTGAACAGATCTCGTAACGGCTCGACCAAGTCAAAGCCTAATTCAGCCGGCAAGCCACCCACATTGTGATGCAGTTTAATGACGGCAGCCGGGCCATCAACGGCAGCGCCACTCTCGATCACATCAGGATACAGCGTCCCCTGGGCCAGGTACTTTGCGTTTTCGATCTTCGAGGCTTCTTCTTTAAAGCACTCGATGAACTCATAGCCAATACATTTCCGTTTTTCCTGTGGGTCGGAAATGCCTTCCAGCTTCTTCAAGAAGCGTTCCCGAGCATTCACCACGTGCAGGTCGGTTTTAAAGTGGGACGAAAACTCGGCAATAACCGCCGCTTCCTCGTCTTTTCGAAGCAAACCGTTGTCGACCAAAATGCACGAAAGCTGATCACCAATCGCCCGATACAGCAGTGCGGCGACCACCGACGAATCGACCCCGCCTGACAAACCGCAAATGACGCGGGCAGTTCCAACTTCCTCGCGAATGCGGGCGATGGTTTCTCGGGCAAAGTCCCCCAGCTTCCACGTTCCCTCGCAACCACAAACCGAGATCACAAAGTTCCGCAAAATCTGGCTGCCGAGCGGAGTGTGGGTCACTTCCGGGTGGAACTGGATACCAAATTGCTTCCGTTCGACATGCCGCATGGCCGCTACCGGGCAAGTTCGTGTCGAAGCCAACGGGCGGAATAGACCGCTGATTTGCTCGACTTGGTCGCCGTGACTCATCCAAACGTCGGTTTCGTCCGGCAGTCCGGCCAACAGGTCGGTGGGATCGGTGATCTTGATATGAGCATGCCCATATTCTCGGGCCGAAGCGTTGCGTACGTTCCCGCCAAACCGCTCACACATCAACTGCATGCCGTAGCAAATGCCCAAGACAGGAATGTCCAGGTCGAAGATGCCAGGGTCGCACTTGGGTGCATCGGGTTCGTAAACACTGGAAGGGCCACCAGATAGGATGATCCCACGAGGAGCCAGTTCCGCAATTCGCTCGGCGGTGATGTCGTGACGGACGATCTCGCAGTAGACGTTCTGCTCGCGAACACGGCGAGCAATCAACTGGGCATACTGCGAACCGAAGTCGAGAACGAGAACACGTTCCGAGTAAATATCGGTGGCGCCAGGGGAATTGACCGAGGAGGTTTCTTGCATGGTTTCCGTCCGTGGTCGTTGGGCCGATTGGACAGGGCCGGGAAATGAAAAAACCCGCCTAGGAAAGTGGCGGGAAGTGGAAACGAACGATTATATCGTTACTTTTCCCACCTTCCAACCGGCTGGGGGCCTTGATAGCGGGAACCGACGGGAATCCCCTGATTATTGTCTCCTCCACGCTTGAATACCAAGTTACTGGCCTCTCAGCAGGGGGCCAAAAACAGCTCTCTTGCACTTTGGCAATACTTATAGAGCATTGCTTACAGTCCACCTCGACGGCCAGCTGCTCTCCTTGGTAGTCCCAATTGTTAAGTCCATGCGAGCCACATTTACGGGCCCTTCATTTGCCGTAAGATGAAGGAAAAACCGGAGGTGGAACCACGATGAAGATCTTATTGGCGAATGACGATGGAATTTACGCGCCTGGCTTGGCTGCCATGGAAAAGGCCTTACGCAGCTTGGGAGACGTAACCGTCATTGCCCCGGCAACCGAACAGAGCGGGGTAGGGCACTCGATTACGTTTCTCAGCCCTTTGGTCTGCAAAGAAGTTTTCGATGGCGATCGCCGCCGTGGCTATGCCGTGGAAGGCAGCCCGGCCGATTGCGTGAAATTGGGCGTCGTCGAACTCATGCCCGAGCGTCCTGATTTGATTGTCAGCGGCATCAATGGCGGGCTGAATGCTGGAATTAACGTGCTTTACTCTGGAACCGTTGGGGCCGCGATTGAAGGCGCCTTCTTCGGCATCAACAGCATCGCGGTCTCGCTAGAGTGGAACGAGCACGCCCAATTCGAGCGTGCCGCCGAAATGGCTTGCCAAGTGATCCAACAGATTCTCAAGCACAAATCGAATTCTCCCAGGCTATATAACCTGAACATTCCTACCACCGCCACCAAGCTTCCTTCTGGCGAAGCGGAACTAAAGATCGTGCCGATGGGTGTGGCACGTTACGGCGAGCATTTCATCAAGCGCAAAGATCCCCGAAACCGTGACTACTATTGGGCTACCGGCGATCCGCGTCCCGAACACGGCGAAGAGGAAACCGACCTCTCGGCCCTCGAAAAAGGGTATCTAACCCTTACACCCCTCCATTTCGATATGACCGAACGAGCGCAAATTGAGGAAATGAAGCCTTGGAATTTGCGTATCCTTGATTAGGGTATAAGTATCCCGATTCACTTTTCAATTTATTTTTCCGGCAGTTGAAGCCGGCGTCGTAGTGCGCAAATGGGCACGAATGGATTTTCGTGTTGATGCGCCAGAATTATCGACACTGCTATGTTTACAAGAAAAGTGATTCTGATCGGGTTTCTAACCCTCAGCAGCCTAGTATTTGCCCCTGTGGCAAGCGAAGCGAATGACTGGACCCTTGCGCCCAGTACCTATAGCCACAATCCCGAAACCGGCCAGCGTGTTGCGCAGTATGCTCAGCCGCAGCCGGCCTTCGTCTACGAAAACCCCACTTACATGAAGTCGGGTTATCACCATCGCCGGGCAACCCTCCGCAATGCGGATGGAAGCTTGGATCAGTTGCACATTGTTGAAGAATGGGGTCGACCGGTCCGTCCTTACGGCGAATGGGAACGTCCGTTCCGTCCTTACTCGGTCCCCTATCAACTATGGGGGCCACCTTACGGTGGCTTAGGACCGATCTACCAGAACGGCCCTTATCCGCAACCTTACCCTGTGCGTCCCTTCGCCAATGGCAATGGGCAAGGCCCTGGTCCTGGTTACGGCCAAGGGCCAGGCTACGGTCCGTACAACTAAGCTTGTCCGGTTCGATCGCCAGCGATCAGCCAACGGTATGCTAATTTGCTTCGGCATACCAATCGATGGCATTGGCGGTGGCTTCGTCATATTTGGCAAGCAGGGCCTTCTTCAAACGTAAAACGACCTCAGGATGTTGCTCTTTGAGGTCGTTCGCTTCGGCAATATCTTCCCTCAGGTTATACAACTCGAAATCAGTAAACTTGACGTTCTTGATCAACGAGTAATCTCCTTTTTTATAAGCGGCCCCAGGCGAGACTTCCCCTTGATTCCATAGGGCGACTAACTTCCAATCGCCATCCCGCACGGCCACTTTCGCATCACCGAACGCACGATAGTAGTGCCAGAAAAGCGGCTTATCTCGTTTGACGGTTTCTCCCTCGAGCATCCTTGCCAGGCTGGTGCCGTCGAGCTTGGCACTCTGGGGAACCTTCGCCCCAGCCAGTTCACAGAAGGTGGGCAGTAGATCCAACGAGCAAACGGGAAAATCCGATTCCGAGCCAGCTTCAATCTTTCCAGGCAAACGAGCGATGCCTGGCACACGAATTCCCCCATCATAAATGTGCAGTTTCATCCCTCGCAGCGGTCCCGGCGAACCGTGTGATCGCCAGGCCGTTTTATAGCGATTGAGCGTCTCGGGGCCGTTATCGCTGGTGAACAATACCAACGTATTATCGCTCAGCTTTAGCTCGTCGAGTTTCTGCATTAACTTTCCCACGGCCCGGTCCACGTTCGTGACGTTGGCATAGTAAAGGGCTTCTCCTTTTTTGTGCGCATCGGGGTAGGACTGCACCAAGTCCTCTGGCGACGCAATCGGCTCGTGGGGTTCGTGAAACGTTACCAAAGCAAAAAAGGGCTTATCCGAATTCCGAACGTTGGTCAGCCAATCGATCGTTTCGTCCGCCACAACCTGGCAGGAGAACCCCTGAGTTGGCCCCACTCGCTTTCCGTTGCGCACGAAGTTCGTTGGGTTCTCGTGCGAAGGATTAGCATTGTTTTGCGTAGCAAACCAATAATCGAAACCGAGATCGTTCGGCTGTGGCTGCTCGGGGGAATTGAACTTTCCGTTGCAGTGCCATTTACCGAACAAGCCGGTCTCGTAGCCGGCTGTTTTCAACAACTTGGGCAAAGTGACTTCTTCAGCCCGAATGTGCATTGGCGAGCCACCCGGAATCCAATCGTAAATGCCAACCTGGGTAGGCGTTTGTCCGGTAATCAAGCCAGCACGAGAAGGCGAGCACACAGGCGCCGCGCTATAATACGAGGTAAACCGCACCCCTTCGCTGGCCAACTTGTTGAGGTTGGGTGTGCGGATTTCAGGATGCCCGTAACACTCTAGATCGCCGTAACCCAGGTCGTCGCACATGATGACCAGAAAGTTGAGACGATCGTCGGCCTGGGCGAACGAAGTGAGAACACACATCACCAAGACGGCGAAATGAAAACGAAGATAGTTCATCGCAAGCACGTTATTCGGAAGGGCAGGGAAGAGGGGGATCACGGGACATGTTTCCCCCTAACCTAGCCGAACTAAAACGGCGATGCTAGTTTTTCGCTGGCGGTATGCGTTTCGAGATTTCCTGGTGGGCTAAGCGAGCCGTGTCCCACATATAACGACTGATTCGCCGACCGCCCGCTTCCAACAGCTTAGGATCGCTTGCTTCGGCCAAGTACTTCACGGCCAGAGCATCGTCTCCGTGAGCATCGTAATACAGACCCACATACAGCAGCGTATAAAAACGATAACCGGCGGCGGCCGGGCCGGTAAGCTTGGTTTGCTGCATATCCTCTAAGACGTTTTGGGGCGTTTCCTTGCCTTCGTACAGGCGAAAAACTTCCATCAGACCAGGCCGGGGATCGTTCTCGATGGGAAGTAAGGTTTCACGAGCTTGCTTCACGCCGTCGGCCTTGGCGACACACAAATAGCGAAACACCGAGTTTTCCACGTCTTGGTCGTGATAGTTCTGGTAGTCCGCAAACTGCTCGGCACCCTTAGCAAAGTCACCGGCAAAGTAATAGGAAATACCTCTTTCCCACAAACTCTGCCGACGAGCCGGTTCAAGTTCTACCAGACGGTCAAAGTCTTTCACCGACTGCCGATAGTTGCCGGCGAAGAAGTTCTCGCAACCACGTAGATAGTACAGCTGAGAACGATCTGGCTGCTGCTTGATCCATTGATCGAGCACGCGAACCGCTTTTCCAAAATCGAATTGTTGGCGAGCCTCGGATAGCTGCTTGCTAAGTTGCTCGATAGGCACGGACTGCTCATCGGCCGCTTGACAACGGTTTTGTGACCCCCAAACCAATGCCAAACTAAATATCGAAAAACAAAGGCATCTTATCCGCGTAGTCGCGATGAACATCTTGAACGATCCGCTGCAAAGGTTTTCGCCGGATTCGACGTTGTGCCTCTTCCAAAAGACACCATCGATACCGGTATGGGGCGGCACCATCGGTTTCCCGGTGTTTCCCAAGGTATTGAACCGGGAAAGCCCAGATCACCCCAGGTTCCTCATTACGGGAACGATGTAGCGTCGCGATGGGTTTTGATGCTAACGGAAGCACTCGCAAATGCCAACGCTTTTCAACGAGCCCAACAATTTGGGAATGGTCTTCGACCGAAGGGACCGGGAAGGTTGGAAACGACCAACGCAATGTTGACTGATCGGACATCAGACAAAATTCCATTCCTTGTTCCGTTCTTCGAACGATAACCGCGCAGATCCATTTTCCAGAGGGCATTCGAAGTCGATAGTGATGAGTAACTAATAGAAAACGACAAGGCCCAATAGTTCCAAAGAGGGCCCCTCCGCAATGGTAGTCAACAAAGAGCGTATCGGCAATTAATCTTCTCGGAGATCATCATTTCCAAAGAATTGGCCACCTTACAGAGGTACACTACCTAGGCCACCCGAAAGAAAACTTGTAGCGGTTATATGGGCTAGATAGAGAAATGCCCCAATTTTATCGCTTCTGCCATGCAGAAACTGGTTCATCAGCAACCAGTTTGGTCATCCATTACCCAACTCAGAGCATCCCATGAGGCAAGTGGAGACACACACGACATACAACCATTATTGACTACATTGTGGCCAAATAAAGACCACCCCAACCTATCTCTTCGATCTTTACGCGTGTATTGAAGGAGCAAAAGTGGTTTAACGGGTCAGTTTCTGTCCGCGCTGCTGGCTGCTTCCATCTCAGTTTGAATCCATCATCTCAAATTAAGACAGGGCGTCGGCAAGTCGGCCATGACACTTGAACGAATCTGATAATATTTTTCATGCCAAAAAGCTTGCTGTCATAACAACTTACAGAAACATTTTACTCAACCACAAAAAAATAACACATCAATGGCCCTTAAATTGCAGAAGAGACAGGGCAACGAGACATTCAAAAACAAGGGGTTTTTGTACGTCGTCGACATACCATTGTGGTCAAGAAGATCTATTAAATCCGCCAGGGAGGAGTACAAGGCCATGTTAGTTTTGAGTCGAAAAGTTGGTGATTCCATCAAAATCGGTGACAACATCGAAATTGTGATCAATCGCATTTCCGGCAATCGAGTCACTATCGGCGTTGAAGCCCCGAAAGACGTTCGCATTCTTCGTGGCGAAGTTGAAGTGGAATTAGACGACGACTCTGTGGCTGCTCTTGCTGGCCTGATGAACGTTGGACAACTCGACTTCATCCACTCCACGACCTAAGTGCTGATCCCCGCACCGCACAAGCAATAAGACAACCGCTGCGGTTGCGGGGGAAACGATTCAAATTGGAGGAATGCGAAAGCTCATTCTTCCCCTACTTGCTGCCGTAGCCAATCGGCGAGCCAGTCGATAGCATATTCATCCTGCAGAAGAATAGGATGATGGAGTAATATCGTTCGCTCGGCCGCCTCTCTCGAATGGGGAAGAGTCCCTACCTTTCGAGCTTGGCTTTCAGGACGCTTGAAAAAGCCACGAAAACCCTTTCCGAGGGGTATCCCTTGGGATTCAGCCATCTGCGTGAGATTGTGCGCACGCTGCGCCGTGTCGCACAGCCAAGCGTGTTTATAAAACGATGGTTGATCGGAACACCAAGCAACCGGACGTAGCCGATGCGCAAGGGCTTCCAACCTTTTGCGCAGTCTTTGCAAATGTTTGCAACGTAATTGGTTACGCATCTCCAGCTGTTCTAGCTGAGGCAAAACAACGGCGGCTTGCAACTCGCTCAGCGGATATGCGTTATTGCCCCGCTCGCAGTATATCTTGGCCCGCTGTAACAAATCATCGCGATCTGTCAGGATTGCTCCCCCACGCCCGGCAGTAATCAGCTTACTGCCACCGAAACTAAGAATTCCGACCTCTCCGAGAGTACCAGCGACTCGACCCCCGATCTTCGCACCGGTTGCCTGACAAGCATCTTCGATCACGGCGATTCCGTGCTTGGCAGCTACCTGCTCAATGGCTTGCATGGCAGCCAAGCCACCATGCAAATGCGAAACAATGACCGCCACCGCCTTCTCCGAAATGGCAGCGGACAGGCTATTCGCGTCGAGGCACCACGTTTCTGGGTCGATATCCACCAGCACCGGAAACAGCCCGGCATCTTGGATCGCACGAAAGTTGCCCGGAAAATCGTAAGCCGCTAAGATCACTTCGCTTCCTTCACGCGCATTGAGCGATCGCAACGCAATCTGAACGGCAATCGTTCCGGAAGAGCATACCAATGCATGCTTTACCCCGTGCACCTCTGCTAGCACGGCTTCTAAACGCGCAACGTTAGGCCCATGATAGCGTCCCCAACTGCCGTCCTCGTAGGCGTGTAAGAGAGCCTCGCGGATGGCTACGTCGGCGATCGGCCAATCGTTCCACTTCGGGTCAAACGGGGATGGTAATGACTGGGAAATGGTTCTCGGCTCCTGGGAAGCTTCCGCTGAACATGGTGGTTTTCTTCGATTTCGCATTGACGTGCTTTTCTCGATCTTTGTATTGTCTCCCGGCTTGTCGTCTTATGTCCAGCCTGGCAAGGGCAATCACAAGCAAACCCCAACCCCACACTTGAGTTGCTGACCACTATCGAGTTAAAAGTTCGCGTCACATGATACGCACCGACAACCAAATCATGCCCGCCTTTGTTGGGGTAAGACTGCTTTCGCGGGCACCTATGGTGATGGTCGTAGCTATTTGCTGCCTGGCCAGCACTGGCTGCATGAACTCGCGTTTTGCCAGTGTTCGCCGGACGCCGACGAACCCGCTAGATGGTCCGCTGCAATTGATGTCGTACAGCGGCCCTAAGGTGACCGATCGCACACGACAATCGCTTCGTCAGTTAAACCTGGAAAAATATGCTGACGGAGATTATGCCCGTGGCTTGAGCGAGTTGGCTCAGATGATCGAGAAAGAGCCAACCGCAGACAATATGTATAGCTTTGCAGAGCTTTCCTACATCGCCGCCACACGGGCAGACGCCTTGGGCAAGAATGCGACCGCTTTGGAACTATACGCTGGCAGCGTCTCGCACGCTTACTACTACTTGTTTGAAAGCAAAGATGGAGCGCGTGCCGATGGCTATGACCCTCGCTTTCGTCAGGCCTGCGACATCTACAACAAATCGCTCGAAGGATCGCTGCGTCTGGTTAAGTTGCAAGGCAAGCTGAAACAAGGGGAAACCTACCGCATCAAAACCCCCAACCAGATTTTTATCATTTCGCTCGACACGGTTGGCCGTTGGCAGAATACCGAGTTCCAAGACTTCCAATTCACTTCCGACTACGAAGTGGATGGACTCAAGAATCAGCACCGACAATATGGTCTTGGCGTGCCGCTGATTGCCGAATGCAAGGACAATCCGCCGAATGCTCCTGGGGCAGAATATTTCCCCCCGAATTTGACGTTCGCTTTAACCGCCTTCTTGGAAGTGACGCATACCCCCGATATCGACTCGGAAACCAAGAAGCATATCCACTATTGCCACATTCATTTGTACGACCCGCTCGAACAGCCTGAGATCGAGGTCAAAGGTAAAAAGGTTCCTCTAGAAGCCGATATCAGCACACCGCTGGCTTACTTGTTAGATTCAAGTTCGCTGGGGCCAGCCTACATGGCTACCCTTGGCATGCTCACCCCCGACGCCCAGAAAGACGAACGGGGAATTTATATGCTGGAACCGTACGATCCGAAGAAAATTCCGGTGATGATGGTCCACGGCTTATGGTCGAGTCCGATGACCTGGCTGGAAATGTTTAATGACTTACGAGCCCAGCCTGAAATCCGCAACAACTACCAGTTCTGGTTCTACCTTTACCCGACCGGCCAACCGTTTTGGATTTCTGCCGCGCAGTTCCGCTCAGACTTGGAAACGATGCGCAATAAGCTCGATCCCGATCGTGCGGCGATCGCCCTCGACCAGATGGTTCTTGTCGGCCATAGCATGGGCGGCTTGGTCTCACGGATGCAAACAATCGAAAGCCAAAACAACTTTTGGCACATTGTTTCCGACCGCCCACCAAGTGAACTCCAAGGGGATCCTGAAGATGCGGAAGCACTGCGGCAGGTTCTCTTCTTTCACCCCAACCAATCGATCCGCCGGGTGATCACCATGGGCACGCCCCATCGAGGCAGCAACTTCGCCAACTCGACGACACGCTGGCTAGGCCAAAGCTTGATCACCTTGCCCAGCTTTGTCACCGGTAGCAGTAATCGACTAATTGCCAGCAATCCTGGCTACTTTAGCAATGAAGAGTTATTGCAGATCAGCACCAGCGTAGACTCGCTGGCACCAGACTCACCGGTACTTCCTGCTCTGAACAATGCCCCGCAGGCACCATGGGTGAAATACCATACGGTCATTGGAATCGTTGATCCCGACACTTGGCTAGGTTATTTCTCTGGCCGAAGCGATGGTGTTGTGAAGTACGAGAGCGCCCACTTAGATGAGGCGGTTTCAGAATTGGTTGTTACTGCCGATCATAATTCGGTCCACCGAACGCCGCAAAGCGTGTTGGAAGTGCGACGAATCTTGCGAGAGCATGTTCTTCAGCTGCGGGAAGAATATTACAGTTCCATCCAGCAGCAGGGAATCCGGCCCGCCACAGATAATCAAATCATGCCCGCCAGTCATCTTGCCCCGGTTGTTAAACCAGCAGATATGCCACAACCTCAACCGGCAGCCGAAACCGTTGATCCAGCGAAGCGTTTATCTTCCGTGGAAACGAATCCACTGAGAAGAAGCATTTATTCGACTCCCCCGTCGCCCAATTAACGAGAATCAGGCTAACCATTGAAGACCCAGGGGAGTCGAAGATCCAGCGACTAACCGATGGCGTTGGATGCTCTGGCAGCAAGGAAGTCTCGCATGCTGGTTGCCCGCGGTGAATCGTTCCGCTTGCTGTCGCTTCCGTCTGCTTTCACCCGAAAAGAAACCACACGGTAATCTTCGCTGGGCTGAGATTTGCCTTTTCCGTTGGCCGCTTCGATTTGATCGATGCGATTGACAACGGGGCTTGCTGACTCTATTTCTTCGACAGGGGCAGCCACTTCCGGCTCTAATTCGCTACGAACGATCTTCACATCCGAAGGGGCATCGATACCGATACGAACCGTATTTCCCTTCACCTTCAAGATAGTGATCGTAACGCCTTCGCCAATCTGAATCTGCTGCTGCTGCTTGCGAGTCAAAACTAACATGGGTTTACACTCCGTTGCAAAAAAGGGATTTCCTTGAGTGGTTGCGTTGATGTTTTCAGTATTAGCAAAGAGGATGCCAAACGTTAACGAAATGACACCTATTTGCCGTAACTGGTTCGCATACCACTAGTTATCGAAAATGAGCCCAAATTCCTGGCTGCCAAGTAGTGTACAAACTTTCAATGGTTTGGCAAGCAATTTTGTCAAAATCACAAAATGGCAGCGTCTTGGCCACCAAAACGGTCTTTATCTGACCAGTTCTGGCTGAATTTATCGGTAACACAAGCTAGCAGTCGTTTTGCCCGTGTCAGGCTGCTATCAGCCTAAGAACCGCTAGGAATCGCTTTCTCTGAGCTAGCATTTCCCTGACTATAGGAAAGAGAGTAGGAACATTAGGCAGAAGCGGGCGGAGTAAAAAAAGTGCCCAGCCACATGACCAAGGGCAGCGTGCCGTTTTTCAACGACTCAGGTCACATGGCCGGGCTGGGGCTTGGAAATGAGCGGTTTGTTACGTTTGCATGAAGAGATGCGAGAACGTATAGCAAGCCCAACTAATGTTTAAACAATTTTACTCAGTTAAACGCTCTACGGCGTTTCCAATATTGGCAAGGAAGAGCAAAAAAAGGAAAAACTTGTCCCAACAATCATTCAGACCGGAGGAGTTATCTCGCCAGCTTGTTCACCGCGCGGATCGAAGAACTGGTATGATATCACCCGCCATTGCCCATCTGGGTCTAGTTGAAACGTTAATACGAGGAAGGTGGCGAACTGCCCGTCCATCACCTCGTTTCCGCGCAGGTGGCCGGTCATTTTGACGTTAACTTTGGCAATCCCAATCGGCGGCGTCGATCCACGATTAATCGTGACCTCGAGATTCTGCTTTACTTTGACAGACTCAATTTCGACAAGCTTCATTTGCCGCTCGGCCTGGTCCTTCAAATTAGGGACTGCTACCGAGACACACTCTGTTACTCCTTCAACATCGTTGGCTTCCAACGCGGCTGCAATATCGTAGACGACCGCTTCGATTCGCTCTCCCTCGGTCACAATGACGAATTCTAGCGCCAGCAACAGCGAACAAACCGCGATCCAGCCAATTAACAGATACAAAAACAGTTGCTTGCCCGTTTGCAGCATCGTGCCCGCCAGAATGGCTCCGCCGATGACCGCAATAATGATGATGGGGAGCGATTGTTCAAAAATCCACATGCTGGATCACCGTCTAGGTATCTTGCCGTTGCCGCTGATCGGCTTCCGGAGGAGGTTGTATTGGCTGATGAAATCGAACGTACCATAGTCGCACCCAGCCCACCGAAACCAAAACGCCTAGCACAACATAGATATAGTTCCAACCAATCAGCGTGTTGTCAGGCGTTGAGACCGCTGCCACGGGAACTTCACCGGTGGTGGCAGCAGGATCTTCCAGCGTTTGGCTCATGTACTCTCGGGCTTGATGCTGCCGCTCGATATCTGCTTGGCGGATATCCAACTTCGAGCGGAAGACCACCAGCAAGATGAGCGCTGTCGTGGCGAACAGGTAAAGCCAAAACCAGGGAGAATCGGTAATCGGCTCTTGCTGTGGGGCTGGGGTAACGCTCATGAATTTAGTCTAACTCAACGCGACAAGCCACGCGAAAGAAAAACAAGGGGCCACGCGGGGCCCCTTGTTCCGATTAGACAGTCTGTACGGGCAATGATTACTTGCCACGCTTCTTCAACAAAGCCGGACCACCATAAAGGGCCAGATCGCCCAGTTCGGCTTCGATTCGTAGCAATTGGTTGTACTTCGCCATACGATCACTGCGCGAAGCCGACCCGGTCTTGATCTGACCGGTCCCCAAAGCGACAGCCAAGTCAGCGATGAACGCGTCTTCGGTTTCACCACTGCGGTGGCTAGCGATGCTGGTGTAATCGTTCGCGTGGGCCAATTGAATCGCGTTGATCGTTTCCGTCAACGAACCGATCTGATTGACCTTAATCAGAATGCTGTTGGCGATGTCTTCGTCGATGCCACGTTGCAGACGTTCGCAGTTGGTCACAAACAAGTCGTCGCCCACCAACTGAACGCGGTCGCCCAGCTTTTCGGTCAGCAGCTTCCAACCTTCCCAGTCGTCTTCATCGCAACCGTCTTCGATCGAAATGATTGGGTACTTGTCGGCCCAAGCAGCAAGGAAGTCGACCATGCCAGAGGAATCGATTTCCTTGCCGTCGATGGTGTAGGTCTTCTTTTCCTTGTTGTACAGTTCGCTGGAAGCAACGTCCAAAGCGATAAAGACCTGCTCGCCGGCTTTGTAGCCAGCAGCTTCGATCGATTCCATGATCAGGTCCAAAGCTTCGATGTTGCTACCCAAGTTCGGGGCGAAACCACCTTCGTCACCGACGGCTGTGTTAAGGCCCTTACCCTTGAGCACTTTCTTCAAGCTATGGAAAACTTCCACGCCGCAGCGAAGGGCGTCGCTGAACTTGTCGAAACCAAGCGGGAAGACCATGAACTCTTGCACGTCGACATTGTTATCTGCGTGCGAACCACCGTTGACGATGTTCATCATCGGAGCTGGCAGGGTGCGAGCACCGACACCGCCCAAGTAACGGTAAAGTGGCAAGCCCGAGGTGGCAGCGGCAGCTTTAGCAACGGCCAGCGAAACACCCAAGATGGCGTTGGCACCTAGCTTGGCTTTGTTGGGCGTGCCGTCCAGTTCGATCATTAATTCATCGATGTGCGTCTGGCTGGTAACGTCTTCCCCGATCAAAGCGTCGGCGATCACGTCGTTCACGTTCTCGACGGCTTTGGTAACGCCTTTGCCTAGGTAAACGTTCTTATCACCATCACGTAGTTCCAATGCTTCGTGAACACCGGTCGATGCCCCACTGGGAACCGCAGCGCGTCCAACCACGCCATTGTCCAGAATCACTTCGACTTCCACCGTTGGATTTCCACGGCTGTCCAGGATCTGAAGTCCGCGAACGTCGACAATCATGCTCATGGTTTTGGCTCGTCTTCTATCTAAGTTTTCAAAAATGGGAGTGCTATTTTATGAGTTCCGCAAGCGAGGGGCAGAATGCGGAGAAGCTCGAAATCCATTACTGGTTTCAGCAGAATTTCAAAAATCGCCGTTATTTTGACCCATTCAGGGCGTGCTTGCCAAGGATGGGACGGGTCGTTGTGGGGAATTTTCCCTACCGTTAAATTCGTGGGTAGTTGATTCGTTACTCATTCCAAGCCCGATTTGGGCGTTTCGAGGAAACCATGTTTACCGGCCTTGTCGAAACTCAAGGAAAAGTCATCGCCCTTAAACCCGAAGGACCGGGGGTTCGCCTTTCATTAGAAAGCCCCCTGATCGCCGGCAGCGCGAGCCTGGGGGATAGCATCTCCGTGAACGGTTGCTGTTTGACCGTGGTTTCGATCGAAGAAAATGTCGTCGATTTTGAGGCTGGGGAAGAAACTTTAAAAAGAACCAACCTTGGCCAGCTTAAAAACGGGAGCTTAGTGAACTTAGAGCGATCGCTGCAACTAGGCGACCGCTTGGGGGGGCACCTCGTTACCGGACACATCGACACAACCGCCACGCTGGTCCAGCGCAACAACGACGGCGAGTGGTGTACCATGTGGTTTCAAGTTCCCCCTGAAACAACACGGCAGATGGCCAGCAAAGGCTCGGTAACGATCGACGGGATCAGCTTAACGCTGGTTGATGTTACCAACGATCGCTTCAGCGTCGCGTTAATCCCGCACACGCTCGACGCCACCACGCTGGGCAAACGCGAAGTTGGCGATATCGTCAACATCGAAACCGATCTGTTGGCCAAGTACGTTCAGCGTCAACTCGAAACAGATCCCAAACACTAAAATACCGTTCCTTATTCAATCTAAACTATAGGGTGCCATGCTCTCGCCTTCGTGAGCATGCATAGTGGAGAAGCCATACTCGTGAAGACGTGAACATGGCACCCGCGATCCTCGCTTCAGTTTGGCAACGAATAACTCACACTAAAAACTCCCCTGGAAACCGATTTACCGCATGCCAGAATTTCGCAATCAAACGATCTCGTACCTTACGAGCAAATTCCGCGAAATCGGAATCCGCCCTGTCTCGAAGCATGGTCAGAACTTTCTGATCGATATGAACCTGCTGGACCTCTTGGTCCGCTCGGCCGATATCCAAAAGGATGACGTCGTGCTGGAAATCGGCACCGGCACCGGAACGCTTTCAACACGTATGGCAGCCCAGGCCGGGCACTTAGTGACGGTCGAAATCGATCCTCACATGGCTACGTTCGCCCTGGAAGAACTCGACGACTTCGAGAACGTCACCCTGCTGAGCTTCGATGCTTTGCGGAACAAAAACAGTTTCCGCCCGGAAATGATCGAGACGATCCGCGAAAAGATGGCCGAGATCGGGACAGATCATTTTAAATTGGCGGCCAATCTGCCCTACAACGTCGCAACGCCGATTATCTCGAATCTCTTGCGAACCGAGATTACCCCCAAAAGCATGACGGTCACCATCCAGAAGGAACTGGCCGAGCGAATTGTCGCGCCGCCCAACACGAAAGACTACAGCGCCCTGTCGGTTTGGATCCAAAGCCAGTGTCGCTGCGAGATTGTCCGGATCATGCCCCCCAGCGTGTTTTGGCCAGCCCCGAAAGTTCACTCCGCAATCCTGCAGATCGACATCGAACCAGAGCGCCGGGCAGCGATCCCAGACTTGGAATTCTTTCATGAATTCAACCGATCCCTCTTCTTCCACCGCCGCAAATTCCTTCGCAGCGTTCTGCACAGCGCCTTTAAGGGGCGATTGGAAAAAGCGGAAGTCGACCAAGTGATGGAGCAGGGAGGGCTCGAAGCCAGTAGCCGCAGCGAAAGCTTCGCGGTTGAAGAAATCTTGGCAATGAGCGAACTATTTCGCCAGCGACTGATGGAGAAAGAAGTTTAGCCAAGAAGAAAAAAGCGGAAGCCCTTCGGGTACGCAAAAAAGGCTGGCAATCGATGCCAGCCCCTTCAGGCGTTAAAGAGCGATCGGGGAAGGATTCTTTAGCCTGCGATCGCCCTGATGAACTAGTGCGAAGAAATATTCTAACGAGCTAGTTTGGCCGTAATCGGGAAGTGGTCCGAGGGCGTACGACCATCGCGGTTGTTGTGCAAGATTTGGGCGTCCTCTACCTTCCAATCAGCAGAAACCCCAATCCAGTCGATTCGATCACCGTTGTTTTTGCTGAGATTGAAACCATTGAACGTGCCTTCTTCCTCTTTCTTTTCCGGAACGAATGCACGGTAGGAATCGATAACCGGTGACTTGGCCCCGTCGATTTCCCCGAACATCGCCTGGTATGGCTTCGAGCCTTCGCCGGCATTGAAGTCACCGGTAACGATGATATCGAACTCGCTGTGCTTGGCAGCGCGTTCCCGAATCATCTTGGCAGACTCGACTCGCGCGATCTGGCCTTTGTGATCGAAGTGTGTGTTACCGTAGAGGATCGGTTTCTTATTTTCCGATTTTTTGTCGACCAACAGTACCCAACTGGCCATGCGGGGCAAGCTGCTGTCCCAACTCTTGCTGCCAGCGACATCCGGGGTTTCGCTTAACCAAAAGTGGCCACTGTCGAGCAGTTCAAAGCGATCTTTGCGATAGAAAATCGCACACATCTCACCTTGCTCTTTGCCATCTTCCCGTCCCGCTGCATGCACGGCATAGCCAGGCAGATGTTTGATCAGGAAGTCGCGTTGAAAGGGAAGGCATTCTTGTAGACCAAGCAGATCAGGCGAAACCTCTTGGATCGTCTCAGCAACGAACTCTTTGCGGTTGTCCCAACGATTTTCACCGTCATTGGCCTTGCCGTAACGAATGTTAAACGACATGACGGTCAACTCGTCCGTCGGCTTCATATCGTTTTCGGCACCAAATAGGGTCGTTACGGACATACCCAGAATAAGCGATAAAGCACAGAGAAACACAGCTCGCATGATCAAACTTTCTCAGTTGCGATGTTCAAAATCCAAAGGGGGAGGGGAGAGGGAGTCGCCCAAGCAAACAAGCCAGCCCAGACATCGCATCAGGCTGGCTTTCGTGGGCCAAAAACTTTTAGACACGCTGAGCACCAGCTTGCCCCGACTCGACAACGAACGAGGCTCGCGTTACCAGCGGTGCGTCTGGTTTATCGACGAACTCGACCACCTGATAGTCGCTGCGCCACTCGGTTGGAGTGACGGTACAACTCACGTAGCCACGTTCGCCATTAAAGAACTTCACAAATGGGTTTTCGCTTTGAATTACCTTCTCGGCATCGCTCATCTGGCCGCCATTTCCACCGGACGTGATCGATGTGGCAACAAACTCGGTCCCCATCGGAGCTTCTTTTTCGTTCTGAAAGTCGACCTTTAAGTCGTTCACCCAGTTTTTGTGAATGTCGCCGGTCAGCACGACCGGATTCGGCACTTTACGGTCTCGCATGAATTCAAGCAGGCGATTGCGGGAATGGCTGTAGCCGGGCCATTGGTCCATGCTGTACTTTTCGCCTTCCCCTTCCATCCGATCGACGTGCGCCATCATGACTTGCTGGCCCAGGATGTTCCAGTTGCTGTGCGAGGCAATCAGGTCACGCATCAGCCAATGTTCCTGCTTATCGCCTAGCAGTGTGGCAAAACGATCGGCTTCCGCTTCGTTGTATGGCTTCAAGCCGTCGCCGTTGGGTTGATCGGTGCGGTACTGACGTGTGTCAAGCATCTGAAAGTTGGCCAATTGGCCATAGGCAATGCGGCGGTAAAGTTGCATGTGGGGGCCCTTTGGCATGCAACGACGACGCAGCGGCATCATCTCGTAATAGGCCTGGTAGGCGTTGGCCCGCCGCAAAAGGAAGTCTGCCGGATCGATTCCTTTTTCTTCCGAGATATCACCGGCACAGTTGTTGTCGAATTCGTGATCGTCCCACACAACCAGCCAAGGGCAGCGGGCATGGGCGGCTTGTAAGTTTGGGTCGGTACGATACAACGCGTAGCGATTGCGGTAGTCGTCCAGCGACTCAATTTCATGACTATTGTGCTGACGAACCCGATTCGCCTTGGGAGCATATTCGTAGATGTAATCTCCCAAATGGAGCATCAAGTCGAGTTCTTCTTGCGCCATGTGCCCGAGGGCGGTGAAATAGCCTTGCTCCCAGTGCTGACAGGAAGCAAACGCGAAACGCAACTGTTCTGGGGCAGCATCGAAACCGGGAGTCGTACGGGCACGGCCAACCGGGCTCATCGCATCACCACATTGAAAGCGATAGAAGTACCACTTATCGGCAGGCAGTCCATGAACTTCAACGTGAACACTGTGCCCTAACTGCGGAGTGGCAAATGCCTTACCGCTTTTGGCAATCGTTTTAAAACTCTCGTCTTCGGATAGTTCCCAGGTCACCTGATAAACTTCCGCCGGCATTCCGCCCCCTTCAATCGGCTCAGGGGCCAGGCGCGTCCACAGCACAAAGCCATCGGGCAGGGGATCGCCGCTGGCAACGCCTAAAGTAAAAGGATTCTTGGCGAACGAAGCATTGGCCTTCGCAGCCCCGGGCAGGCATTGGCCAAACCACGGCAGCAGAGCCAGCGAGCCAGCTCCTAAGACAAATTGACGCCGATCGGACAAAAAAGCATTGGCGGATGAACGGAACATCTTTGGGCGATACCCTTGCGAGAACATTGCATTTTGGAGGAATAATCGATCCAAGCAGGTTATCCCTTCCAATTCGCAGAGCCAATCAGAATGAGCGATTCACTCGCGAATCTCAACCATAACTTCACAAGAAAGCGGGAAAACAAGCGACTTACCCTCTTTCGTATCCCCCAGTCAGCCCAGAAAATCCCCGCAAGACCCACCCATTAGGACCACTCTTCAAATTCAATTATCCCAAAGCGCGATACTCCCCCAAACGCACGTTTCGGTTATCATGACAGTTTGCCCAAAGCCGGGCCGAAACTGACATAAGCTCGTTCATAGCCGAAAGTTTCCCAGCCATGCAGTTCATCGAAATGACAGGCAGAGAGTTGATGGACGCTCTGCACGATGACGAACTAACTCCCGAAGATCTTCAGAAATCGCACATTACCGAGAATTCCATTGTCCGCATTAACCGCCAGGGAGATATCGAAGTTCGACGTCCCGAAGGTTGGGACATCGTAGGGGGTTTGATCGGGGATTATGAAAATCGGATTCACAAAAGCTGCGGCCGCAGTTGGGCCTAATCCTTTACTGGGGGCCGCTCGGCGAAACCGTCGTATGCAAGCTATCCGTTTGAATCCTTGTCCACCGATTCGACCTCTGCTAGGAAGTGGCGCAGTTGTTGTTGCCGCTCTCCTTAATATGTGTCGATTTCCCGCGTTGCCGCTAAATACGTGCGGGAAAACCGTAATCCATCGGCCTCTTATCGCGCAGTCGAACTCATTGCGATTTGCCTAATCGGAGATTGAAAAGCTCGTGACTCCAGAGATGCTCAATTCGTTTACCCCTCCTTCCACGAACATCGTTGATCGTTTGCGTCATCGTGCCGAGCATCTGGGATCACAGGTCGCTTTCACTTTTCTGGTTGATGGTGAAGACGAAGAGATCAAGCTCACCTACGAGCAACTCGATCGTCGTTGCCAGGCAATCGCCGCCGAGCTTCAAGCTCGTGGTATGGAAGGGGAACGCGCGCTTCTGCTTTTCCCGCCAGGGCTCGACTTCATCGCGGCCTTCTTCGGTTGCTTGTACGCCGGTGTAGTGGCGGTGCCCGCTTATCCTCCGCGCCGCAATCGCAACATGGTCCGCATCCAGGCCATCGCAGACGATGCCCAGGCCAAGGTCGCGCTGACCACTGCCGAAGTTTACGAACGCATGGTCCCCATGCTTGAAGAAACGCCCGGCCTGAAAACCATCGATTGGATTCGCATCGATCAGGTGGAAGACAAGCTGGCAGCCAAGTGGGATCAGCCACGCCTGACGGCCGAGACCATGGCCTTTCTGCAGTACACGTCCGGTTCGACCGGCACGCCGAAGGGAGTGATGCTCTCGCACGGCAACATGATGCATAACTCGGCCCTCATTTCGTATGCCTTCGAGCATACCCGTAGCGTGCGGGCCTGTTTCTGGTTGCCGATGTACCACGACATGGGGCTCATCGGTGGCGTGCTTCAGCCAATGCAAATTGGTCAGCCCAACGTCTTGATGTCGCCGATGGCCTTTTTGCAGCAGCCGTATCGCTGGCTGCGTGCGATCTCGAAATACCAATGCAATATCAGCGGGGGGCCGAACTTTGCTTACGAGTTGTGCGTGCAGAAGATCACGCCAGAACAACGTGAGAAGCTCGATCTCAGCAGTTGGGAATTGGCATTTAACGGTGCCGAACCTGTCCGCCCGGAAACGCTCGATCGGTTTGCCAAGACATTTGAACCCTGCGGTTTCCGTCGCGAGGCGTTTTACCCTTGTTACGGCATGGCCGAAGCCACGCTCATCATCTCTGGCGGCATGAAAAAAAGCCCGCCGGTCATTCAAGCGGTGGATGGCTACTCGCTCGACCAACACCAAGTCGTCGACGCCGATCCCGATGACGACGGTGCTCGCGTGATTGTTGGCTGTGGCAATACGCTCCCCGACCAACGAATCTTGATCGTCGACCCAGACACGTTCGAGCGGAAACAACCAGACGAAGTCGGCGAAGTTTGGGTTTGCGGCCCTAGTATCGCCAAAGGTTACTGGCGAAACGAAGAAGCGACCGAGACGATCTTCAAAGCCTATACGTCCGACACCAACGAAGGGCCTTTCCTCCGAACGGGCGACCTTGGTTTTATGAACAACGGCGAGTTATTCATTACCGGGCGTTTGAAAGACATGATCATTGTGCGGGGCGTTAATCGCTACCCGCAAGACATCGAACAAACCGTCACCCAATGCCACGACTTGATGGAAGGGATGACCGCTGCGGCCGTCATGGCGGAAGTCGCCGATCGAGAACGCTTGATCATCGTCGCCGAAGCACCGCGTGCCAAACGGAAAGACCTGACCGATATCATCGCCACGATTCGCCGCGAAGTTGCGATCGAGCATGAAATATCGGTCGACGGAGTGGCCCTGATTCGACGCGGCTCGATCCCCAAGACATCCAGTGGAAAGATCCAGCGACACGCGTGCAAGGAACATTTCCTCACCCATACGCTGCCCGTTTTAGAACGCTGGGTTGCGTGGGACGAAGTTCAAGTTTCCGAAGAGATCCAACGCGTTAAGCTTCGTCGTGCCCAACTGGAAGCAGCCCGAGCCGATGCCGAAGGTCTAGCCGTTTCCGACCCGCTTGTGCGGCAACGGACCGTACAGCTCGTGATCGACAAGATTCGCGAAATCGCCCGCGATCGAGCCCGGCACATTGAGCCAGAAACCGATATTTTGGAACTCGATCTCGATTCGCTCGAACGGATGGAGATCATTGCTTCCATTGAAGATTTGTACGGGGCACGTTTCCCTGACGACATCTTGCCTTCCATGCGAACGGTCGCCCAAGTGGCCGACAGCATTGAAATCTACTTGGCAACAGACGACCTACGTCCCAGCGTGCCTAGCGAGATCCCGCAAGAGATGTTCGGTTTCTCGGCCTTGCCCGAGTACCGTCAGGTGCGGCAATTCGCCGATCAACTGGGCGAACTTGGTCTGCCCAATCCGTACTTCCAAGTCTTGGATGGCCCCACCTCGGCCACCGCTTCGGTTGAAGGCAAAGAAGTCATCAACTTCGCGGGCTACAACTATCTAGGCTTGGCCGAACAGGAAGAAGTCAAACAAGCTGCGATTGACGCGATTACGCAACAAGGCACCAGCACCAGCGGCAGCCGTTTAATCTCTGGCGAACGCCAGATTCATCGTCAACTGGAAGGAGAACTCGCCCAGTTTCTCGGCGTCGATAGTGCGATGCTGATGTCTGGCGGGCATGCAGCCAACGAAACGACGATTGGGCACTTGCTGCGAACGGGGGATTTAATCCTGCACGATTCGCTGGCCCACAGCAGTATTATCACCGGGGCCAATCTTTCCGGCGCTCGGCGGCGGCCTTATCCGCACAACGATTGGCGCGAGCTAGACGAGATTTTACACGATATCCGTAAAGACTATCGCCGCGTGTTGATCGTTGCGGAAGGTGTTTACGGCATGGAAGGGGATATCTGCCCCTTGCCGGAATTGGTCGAGATTCGTAATCGACACAAAACCTGGTTGATGATCAACGAAGCTCATTCCCTCGGTACGCTTGGCCCAACAGGGCGGGGCGTCCGTGAACACTTTGGGGTCGATCCCAGTGAAGTCGACATTTGGATCGGCACGCTCAGCAAAGCATTGGGCTCGAACGGCGGCTTTGTCGCTGGCAGCCACGAACTGATCGACTATTTAAAGCACACCGCTTCTGGTTTCGTTTACAGTGCTGGCTTGGCTCCCTCGTCCACCGCAGCGGCTTTGGCGGCGCTGAAGTTGATTGAAGCAAACCCGAATTGGATCGCCAAGCTACAGCAAAACTCCGACTTAGTGCGCGACCTGGCTAAGAAAGCTGGCTTGAATATCGGGAGCAGCCAACTTTCGCCGATCGTACCGATCATTGTGGGCGATTCGATGATGACCATGATCTTGGCCCAGAAGCTTCTGGCCGATGGCGTCAACGCGCGTCCGCTCACTTATCCGGCGGTCGAAGAATCGGCTGCTCGCTTGCGGTTGTTTGTCAACGCGCACCACACCAAAGATCAGATCCGCCAAACGATCAACAAGTTGGCGGCCTTGTGGTCGAAGCTGCAACGAGAAAATCACGCCAGCGCTGGTTAGTCGATTCGACTTTCTCTCACGCTATTCGCTTTACGCAAGCGCATAAAAAAAGCCTCGTCTCAGTGGACGAGGCTTTTGTCGTTGATTCCGTGGAAATCGCAGAGACTATCGGTTCAAGGTAAAACCAAACGCAACCCCGGTAACGGCCATTTCCTGGCTGTCGAAGATGGCGATCGCATCGCGTCCCATACCCTTGCCGAAGTACAGCGTGTTCCAAGAGACGTCGAGCGAAATCTCTCGGGTCAGGTGATAAGCAGCCCCCAGGGCGAACTCGCCACCGACCACTGCGTTCGAGTAGTCGCCGATGTCGCCACGGTAAACCCAGTTGTTACCTGCGAACGCTCGCAACTCACTCTTCAAAGTCCACTGGCCGCGGTGCGAGAAGACCCGAGTACCCACCTGTCCTAGCAGCATATTGTTCTGCATGAAGATGAATGGGTTGGTCTTGTCGTTGAACTGCGTGAATCGCAGACCGACCATGGGCTCCATCCAGAATCCTTCATAGAACTGGGGCAGGCGCCAAACACGGTTGCCTTCAAAGCTGTTCAAGTCGCCACGATTTACTAAATCGTACGAGGGGCCGTCCAGTCGCCAACCGCTGAACAACCAGCCATTGTTTTCCTCGGTCATGAAACCGAAGTCGACGCGATTGCCGTAAGTGGCATCCCCATTGAAACCACCCGGGGCGCTGTGCCCACGGCTCACGTTCATGAACAGTCGGTGATATTCAAAGAAAATCCCGTTGTTCGGATCAATTGTGTCCTGGCCGTATTGCTCGGTAATCGGGGGGGCGAACCACTGGAAATCATAGTTTTCCAGATTCACGTCCGTAAACGGTTGCATCGCGGCGGGGTACACGGTGTCGTACTGTGCCTGCACGCTGGAAGCAGCCGCCAAATTGGCCACGATCACCAGAGTCCACAGTGCTTTACGATAAATCAACATGGTCCACTTCTACCTTGTGACTTCCACGGTAATGGTATGGACGACGCCACCGTAACGATGGCGAAAGTTCCTGCGTTGCCGTTTGTATCGGAACGTCTGGGAGTACGAATTGAACCAGTTTGGCAAACTCTGCCGAAAATTCGGACTAATCCGTAAAACCTATCAACCCATTCCCCCAAAACCTCCTAAATCCGCCGAATCTCTGCTCAAAATGATTTCATTTGCCCCGACTGAATCGTTCCGCGTATATTTCGAGTAAGATAATTAGGCTCTTATTTCGCTAGCATTTGCTAAGGAATCCACGATATGTCTGTTCGCTCCCTTCTAAATTCCCTCCGCCCGTTAGCGGATCGCCGCTTATGGATGCTGGTTCTGTCAATTCTGCTAGCGTCTGGCGGACAAGCTCAAGCAGAAGAAAAGAGCGAAGGGCCAGATTTCGTGCGGGTTAAGAATAATGCCAGCGGGAAACCAACCTCGCTGCAAACCGCGATTGCCCACTATCAATCCAAAGACGGCGGCAAACTGAAAATCGATCTGATTGGTGCCGTTCATGTGGGCGAAGACGCTTACTATCAGGAACTGAACAAACGCTTTAAAAACTACGACGCCGTGATGTATGAATTGGTCGCCCCGGAAGGAACCCGCGTTCCCGCTGGGGGTGCCGGCCACAGCAGTCCTCTTAGCAGCATGCAAACCGGTATGAAAGACATGCTGGACCTGGAGTTCCAGCTAGAGAAGATCGACTACTCGCCAGAAAACTTCATCCATGCGGATATGTCACCTGATGAGTTTGTCCAAGACATGGAAGAGCGTGGTGATAGCGTTCTGGCAATGTTCGCCCGGGCCATGGGGCAGGGAATTGTGCAGCAATCGAAAGGCGGGTCAACCGATGCCGCGATCATGATGGCTCTCTTTTCCCAAGACCGGGCCAAGAAGCTCCGCCGGGTGTTTGCCTCGCAGATTGCTGACTTGGACAAACAAATGCGAGCCATCGAAGGCAAAAACGGTTCGACGATCATCAGCCAGCGTAACGCCAAAGCGTTCGAGGTGATGGACCGGGAGATCAAAAACGGCAAAGCCAATATCGCCGTCTTCTATGGTGCTGGCCATTTAGAGGACATGCACAAACGCCTGCTCAAGGACTTCAACATGGAACTGAAGTCGGTCGAGTATCTTGATGCCTGGGATTTGCAATAGCAGCCAACCACGAGCAAACTTTCGGCGTGCGGGCTACCGTAATGGAGCAACACCGCACGCTTTTTTTTGCGCTGCCAGGTCACGCTAGCACGCGTTTTGCCTACCACTTCGGCAGACAGCGACACCATCTTTAAATGAAGAAGGAAAACTCGTTCGTCAAGTCGTTTACAAAACATCCTTCCTACCTATACTTGGCTTCACTTTTGTACTGCCGCCCGGGGACACGCGGTAGTTTCGAGTCGCATCTTATCTCACGAGTGTCACACGGATGGCCAAGTTCTCGATGAATCAAATGACCACGCTACGTTGGTCATTTGAACAAGACTGCTTTCGATACCGCGAAGCGGGCCTCTCTGCAATTCATGTCTGGCGAGACAAGATTCATGACTACGGTGAAGCCAAGGGAGCAATCCTCTTAGAAGAGTTAGAACTGGAAGTCTCTGCCCTTAGCTGGGCCGGAGGATTTACCGGCAGCGATGGCCGCAACTTCAAAGACGCCCTCGAAGATGCCCGGCATGCGGTCGACCTGGCACACGAATTAGATGCTGGTTGTTTGATCGTTTACAGTGGGGCGCGAGGTGGCCATATCAGCAAGCATGCTCAACGACTTTTCTCCGGAGCGTTGAGCGAGTTGATTCCTTATGCCGAAGCCCACGATGTGACTTTGGCGATCAAGCCGATCCGTCACAAGTACGGTTGTGCCTGGACTCTCATTCGCCGCATGACCGATGCTTTACAGTTGATCGATTTGATCGATTCGCCTCGTTTCAAGCTAGTGCTCGACTTATACGAATTTGGCGATCAGCCGGATGTGCTCGACAACTTGCATCTATTGATCCCTTACCTGGCGTTGGTCCAAGTTGGCGATCGCTGCTGCGAACCGCAGGAAGAACCCAACCGCTGCCTCTTAGGTAACGGGCACTTGGCACTCGACGAAACGATTTCCAAGCTGATCCAACTTGGCTACTGCGGCCCATTCGATATCGAACTGATGGGTCGAGACGTGCAAAAGCTGGAATACGACGAAGTCCTCTCGCATAGCGTCGGCTACTTGCAAGCGATGAAGTGCCACTAATGCATCGCGTGCGGCCTGCGAGAGAGGACGCTGCGATGCTTACTCTCTTTCCGCCGATAATTCCAAGCAAACCAAGCGATCATCTCCTCGCACGTAGAGGCGCCCGTCCGAGAGAATCGGCGCTGACCAGGCCGGTGCTTTTATTAGCTCTTGCCCGTTGTCATTTTTCAGTGTCACTTCCGAGACTAATTGAAACGCCTGGGGACTTGTCCGAATCAGCATCAACGGGCCATACTCGCTCAGGCAAATCAAGTTCTTATCGGCCGCCAACAACGAGCAGCGCGCCAAGCCAGGCTTCTTCCACATGACTTGGCCCGTCGTCCATTCAATGCACCGCAGTTCGGCCTGATGCGGATGACGTCCGCTGCTCCCGTACAAGAAACCATCTTGATAGACGGCCGTATTCCAGTGTGTTTCCATGACGTGATCGCGGCTACGAAATTCATCTTTCCACACCACTTCGTACCCACCTGGTTTCACTTTTAACAGCGTACTGCCAACGGCGTAACACTCCGAGATAAAGACTTCGTCACCCACCACTACCGGCGTGCTGGCGTTGACGCTTTCTAGCTTTTTGGCTCGCCAAGGATAATGAAAGTCGATCTTGCCATCGCGCGGATCAAATCCTAACAAGCCGCCTCGCAGAAACGCGAAGCACCAGGGGCGACCGTCGATTTCAGCTAAGGTTAAGCTGGCATAGCTGGCCAGTTCGTCCGAGATTTTATAGACCTCTTTGCCGGTTAGTTTGTCGAGAGCGACGATACCGCTGCCGTTGCCGTCGACACGGCTAATATCATACGGGCCCAGCCCCTTGAACTCTTCAGGACTGCCCCCGACCATCACCAGCAACTTATCTTCAAAGATGACCGGGCTGCTACCCACGCCAAAAAAATTGGGGACCACCATGTATTCCAGCGACAAATTTCGCTTCCACAGCAATT
Organism: Bremerella cremea; assembly: GCF_003335505.1. Classification (NCBI taxonomy): domain Bacteria; kingdom Pseudomonadati; phylum Planctomycetota; class Planctomycetia; order Pirellulales; family Pirellulaceae; genus Bremerella; species Bremerella cremea. The sequence continues at coordinate 201,789 of NZ_QPEX01000044.1, forward strand.
TCTTCTCTGGAATACTCACACAGTGCAACTCTCCTTCGGCCCCATAAAGATAAACCCGATCTCCGTCGATAATTGGGCTACAGCGAGGCCCGTTGTTATAGCCGAGATAGTCATCGTATTGAGTGGGGTACTCGTAGGTCCAAAGCTCTTGGCCGGTCTTTGCGTTCAGCACAACCAAGCGATTGGTATTGCCGTAGCGATCGAACTGAAAGAATTTTCCGTCGCTGATCGAACCAATACCGTAGCCAGTCCCCAGCTTACGCTGCCATAAAACCTTAGGACCACCTTGCGGCCATTGCTGCAAAAGCCCCGTTTCCAAAGAAGTGCTGTTGTGACGTGGACCCAGGAACGTGGGCCAATCTTCTGCGAAAACGGGAGAGAGCCCCGTGAACAGCGGGAAAATTACAGCGATTCCCCAAACAAGTGAGTGAACCCAAGTCGGCATGAAGTAGTCCTGAGATTTACGGTAGGTAGTGCGAGGCGGGTATTCTTCTTATCCTGGCAGTATAGCGAACGTCGTACTTCAATCCAAAATAGCAAACCAAGCCGTCTGGCGGTTGTTCCCTAAGCATGTCCACGTTTGTCATCAACCATTCGATTCAAATCCCTTGGAGCGAGCTGCAATTCTCGTACGCGCGCTCAGGGGGGCCTGGTGGACAGCATGTGAACAAGACCAATACCAAGGCGATTCTGAAATGGGACGTACGCCAAACCGAAGCGATTGGCCCAGCAATTAAGCAGCGTTTCGAAAAGCATTGGGGGGCACGCATTAATAAAGAGGGCTTTCTCGTAATCAGCAGCGAAGAGAGCCGCGAGCAGCGTAGCAATATGGAAGCCTGTCTGGCGAAGCTGAAACAAATGCTCACCATTTCTGCCAAGCGGCCCAAAGTCCGAGTTCCCACCAAACCGTCACTAGGGTCGGTCCGCCGCAATGCGGAAAAGAAACGCCAGCGGAGCGAACGAAAAAGCCAACGGCGTTCCTCGAAAAATATCTCGCGCGACGACTAGGACTCACCCCTCTTCAGAGTCACTTCTCGAATTGCTACGTCCTTTCCCCAGCGAGAGGATGGCCTATAATCTGATTGAACGACGCGAATTGCTTTATTTTGCACGGATTCTATGGCCTCCGAAGACCAGCACGAAGACATCGACCATATTCTGAAAACCTGGACGTTCGAGCCTGGCAGGCTCGCGGCCCGGCTGGTAACCGCTGCAGACGGACGAGATGTCCTCCAAATGCGGATTGAGATGGGGCTACTCCAAATGGAAACCTCGGGACGTCCCGATGGCGAGAAGCCGTTTGGCTTCAATTCCTACTTGGAATACCTTCAAGCTCAGTACGTCGCCGACGCTTCGATTATGCTGACTGACGACGATTGCCTGGAAATCGACCGGGAATTCGTGCAGCTTTATCATCGTCGTATCTGCTGGTTAGCGCTGCGCGAGTACGATCGAGCTGTCCGCGATGCCGACCATACCCTGGCCTTAATGGATGTTTGCCGAGAGCATTCCATCGACGAAGAATGGATCGATAGCCACGAACATTTTCGTCCCTTTGTAATGTTCCATCGCATTCAAGCCAAGGCTTTAATCGAACTGGAAAAGCACACGCCAGAGCACGCCATTGAAGAATTGACCATGGGCGTGGAACAATTGCGAGCCGCTTACCAAGATTACGATCCGGAAAGCGACTTCGAAGAAGATGAGCTTCACGTTCGACTGATTGAACTCCGTGAAACACTGCGCGAGCAATTTGAAGTCGGTCAAACGTTAAACGAACAATTGGCCGATGCCGTTGCCAACGAGCGTTACGAACAGGCCGCCAAGCTCCGCGATCGGATCTCGAAGCGGGAAAACCCTCGCTAACCCCCACCCAAGCCAATATCATCTAACTTCAGTTTGCAATTTTTCTTGAAATTCACCTAACCCCTCCGAATAGTCTGATTTTGTTGCAATCAACTCTCGAAGTAGCTACAATTCGACTAAAATCCCTCATCTGCCTCGAACATATCCCGGTATATCCCACCTTTATCGTTTTTAAGGAATCAGCATGTCTGACAAGACAAAACCCGCCTCACCATCGAGTATCGAAAGACGCAGCTTCCTCAAAGGATCTGCTGCGTTAGGAACTGCCGCCGCCGTTGGTAGCTTAAGTCTTTCGCAAAGTGCCCACGCCGCTGGTAGCGATACGTTGAAGGTTGCCCTCATCGGCTGTGGCGGGCGTGGTAACGGTGCCGCCGTGAACGCGACGAAGGGGGACGAGAACCTCAAGATCACGGTTCTGGCCGACATCTTTCCAGACAAGGTAGAAGCATCCAAGCGAATTCTTAGCCGACAGTTGGGCGATCGCTTTGAAGTACCGGACGATAATTGCTTCAGTGGTTTCGACGCTTACAAAGACGTCATGGCGACCGACGTCGACGTCGTGCTGCTGTGTACCACACCACACTTCCGCCCAGCTCACCTGGAAGCCGCCATCGATGCGGGCAAGCACGTCTTCTGCGAAAAGCCTGTGGCAATCGACGCCCCTGGTTGCCGCAAAGTGCTAGAAACCTGCAACAAGGCCAAGCAAAAGAACCTGAGCATCGTCAGTGGTCTGTGCTGGCGTTACCATCCGTCGGTCCAAGCCACCGTCGAGCAGATCAAGTCTGGTGCGATTGGCGATATCGTTTCGATCCAGGAAAACTACCTCGCCGGTACACTCTGGCATCGCGGTCGTAAGCCTGATTGGTCGGAAATGGAATACCAAATCCGCAACTGGTTGTACTTCACTTGGCTGTCGGGCGATCACATCGCCGAGCAAGCGATTCACAGCCTCGACAAGGCCCTGTGGTGCATGGACGATCAGCCGCCAGCATCGGCTTACGGCTTGGGTGGCCGTGAAGTTCGTACCGGTGAAGAGTACGGTAACATCTTCGATCACCACGCCGTCATGTACGAATACCCAGGCGGACAGAAGGTGTTCCATTACACCCGTCAGATGGCTGGCTGCTTCAACCAGACGGAAGACTTTGTGATGGGTACCAAGGGTAACGCCAAGATCTTGGCCGGTGTTGTCGAAGGGACCAACAACTGGAAGTACGATGGCCCTGGTGGCGACATGTACGACCTGGAACACAAAGCCCTGTACGCTGGCATGCGTTCCGGTAACATCATCAACAACGGTGACTACATGACCAAGAGCACCATGATGGCCATCATGGGCCGCATGGCGACTTACACCGGTAAGAAGATCACCTGGGAAGAAGCCTGGAACAGCAAGGAAGACCTGACCCCGAAGAGCTACGCTTGGGGCCCAGTCGAAATCCCAACCCCGATTGCCGTTCCTGGGCAGACCAAGTTGGTCTAATCGTACGAGCGATCCTTACGGATTACACTGGAGGCCAGGAACAACCCTGGCCTCCTTTTCTTTTGCGCTCGTGAATCAGTATCCCGGCTCAACTCGATATCGCTTCCTTGGCATGACCGCTGTTGGGCTGCTGCTGGTGGTCTTGTGCGTGCTGCTTCTGCTGTGGGGCGATCCTCTTAGTATTTCGCTAACCGCCAATTCGCTTAAGTTCGCCTTGGCAACGGTTGCCTGCACGCTTCCCCTAGCGATTGTTACTGCTTTGCTGATCTTCCGCACCAACATCGTGGGGCGTGCGGTCCTGCAAACGTTGCTGGTGGTTTGGCTCTTTATTCCAGTCTACATTCATATCGCTGGCTGGCGAAACCTATTCGGCCCCCAAGGTTGGCTCGAAATCGCGAACCCGCTAAATCCTTCCGCCAACCTGATCGATGGTTGGACTGGCGTCCTCTGGCTCCACTGTGTGGCGGCGTTTCCCTGGGCGGTGCTACTAACCGGCATTGCTTTTGGGCGAGGTCCGGCCAGTCTCGAAGATGACGCCCAGTTGGAAATTTCGCCCCTAGCAGTGCTCACACGTGTTACCTTACGCAGAAGCTGGGATGCGGTTCTCGTGGCGATCGCCTGGTTAGTAATTGCCGTTTTTGGCGAAATGAGTATCGCCAGCGTCTGCAACGTGCGAACCTATGCCGAGGTTGTCTTTACTGGTATTCCCTTGGGGCAAACGGCCAGCGAAACGGGGCTGACCATCGCTCCTGGTGTACTGGTGATCGTCGGCTTGGTTCTGCTTGCCGCTTGGTCGGCGGAAACGCTGCGGCCACGCGAGCCAGATGCAGAAACGCGCCGTCCTGCCCCGATACCGCTGGGCAAGCCGCGATGGTTCTGGTCGCTGCTGGTCTGGCTCCTGTTCCTTGCCGCACTCGGACCGCCGCTTATCGGTCTGGTTTACAAAGTCGGCATCACAATCAACCAGGTAAACGGAGACTTTATCCGTGGCTGGTCCTTGCTGAAGGCCATCGGTCTGACTGCCAGCAGCGTTGTGGTCTATCGTCCGGAACTCATGTGGACGCTGGCCATAGGGGGAACGGTCGCCTTGGTGACAACCTTACTTGGGCTGTTACTAAGCGACCTGGCGATGCGCAATCGCGCCGGTGCATGGTTTGTTACGCTACTTTGCGCAGCTCTTTTTGCGTTGCCAGGCCCTATCGTCGGGCTTTCGATTGCTTGGGGTACAAACCGTCCTTGGCTCGCAGGCCTGGCTCCACTGATCGACCGTAGCATCTTTGCCCCAGTGCTGGCAATCTTGACCATCACGCTGCCAATCGTAACGTTCTATTACTGGCACGCGTTTGCTTCGCAGCGTCAACTGCGCGAGATGGCCGCGATCGATGGTAGCAATTGGTGGCGGACGTGGACCCGTGTTATTTTGCCGGGCAACGTCAGTACCATCGTGGCCGGAGCCCTGATGGGCTTCGTCCTGGCTTGTAACGATGTGGCGGCCTCGGTCTTGGTATTGCCGGCAGGAATCGATACGATTTCTCGGCGAATCTTTGGCCTGTTACACTTCGGCGGCGAAGACAACGTGGCAGGCATTTTGCTGATGAACTTATTGGTCGTGGCGATCTTGGCCAGCGTCATTTGCACGCTGGCCGGTGGTACGCGTCGTAGCGATTTTGGGGATTCGCTGCCGTAGTTAGGTGGGCGCACTATACTGCGAGTGTCCGCTTGCATCTTGAACAAGACGAGGAAAGCTCGATGCGATTTGTCCCGATCCTGGTAACTTTGGCTGTTCTGCTTGTTACGTCGCCACTTTGCGCCGACGAAATTTCGTTCGAGCGGAACGGCAAGCAGTACGACCTAACCGGCCAGGTGATTGCCACGCACGAAGCAGGCATCGTTCTGCATACGCCGGACGGTAAGATGTGGCCGATCCAACAACAAGAGATCACCAGCCGCCAGAAAACCACCGCGTCCTTCAAGCTGCAAACCAAACAAGAACTTATCGATTCTGTCTTGGCCGAGATGCCGCCGGGCTCTCAGATTTACGAGACAGCCCACTATTTAGTCGCCTATAACACGTCTCGTTCTTATGCCCAGTGGGTCGGCAGTATGCTCGAACGGCTGCATCGTGGTTTTACTTCTTACTGGTCGCAGCGGGGCGTAAAAATCCATGAGCCAAACCAACCACTCGTCGCGTTGGTATTCGACAATCAAAACAGCTTCGCCAATTATGCCCAAGCTGAACTAGGGGACGCTGCGAAAAGTGTGATCGGTTTTTACAGCATGCACACCAACTACGTGGTCATGTTTGACTTAACAGGCGGGGCAGGGAACTCGCGTAGAAATTTGGGAACCCGTGATATCCAGCGGCTAATGTCGCGTCCTGACTTTCAGTGGAGCCTGGCCACGGTTGTCCACGAAGCGACCCACCAACTTGCGTTCAACTCGGGCGTGCAACAACGTTTCGCGGATGTGCCGTTGTGGTTTAGCGAAGGGCTGGCCATCTTTTTCGAAACGCCAGACGTTTCCAGCAGCCGAGGTTGGCGAGGGATCGGGCAGATCAGCAAGCCACGCCTGGGCCAGTTTCAAAAAGCAGCCCAAAGCGGCCAACCTTTTCTGCCAGACTTGCTAAGCAACGACGACTCGCTTCGCAAAGCAGCGACCTCGCTCGATCGCTATGCCCAAGCGTGGGCGGTGACTTATTTTCTTCAAAAACGAATGGCCAACGAGTACGACGCGTACCTGACCGAACTCTCCCAGATTGCTCCCTTAGATGATCCACCTGAAGGAGCACGGATCAAGATGTTCCAGAAGCACTTCGGTGCGGATCTGATTCAACTTGAGAACGAGATCCGCGAGATGATGTCGAGCCTCAGGCCGTAGCTATCAAACCTCAACTTTTAATACGGTTTAACTGCGAAGTGTCCTACATGCGGATCTTGCGGAAGCTCTTGTTCACACAAAGAGATCGCCGATTTCCAGGTCGGCAGATTGCCAAGAGACCTTACTGAGCAACAATCACGTCATTGACAGAAAAAGAACGATCAACACGCCGCATTGTCTCGGCGGCCAATTCTAACCCCCAAACCCTAAGGAAAAAATCATGTCCGCTTCACAAGAAAAGAAAAACCAGAATCACTTCGAGCACAGCGACATCATTCGCATCATTGGGCATTCCCATAAAAGCTTCGACGATGCCGTCGAAATGGCAATTAAGCAACTCACCTCTCCCCAACCAGGACACGATCATCATCCCAACCGCAAGTTAGTCGCGTTTAAGATCGTGGAAATGGGTGGAGCCTTAGAGCATGATCCCCAACAGAAGAACTGCGACATCATTCATTTTTCTGTGACCATGGATATCGAAGCACGGCATGTGCATTCCAGTTAAGGAGTCGCTTAAAAGGCTTGCGCGAACGAAATCGATATCAACTATCCGGCGAAGATCCCTCGAAGGCTATTGGACATCTTCGCCGTTTTGGTAGCTTTCCGTCGAAATCCAGCACAACCCTATTAAGATTACGGCCGTGGCCACCGCGATCATCTGCACGGGCAAAATAACACTGATCATGGCTTCCCTCCTGGTAGTTTCTTTGCAATTCAAAAAACGTGTACCAGAAGGATACGAGGCAGCCCTAAGCCCAAGCTGAAACAGAGATGAAATCGACTTCATCTTGAAAAGAAAGGCGGAAGCTGCCCAACGATCTTTTCCGAGGGCAGCTCTTTTTGATGGATTTTCGCAGGCGTGTTACTTCGCTTCCGTTATCCGAAACAAGTGCTCGGACGTGCGGATGACCAGATTACCATTCAGAAAAATGGGCGAAGCCATGATCCGTTCGCCTAAATCATTCTCGGCCAGCACTTCGTATTTGTCGCCAGGCTTAATTACCGTGGTCATGCCTGATTCGCTGCAGAAATAGATCCGACCGTCAGCGTACGTCGGAGATGCCGCGTAGTTTCCTCCCAGACGGCTTGTCCAGACATCACGCCCTGTTTCCGGATCGACACAGGTCGCCACCCCTCGGTCGCTGACCATGTAGATTTTTCCATCCACAAAAATCGGAGAAGGCGTGGTTGGCACCTGGCGGCTAAAGGTCCATTTGATATGCGAATCGGAAACATCTCCCTCGCCCCCGGTACGAATGGCCATCAACTGCGGACGCATGAAGCCGGTGCAAATGTAAACCATGCCGTCGTGATAAATCGGTCGCGGCACGTTCGAGAATCCACTGCCGTGATCGGCTCGCCAGATCTCTTTGCCCGTTTCTGGTTCATAAGCACACACCCACTGCGCTCCAGGGATGATCAGTTGCTTCTGGCCTTCCACGTCAATTATCAGTGGCGTCGCGTAGGCTTTTTTCTGATCGCCATCGGTCGCCCGAAAGGGCGGGCGAGGCGTTTTCCACATGGTCTTGCCGGTCTTTTTGTCGACGGCCGTGATGTACTGCTCGAAAACACCATCGCAGGTCAGCACCAGCAAATCGTCAATCAAAACCGGCGAACTGCCGGGACCGACGTTGTATTCCAGATGGTTATCGTTGTTCCGCCAAACCACTTCTCCGGTCTCCGTATCGATGCAACAAGCGCCATACGTCCCGAAATAACAGTACAAGTACTTTCCTTCGGCAACCGGAGTGGGCGAAGCATACGAATTGGTCAAGTGGACGGTCAGCGGGTCTTCCACATCAAACAGGTCAATCGTGTTCACCACCTCGCCGGTTTCGTAGTTGACTTGAACCGCCTTCAACTCAATCGACGAAGCCAGGTTCGATTGCCGGCGAGCAAACTCCGTGGAATCTTTCAGACGCTCGTTCTTCTCTTCTTCCGTTAGGTAGTTGACCAAGGCCGTCGTTACCCAGACCGAGTCCTCCACCATCACCGGCGAAGACCAACCTTTGCCGGGGATAGCCGTCTTCCAAGCGACGTTTTCCTTGGTGCTCCAATGCAGTGGAACGTTCTTAGCCTCGCTTATCCCATCGCCACGTGGGCCACGAAATTGAGGCCAGTTCTCGGCATAGCCTGTGGAAAGAAGCAGGCCCAATGCAATCAGCGAGTAAATGGCACCAAATCGGTTCATGAGCGAAAACCTAAATCGTAGGAGGTGGGCAACGAAGGGGGCAGGACCAGCATGATGGGGTAGGGGAGACGAACCAACCAACAACTAACCGAGATGACAACCGCCGCCGCCACACTGGGGCATTCCACAACCACCACCGCTCGGTGCTGGGGCACAAACGGGTAGGTCGTTCGAACGTCCGCCGGTATGTGCTGCCGGGACGCTCCAGGCTTTTTCCAATTTCACACTGCCACACTGCGGGCACTTTGGCTTTTCCTCGCCACGTACCAACAACTCGAACTGGGATTCGCATCCCTGACATGTGTATTCAAACAAAGGCATTGCTTCACCTGAGGCGGAAATCGGTTACAGTCGAAATACGTACCCAATATTGTAGATCATACCCCAGGAATCTGCATCTATGACTTTTAGGCCCCCCCTTAGCCGCGAACAATCGCGAGCCGTCGACCAATTAGCTGCCGATAAATACCATATTCCCGGTGTAATCCTGATGGAAAACGCCGGGCGCGGCTGTGCCGAGCTTCTAATCGCCCAGGCCCCTAAGCAGGTCCTTATCGCGTGTGGCCCCGGCAATAACGGGGGCGACGGTTATGTGATCGCTCGTCACCTCGACCTGGCCGGAATAGCGGTAAAAATAGCTCTGTTTTGTCCCCGCGAACGCATCAAGGGAGACGCTCTGATCAATTTCCGTATCGTGGAAGCAGCGGGCATCGAAATCCTCGATTGCTCGGACGAGCCCCTTTCCGCCGACTTTGCTGCAGCCCTGAGTGAGGCCGATTGGGTGGTCGACGCGCTGCTAGGGACCGGCGTTACTTCCGCCCCGCGTGAACCGATTGCCTCGGCCATTGGCGCGATCAATGCCTCCAGCTCCGGCGTCCTGGCCATCGACATCCCGAGCGGACTTGACTGCGACACTGGCCAGCCTCACGATCCGACGATCGAAGCTCACCTGACCGCCACCTTCGTCACGCCCAAACCAGGCTACGAGCAAGAGACCGCCAAGCCGTTTGTGGGCGAAGTGCATGTGCTAGATATCGGCACGCCGAGAAAGTTGCTGGCAGAAGTGCTGGGCGAAAGAGGGTAGCCGTTGCCCCAGAACAACATTTTGCTCGTTCTAACAACTCGCCTGCGCATGAAAAAGCCCACCATAACGTGGGCTTCCAGGCGAACTTATTTTGTGAGCTTACCCACTCAATAGTTATCTGTCCCCAACAGTTTCTCTTCGACCTTGTCGGCCTGCCAGGCGATGGCGGTGAGGGTTTTGGTGACTTCCAGTTGATCGACGGCGTCGGCTAGTTGGTTGGCTCTCACCGTGATGATTTCTCCGGCGTCACCTTTTTCAACCGCGAACGCGCCGTGGATCATCTTGGTGTTATACCGCAGCAGGGCCATGGCGTTGCGTTCGTTGGCTGGGCCGCAGAAGCTGCGATAGATGACCAGTTCGTTCCCGTCGTCATCCTTCTGTCCGAACGTGACATGCACGTTTTGCTTCCGTAAGGCACTGACCGGAACGTTGATAACCCATTCGTCGGTCGACCCCTCGGTTAAAGGCCAACTGCTGACCTGGGAAACGTTCTTGATGATGTCCTTGGCGCTCATCGCTTGCTGCGGCGCGGCGACTGGGCCTTGCAGGTCGTCGAAGCTCATCGATGCTCCCATTGGTGCTACAGGGGCAGGGCCAACCGGCGCGCCCATCGGCTGCGTGCCAGGGCCACCTTGGGGTGGCGTGCCCGGCTGTTGATACCCTTGCATGGCTGCGTTCATCATGCCAGGCATCATCATGCCGAAACCAGCTCCCATTCCCATTTGCATCGCGCCGGCACCACCTCCTTCGCCGCCGTTTTCAGCCATTTTGCTCATGCTGTTGGCCGCTTGATACATGGTAAACGCTCGCAAGTCGCCTATCGCTCCCATGCTGCTGCGGGCATCGATTGCCTTCTGCACTTCGTCCGGAGGCGTGATGGCGTTGATGAAGAAGTCGACCAGTTCCAGGCCATACTTGGCGAAATCGTCGGCCACCTTAAAACGGGTACCGGAAGCGATCTCGTCGAACTTGCTCGGCAAATCCAACATGCTGATTTGCGAGGTACCGAGCAAATCGGTCAGGCGCGAAACGATCTGATCTTTCAGGTAGGCGCTGACCTGATCGGTAGTGAACTTGCCCTGAGTGCCGACAATCGTATTGAGCATCAAAGGCGCATCGACCACGCGGAACGAAAACTTACCGAAGCTCCGCAGGCGGATCATGCCGAAGTCTTTATCGCGTATGGTGATCGGCTGCCGTGTTCCCCATTTCTGATCAAGAAAGGTCTGCTTACCGAAGTAATAAACCGAGGCCTGAAATGGGGATTTCTCCCAGGGAATGGTCAGGATACTGGTAATGATGGGGATGTTCTGCGTCTGCAGGGTGTATCGCCCTGGACCGAACGTGTCCATCGCTTTGCCGTCCATAAAGAAGACGGCTTCCTGATTCTGCTGCACGATCAACTGGGCCCCATATTTAATGGCGGCCGAGCCTTCCGGCGGCATCCGGTGCACGATGGAGCGATTCGAGTTATCGAAGAACTGAATGACTTCCAATTGCAGGCTCATCAGGTTTCTCTCTTTCTATTACAAATACGTTGTGGTCGATGATGTCTGTTTTTAGTTGGCGTGCGTTGCCAACGGGCAATTGAACGATTGCGTTAGTTCGTCTCGGGGCCAGCGGCGACACCCTTGAGCATGTTCTCGCGGTAGTCGATCTTGCCCAGCAAGCCATCGAACTTGGCAATCAATTCCGGCACAACCTGGGCGGGCGACAGAGAAGTAGTCGCCAAGCCCTGGATCTCGTTAGCCAACGCGTCGACCTGCTGCACCAAAGCTAAGTCGTGCTCGTAAAGGTCCGTCAGTACCCCTTCGTCGACTTGAACGAAGTCGAAGAAACCGCTGTAACCTGGCATCTGTGCCCGTAACCGATTGATGGCCATATCGAGCCGGCTCCGCAGTCGCTCTAGCATCGGCAATTGATCAAGAGCCCCCAGCCCAACCAGCGTTTGGCCATACTCGTCCAGTCCTTTCTTGGACTTCTGTAGCTGCTCGGCCAGGTAGTTTCGCGTCATGCTATCACTCTCGCGGCGGTACTCGCGTGCTAGATAGCCGGAAAAGCCTGGTATGTACTGGAGAATCGATTCCACGAGTCCGCGATTCTTGGCATGTTCTTGAGGATCGATCACCGAAGGTCTCCGTGGGGCTGAAATAAGGTCCGAAATGAGAAGTACCCAAGGGGCAAGCAGTTGGCATCGCTTAGAAATAAAACGTGCCCCGCCGCAAGTGTTTCGTACAAACTAGCTTGATCTTGCCGATAAAGCCTACTAGGGGCAGCGGTTGAGAAGCCGAAAAAGTAGAGATTTATCTCGCTAAGTCCCTACCATATCAGTTTTTCCGGCGAAGGAAAAACATTCCTAGGCAAGTTTTTAACGACGAGATCGAAGACCAAAAAAATCGTACTTAAATCCGCCTGGAACCGAGTCTCGATTTTTGGTAGCGTTCGCCCGCTTCAGTGGCCAAAGTCTCGTTGTGGTAGCAAGTTGGACGGAATTCATGGACCATAAGTCCACGCTTCGCGGAATTTACCTCGTTTTCATCCTCGGCATCGCCGGATGTGCCTCGAATGGCGCGATCGTCGACCCGTTAATTTATTGGGATAAAGACGATGCGGAAGTTCTCGCAAAATACGGACCTACCCCCACCCAGCGGATTCAATCGTTGGACAGCCTGGCCAATCGCGCCGGCAGTCTTACCAGCGTTGAACGAACCACCCAATCGACAAAACTATCGCAAGATCTAGCCACCGAGCCGAACTCGGTGATTCGGGTCCACATGGTGCGAACCCTCGCCAAGATGAACACGCCGGAAGCTTTTGCCGGGCTGAAGTCCTCGTTGTATGACAACGACGAATTCGTCCGCCGCGAAGCGGTAACCGCCATGGGGACGATGAAAAACCCAGAAGCGATCGCTTTGTTAGGGGACGTGCTGATTCGCGACCGAGATTATGATGTCCGCCTGACAGCTGCCAAGTCGCTTGGCGAGTTTAACAGCGATGCTGCTCACTCAGCGCTTGTCCCGGCACTTGATGCACGTGACCCAGCCATGCGATTCGCAGCAATCGAATCTCTCCGCAAAAGCAGCAAGGTCGACTATAAGGGAGACACCGCCAAGTGGCGAGAATTCGCGCAAGGGGGGAATCCGGAACCTCCTGCCACGTCGATTGCCGAACAACTGATCCCAAGCTTCTTGCGGTAAGTCCTCTGCTTCCGCTTAGCGGGCGACCAATTTTTACGGTCGTCCGGGTCCGCTGGGAGATGATCAAAATTCTTCGAGTTACGGATTCCCACGTTGAACCGATCGACTCGTCCCAAGCGGTTACACAAGAACTTGGCCCCCAGATGCTTTCACTTCAGTATCCCCCACCGCGATGCCGTTTGCTATTAGCGTAGCGTCCCGTATACACTGAAGATTAGAAACGGAAATGCATGAGCCTCTTACCTACAACGCGGGATACAGCCTACCCCACGATTCCGCGCAAGAGGTTCTACCCACCTTTACGATTCGCCCCACGTTTCTGTTCTCGTGATTTCAAGCATCTCACGCAGCCGAACGACCAATCCGCAAGCTGCCTAAGAACTGAAGATTAAGACGAATGCAAAGACGGACTCAAATCCTCCTCGGCGCAATCGCGTTCTGGAGTTGGACAGCACTTACTGGCTCGGTTTTGCTTGCGCAGGAAGTAATCGTAGCTCCGATTTTAAATTCGGCGTACGATTCCCAGCTTGAGCCTCCCACACCACGTGTCGACGAGCCGATGATCCGCATCGCGGCAGTCCCCAAAGCTCCGCTCAACACTGCCCCTCCAACCTCGAAGAAGGGAGTGGAAGTCGTCACTACCGACGAACCAGAGCAGCCGGCGGAGAAGAAATCTGAAGTTCCGGCCAAGGCAATCGAACTGGAAGCCGCCCCGCTCGAGCCCATGCAAGAAGCAGAGCAGCAGCCTGCTCAGCTGAAGGACTCTCAAGACGCCAAACCGATTAACGATAGCCCGCAAGACGCCAAGCAAGCGGCTCCCGAAAAGGACTCGGACACGCAAGAAGCCGAAACAGCCAAGTCCGAAGTCAAACCGATCCCAGAAACACCTCTCCCGCAGGAGGTGCAAGACTTGCAACCCCGCATCTCACGAGTGCTGGACTACTACTATCGCTATCAAATGACCGATGCTGGCAAGCACGACGTGTGGGAAACGATGCACGGCTTCCTGCCATACGGGGTCGACTCGCAAATTCGCACCCCAGAGTACCGCCAACCGGTCAATGCGATTGGCTGGATCTGCTGGAACAAGCCTTGCCGCGGTCATCGCTTGTTTGAGGTGAAAAACGGCAACCTAATTCCCCGCCAAGGGCCACGGGTTCAAGGACACCACGGCCAATTCCTGGCCATGCTGGCCCAGAGTTACGTCCCGGCCAGCTTTGAAATTCAAGCGGGCGGGCAAAAGTTCACGGTCCAAGATATTATCGAATTCGAGAAAGAAACCTGCGTTCCCAAGTCGGAACTGACCTTCAAGCTGATCTCGTTGAGTCACTATTTGCCAGCCGACGCCACCTGGATATCGCAAGATGGCCAAGAGTGGAGTCTGCAACGCCTTTTGGAAGAAGAAATCCAACAGAAGGTGGTGGGAGCGGCATGCGGCGGTTCGCATCGCCTGACCGGAATTGCCTTTGCCGTGGCGGCTCGCAAGAAAGCTGGCTTGCCAATGGATGGCATCTGGGAGCGGGCCGATCAGTACCTGCAAGATTACCACGAACACACGTTCCGCATCCAAAATCCAGACGGAAGCTTCAGCACCAACTGGTTCGAGGGACGCGGCATGGACCGGGACATCGACCGTCGCCTGCAAACGAGCGGGCACATCTTGGAATTCCTCATCCTTTCGTTGCCCCCAGAGGAACTGACCTCGCCCAAAATGGTCAAAGCGGTGAACTACCTGACGACCATCATGGAACGCAATCCGCGGCACGAATGGAGCATCGGCCCCAAGGGACATGCCCTACACGCGCTGGTCTTGTACGATCAGATTGTGTTCGGCACCAAGCCTGGCAGCCGAACCTCGGATATCCTGCAAACGTCCCACGATTAAGCTTTTGTACGAATCGTAAAAAATTGCCTTCACCGGGCGTTGAAATGGCCAGGCGTCGCTTGTCAGTCCCGCCGATCTGGCCTACGATTATCGTCACGCGCGTTACTGTCGGATTATTGACGTCTGCGCTAAAAAAAAGCTCGCCAGGGCGATCTTCGGATGCCCAGGCAATTGCAACAAACAGGTTTGACGGATCACTCAATTCCGTGCGCAGCCATCAATAACCTCTGGGAATGAAACTCCACCGAGGATGAAATATCAAAAGCTTTCGAGTCAGTTCAACGAGTTCTTCAAGCTCGCGATTCAAATGCTCGAAGTCGCGGAGGCTGACGCTGTCCTGATCTTTATTGATGGCATCCCCGAATGGGACAAACTCAAAGCCATCGCAGAAGGGCACAAGGTTATCGTTGCCGCAGATCGAGAAGAATTCCTCGTCGGCATCGAGGAAACCGGCTTGCTGGGCGTTGTGGTTGAACTTGAAGAGAGCCCCATCCTCGAAAAGCTGATGCACGCTTTGGTAGAAGCGGTCGCCAACGACCAAATTTCTACCGGGGCCAAGGTCGTCGCTTTATATAGCGGTTTCGACGAAGAACGGATCGATACGATCAGCTTCATTCGTCTGGACGAACGCCTAGGGCGCTTAACCTCGCGCGATTTACGCAAGCTGGAAACCAGTGTCCCGCTGGAAACCCTAAAGATGGTCGTTGACCTGGCCGTCGAAATCGGTCGAGAAGGGCGGGAAGGCAAACCGGTGGGTACCTGTTTTGTGGTGGGCGACCATCGCAAAGTACTTTCCAACAGCGCTCCGGCCGGGTTCGATCCGCTGAAAGGGTATCCCAAAAAAGAACGCAACATCAGCGATCGTAGCGTACGCGAGAACCTCAAGGAAATCGCCCAACTGGATGGTGCCATTATTGTCAACGCCGACGGCACCGTCGAAGCGGCTGGACGAATGCTCGACGTCACTTCGGCCAGCGTCACCTTGAGTAAGGGCCTAGGGGCCCGGCACTGGGCCGCCGCCGCGATCAGCAAAAAGACAAAAGGCATCTCGATCGCCGTCAGCGAATCGAACGGGACGGTGCGTCTTTTTCAAGGCGGTGAAGTCGTCCTCCGAATCGAGCCTTCTCGCCGAGCGATGAAGTGGAAGGATCTCGACTTCGATAACAATCAGAACACGACTGATTAAGCTACGTTGTGCTTGCTTGTTGACCTCCGCTTTCTGGTAACGGTGACGTCCTTGTTGCAGCAACACAGGGGTAGTTTTCATTGAGAAGAGAGCGATAATAACGACGTCTTTTTTCGGTTGAGCTTTCGGCTCGCATCCCTCCATTCAACGTGTCATGCGAGGCGAACATGGCGAAGACATTCTCGGGAACGATTCATCCAATTGATCTCAGCAAACCGCAGCATGCCGATGCGGTGCTGGCCTTGCTCGACGAGTATGCCCGTGATCCGATGGGGGACGGCAGGCCGCTTCCCGATCACGTGCGTCAAAACCTGATTCCCCGGCTCAGCCACATCGATACCTTTCGTGGGCTCCTAGCCGATATTGATGGCAAGTTTGTCGGCATGGCGGTCTGCTACCTTGGGTTCTCCACCTTTAAGGCCAAGCCGCTGATTAACATCCACGATCTTTGTGTGTCGCCGGAAGTCCGCGGGCAAGGCGTCGGCACGGCCTTGCTTGAAGCGGTCGACAACCTGGCCCGGCAATACGGCTGCACATGCGTGACGCTTGAGGTCCGCGCAGACAACCGAGCCCGCAATCTCTACCTCCGCCACGGTTTCGATCCCGGTAATCCCAAGACCAATGCGATGAGCTTCTGGAAGAAGTCACTAGAAGATTAGCCGCAGCTTCCCTTGGCAAAGCAGCCAGTCGTTCACGAAAAACGCCCGTGGCACAAACCGCTAAGTTGGTATCACGGGCGAAGATTCGCTTGGCTGTTTCTTGCTGAATCAGCAATGCTTTGCCGCTTCTTAAATGGGAACCTCAGCTTTGCCCTTGGCACCTTTGGGCATCTTGGGAACGTAGTCGGTCTGAATGTCGTAGTCGAAGACGTTGTTTCCGCCTGGTACAACTTCAAACTCAATCTTACTTTCCTCATTGAACTTTGGCGGCACGACGGCGACGGTGATTTCGTTGCCAAACTTCATGGTGTGGTCTCCGATCTCGCCTGTGGTCTTGTCGAAGTCGACCGTCGCGAAAATCTGGACAATGTACTTACCAGGCTTAACGCCATCGTAACCGGAAAGTTCGTAGCTACCTTCTTTAATCTGGGCACGGCCACCTCCGTCGCCACCATCGACCGGAACAAAGGTAATCCCAGCCATGCCACCCAGCGGTGATCCGTTCAGCTTGATCGTCCCTCGGATCGTCTCTCGTCCGTCGGGATTCGGTGGGGCAGACGAGCTGCAACCAGCCAAACTAATCGTCAGACCAAGCAGTAGCAGCCACAAACAAGGTCGCGCCCAAGTGAATTTAGGATTAAGTATGGTTTTCATTTTATGATTTGCCCAATTTCAAATTTTTCGACAGCAAGCAAACTCTTAGCGGTTCAAATTGAGTCTGAACAACTAGAAGTCAGATGCATAAGACCAACATGGCGGCAACGTATCCTCCCGCTTGGCACCAATGCGAAGCGGGAATCACGCGTTATCCATGTATAAATCCACTAGGGACTATTCGAAGCTCAATGCTTCGCCACCCTGCGAAGTACCAAAGGCTCGCCAGATAGGTCGAGCGATGGTGTCAGCATAGAAACCGACGCTGCCATCACCTCGGGTCACGTTCACGCCGCCTGGATGCTGGCTACGCGCGGAAATACGAATGGCATATCCACCGGGAGCATTTTCGGTAATACACGGCGCCCCTTTGGTGACGTCCGTACCTGGCTTGTGACAGTACGAGGTCGACATCATCTCGTCAGGGTTCTTGGTGTTCGGTTCATAGTAGGTCGAGAAGAAGGCGTTTTCGCCACGATAAGGGGCACCACGAAAATCGCTATAGGTCGAACTGTGCGAAGTGTCGCTGGCCGTTTGCAGAACTTCTGAGAACATCGCCGTATTCGAGAGCCCGTCGGTGCAAGAGGCCAATGATTCCCCTTTGGAAGTCGCCATAGCCGCTTCACGGTCCGCAGCACTTCCAGAAACGGGTTTCTTGGGGCCATTCCCAAACAATGCCCCTTGTTCCAATAACACATCCGAGGAGTTACCACCAATTCGCTTTAGTCCGTAGTAGTTGGAAACTCGCCAGTTGCGTCCTCCGGCGATTACCCCACCGCTTCTCGTCTGAGCATCCCCAATCGCCGTTTGGCCACCACAAGCGACGTAGTTAATCTTCGGCCAAGTCTTCGCTCCGGACTGTCCGGCCGTGTAGAACGGATTCTCAGGACTGCTGGGGCATTGGTAGTTTTCTACTCCGCCCGCCCAAGCTCGCACGTTCTGCATGCGATCGTAACGAGAACCTTCCGTAGAATCGTTCGGGTCGTAAACCCAACCACCCGTTCCCGTACTAGCCCCATAAGCGACGTAAGAAACGCTCATCGCCTCGTAGCGATTGTTCTGTTCCATTTGGGGAAGAATAAGCGTGACCCAACTCATGTAGTTGTAATCGCGACAGCCCGCTGGCAGGATTCCGCCACTGGTATCGGCAAAGTTATGCACCGCCAGGCCAAGCTGACGCATGTTATTCGAGCACTGCATTCGGCGGGCAGCTTCCCGTGCTTGCTGCACGGCAGGAAGCAGTAGCCCAATCAAAACGCCAATAATGGCGATAACCACCAGCAACTCGACTAAGGTAAAACCACGTGCAGCGCGAGATCGCGACATAGCCAATTCTCCTGAGTTGAATACGAATAAGAATGACTTTAGGAGGGCAACCTATAAACCGATTTCGGAAGTAAAAGCTAACCCTACCACGGATTTATTCTAGGAGAGTAATTCGCAATTCTGCACGACTAATTTTCCAAATTTCTGCAGAGTTCGTGTAAAATTCTTGCTAATTCACTCGCTTTTGCGCACCAAAAAATCGCTCTTGCGCAAAACACCATCTAGCGGGAACTAAACCACCCACCAGAGCCATAACACATTAAGGAATTGACCAGCGACCTTGCCCTGATTTTCAAGCACGTTGTGTCATGTTTTTGGTATCGATTTTCACGGGGACGTTCTGCCACTTTGCGATCACTGAGTGTAGAAAACGGTCGCAATGCCGATCACCTTCCTGCCGAGGCTCTTTATAAAGCTTGGGATTAAAAAGGAGCCCACAAATGGGCCTCAAGGGCACAGGCCGCGATCAACGTCCCTTCACAACTAGATTGCTGGAAGATTCGCTCACTTTACGCTGCCGGTGCCCCAGATCGGTAGCCGACGCCATTGTTTGTCGACTATCATCGATAGAAGCTTAACGTGGTAAGCAGGCCGACCGGCATTTTGGCTGTGTTGTTTGTTCTTATTCTCTCTCTTGGTCAAAGCTTCATGAATTTGCCATACCGTTTGCTTTTTAGCTTCCTTGGCTTTGTTTTCACGCTGGTTAGCTTAGGCTCGCTCTCGGAACCGACCGAAGCTGGCGAAGCGAAGCTGGCGGCAGGAACCAAGCTGGTTGCTCCCCAGATTCCAGCTCCGATCACCGGTGCAGCGCGGGAACTGAACGCTCGCCTGAGCAAGGATGTCGATCCCGCAAACAATGCTGTCGTTCATCTTGTGCAGCTTTTCGGTACCGACGTTTTCCCAGAGCCGGTACGAGCCACCTCCCTCAAGATGCTGGGGATCCAAACGCTCGATTCCATGGCACCACGAATAATCTATTCCGAGCCCTTTCTTCGCGCGAAAGCCGAAGGCGATCCACAGCAACTTGCTAAGCTGGCGATGACTTTTCAAAGTGAGTTCAACCAGGCAGGCAGCAAGCCGTGGAAGAAAGCCGAGTTGCCTTTGTTAGCGGAATTCTTATCGCAAAACGAAAAGCAACTCGATCAGCTCGTGGCGATCGCCAATTTGCCCTCTTACTACGCCCCGATCCTTTCCACGGCTGAACCGCCTAGCCTCATGAGTGCCTCGTTTGCGGTTGAATACCGTTTGCCTTACCTGGCCAAGTGCTTAGCGACCCGGGCCTTGTGTAAACTTGCCGAAGAAGACTTCACCGGGGCGGCGACCGATTTACTGGCGATTCATAAACTGGCCTACCTCCTGGCCAGCGGCTCGCCTCTAGACGTCTCCGGAGCGAAAGCCCACTGGGTCGACTCGCATGCTTTTTCAGCGGAACAAGCAATATTGCAAAGCGGCCAGCTTTCTGCCGATCAGGCCCAATCCTACTTAGCATCGTTGAGCAAGCTACCTCGCCTGCCAGCTGCGACACGCGCTGCCGATATTGGCGAACGCTATATCATTCAACAAGAGGTGGAACTAATGCGTGACGATGACGCCGCATTAGGCTTCTTCTTCGATTGGGACCCTGCCGAAAGGAAGGCCGAAATCGCGAAGCTGCGCGACGCCAAGATCAATTGGGACTTGGCCATCCAGCGGGCGAACGAAGTCCAAGACAAAACAGTCGCGGTCCTCGCAATCAAAGATCGCGAAATGCAAATGGAGGCAATCGTGCAGTTGGACGAGGCTTCAGACAAGTGGCTCGATGAATTAGAAGACGACGAGATCACCATGGCAGAAGCAATCCTGAAAGACCGTGTCGGTGCCAGTCGATGGTTTGGTGAATCAACCGCGTTGGCGTTACGCACCAACGCTTGGCAGCGCGTGCATACCGACCACCGAGGCCACGTCCGCCGCGACTTCACCATCGTCGGGCTGGCCTTGGTTGCCTATCACCAAAAACACGGCACTTACCCGGCCAAGCTCGAAGACCTAACCCCAGAGATCTTACCCTCGCTGCCCAACGACACGCACTCCGGCAAGTCGTTTGCCTACGAACAATTGCCAGCAGGAGGCGTGCGTCTGATTTCTTGGGGCGCGAACCTAATTCCGAATCAAGGTGATTTTCGGGACGACGATGTTTACCTCGATTTGAAGTAGTTCGCCGTAGAGCAGTCAGCCGGTGAACTGTGCGTGTTACCAGTTCACCGCGAAGACCTGCTTATGATTCTTGTGCGACTTGTCGTGAGCTTGCAGTTCAAACTCGATGCCAGAATCACTTAATCGGGCTAGGGTCCAGCCGTTGGGCTGGGCTTCGTCAAAGACATAGGCTGCTGCGGGAAGATTGATTAGATCCAAATCGCCAGCTTTGGTATGGGCCCATACATGCGAGTGGCCGAAGACGTACGCTTTGACTTGAGGCCGAGCATGCAGCACTTCCAGGAACTCGGCCGTGTCGGCAATGCCACCAATCGTTTTGCCTTCTTGGATAGGTCCCATGTGTAACGTGTGATGGGCCATCACAATCGCAGGCTTATCTGCCCTGGCATCAAGTGCCTCGGCCAACCACTTTAATTGGGCCTCACCCAGTTCGCCGGTGACGATGTTGGTATGCATTAGCGAGTCGAGCAGAAACAAGTTGGCCTGAGGTGTTTCCAGCACCGTCACATGCTTCGAGGTAACCAATGGCTTTTCAGGACGCTGTGCTTTCAACGCATGATAGAAGTTGGGAATGTTGTCATGGTTGCCCATCGTCATGTGCAATTGCTGTCCTGCATCGATCAGTGGCTGGACACAGTCCGAGAAGTTCGCGTAATCCTCGGGCAACCCCTTGAGATAGGCACAGTCGCCGTTGAATAACACGGCGGCAGGCTTGGTCTCTAACGCGTTGATCTCGCGGACAACGCTGTTCAGATTGTCGGTCATGTTGACACCCCGGGCTACAGTGTCGGTCGTTTGGGGAATGTGTGTGTCGGAAACCAATGCTAAGGTCGTTGTTTCCGCTTGCTCTGCGGCCGTGGCAATCCGCAAGACCGACACCCCAGCCAAAGCGGCGGTTGATTGAACCAGAAACTGACGACGACTGACAGAAGAAAGATGGATAGGCACGGTAGGCAACCTTAGCTAGGCAGGCAAAGTAGAAGTAGAAACAACGTTCGTTTAAATTAAAGCAAAACGGCTGGCAAAACAACGAACTCACTCGCTTGTCGAGGTCGAATTCATATTAAGTTTATAGACCGTTTAACGAGGCGGACATTCCAAAGTGGTTGGGTCGGCTGCGGGTTAACGAACTTTTAAAGTCGGAAGCAAGCGATGACATCAGGAATTTATGTTGGAATCACTTCAACTAGCCGACCATTGGGCTGGCATCCTACGCGGCGATCGCTCGCCTGATCGAGTTCACCCGCCGTTTGCCTGGTACGGCGATACCAGTCCGACTATAGCAAAAGAGGTTTCAAGTGAACTTTTTCGCTCGGCAGATGTCTAACTTGGTTGTCGCTTACTCGTTCTGTTATTTCGTAACTGAATTCGATGACTGACGAAGAATTTCTCGCAGCATTTGAAGCATGCACGCTGCCGCCCGAACTTTGGACTCATACGGCCCACGTCCGAGCGGCCTTTTTGCTTGCCAGAGAGGGGACATGGGTCGAAGCTCTACAGGCGATACGTTCTCGGATTCAAGCCTACAACGCCGCAACCAACACGCCTGAAGCGATTGATCGCGGCTATCACGAGACCATCACTCAGGCATTCATGCGGTTAGTTTACGCGGCCAACCTTCGCACCGGGCCCCATGCCACTTTCGAGGCCTTTTGTTTGCAGCATCCCGAACTGCTCGAAAAAGGAGCGTTGCGAACTTACTACTCGCGCGAGCGGCTGATGACCTGGGAGGCGAAACGAGATTTCTTCGCGCCTGATCTCTGTCCGCTGCCACTCGTCGACATTCCCCGGGATCTTTAGAATCAAACATTCAAGCCTGTCCAGTTTTTGCGGAGTCCCAGATGCCCACACATCTTACGATGGAACAGTTGAACGATGGCCTCCCGATGATCGAGGCCTCCCCAAAAGATAACGGGACACTGAAAGCGATTGTCATTCGCCCCGCCACTGAGAAACGTGTTTCGCTCGATTCGTGTGAGTTGAGCCCGCAAGGTGGGGTCCATGGCGACAACTGGGCGCAGGGCTGCTGGAAAACACTCCCCGACGGATCGCCCCATCCCGATGTTCAAGTCACCATCATGAACTCGCGGGCCATCGAACTCATTTCGGGCGATGTAGAACGCTGGCCCCTGGC
This sequence comes from Bremerella cremea, assembly GCF_003335505.1. Taxonomy (NCBI): domain Bacteria; kingdom Pseudomonadati; phylum Planctomycetota; class Planctomycetia; order Pirellulales; family Pirellulaceae; genus Bremerella; species Bremerella cremea. The sequence continues at coordinate 224,527 of NZ_QPEX01000044.1, forward strand.
TGGCGATCAGCTTTTCGCGGACCTTGATTTGAGCGAAACCAACTTGCCACCCGGCACACAGCTTCGTATCGGGGACGTGATACTCGAGATCACTGAGATCGCCCATAACGGCTGCAAAAAATTCGCCCAGCGTTTCGGAACCGACGCGGTGAAGTTCGTTAATTCGCCCCCGGGCAAACGCCTGCACTTGCGGGGTATCTACGCAAAGATCGTCCAGGCAGGCACCGTTCGTGTGGGGGACATAATTCAAAAAGTCGACCAGTATTCTCCTTAGCAATACGAATCACGGCTCACGCGGTTTCCTTTAGAAAAAGGTTTTCTGGAACCGCCTGCCTCCAGCAGCTAAACTGAACGGCGAAACGATTTTGCCCGCCTCTCTCAGGATGATTGCTGCATGTTTGCCCGCCTATTGTTGGTTGCTTTAGTTCTTGTCGGTCTGAGCACTTCGCATTCGGTCGCCGACGACGTCTCGTGGCTGGCCGAGGTCACCACGGTTCCCGCTTCAATCCGCGAGCAGCATGTCTCACCTTTGGGAGATGTTGAATCCCTTGCCCAATGGAACCAACGCCGGCCAGAGGTCGTCACAGCCTGGAAGGATTTTCTGGGGGCCTATTCCTATTCCGATCTTCCTCTTGAAATCGAGGTGATCAAAAGCGAAGAGTTGGAGTTCTGCACACGTACGCTGCTTCGCTATCAAGCCGAGCCAGGCCGAATCGTTCGGGCTTATTTGCTTACTCCGCTTGGCGAGAAGGAAGAGAAATACCCGGCAATTGTCGCGTTTCATGGAACCAGTGCCAACACGTTCGACAAGCTCGTTGGACTCGCTGCCGAACCAGAACGCCACATGGCTTTGCGTCTGGTGAAAGCCGGCTTCGTGGTCCTTTGCCCAGAAAACTATCTCTGGGAAGGCAACTCGTACAAAGGTTCAACCGAGGGAGTCTTAAAGAATCATCCCGGCAGCAAGGGGATGGCGGTCATGTTGGCCGACGGCATGCGAGCCGTTGATGTCTTGCTGGCCCAAGCCCATGTCGATCCGCAGCGAATCGGTGCCTACGGGCATTCGCTGGGGGCCAAAGAAACGATGTACTTGGCGGCCTTGGACGATCGAATTTGTGCGGCTGTGGCCAGCGAAGGAGGCGTTGAGATCGAATTCAGCAATTGGGACGCCGTTTGGTACCTTGGCAACGAAGTTCACCAGCCAGACTTTGCCCGCTCGCATCATGAACTGGTGGCTTTGATCGCGCCTCGTCCGTTTCTGGTGCTCGGCGGCGAGCAAGGCCGAGGTTGCTCTGATGGTGAACGAAGCTGGTCGGCGATTCTTAGCGGCCAGAAGATCGCCGCTTTGTCGGACCAACCCATTCGCCTAGGACTCTACAACCACGGAGAAGGGCACACGCTATCTCGGAAATCAGGCGACAAGATCGTCGAATGGCTAACAACGTATGTCGCCCAACGCTAAGCAGACGAAAGCACCACGTCTCACCCAAACGCTCTGACGTGGCGCTGGGTGATACGTTTAATATTTGCCAAAGCGTGTTATTTGGCGAGCTTCTTTTTTGCGGTCGTCAAACCTTTCGAGATCGTATCGACACATTCTGCGGCGTCCATCTGAGCCAATAGCAAGAACGCTTCACTCAAGACTCGCTTGGTATCGGCCACGGTGATCTCGGTCTTGTCGGTGTCGACATGGCGTGAGACTTCGTTGTAGAAATCAGTCAACTTCATCGTGCTTCCTTTCGAATGAAAATGCAATTTACAAAGGGTTACGCCACCCAGTGTAGCGAAATTATCATTCGACGTCATGACAAACGAATGCGGTTCGCTCTGACGCGATGGATCTTCCGTACACGATGACGGCATCTCGGCCGTCAAAGAAAAGGACGCGATAGGACTCTCAGGCTTCATCCTCGCCACGAAATCAATTACGATCAACCGACAGCGAATGATTGATGCGCATGTGCTTCCGCCGGGGGCCCTTGTTCGATTAGCGGCGCGGTCCTTGATGAAACTCCCTCCTCACAATCCCTCTCTACGAGAACCGATCATGTCTTCTCCCTGGAAACTTGCGAGCGTTGTTCTTCTGTTACTTGGTACCGGAGTTCTCTCCGCTGCGGCCCCCTCAGGCGAACCGACGGTCTACAAAGAAGTTGATGGACGCCCTTTGAAGTTGTACATCACCAAACCCGACGACTGGCAGAAATCGGACAGCCGACCGGCGATTGTTTTCTTTCATGGCGGTGGCTGGGTAGGGGGTGCGCCAGGTCAGTTTACCGAGCATAGCAAGCATCTAGCCAAGCAGGGCATGGTTACGGTTCAAGTCGAATATCGCCTGCTCGACCGAAAAAACAACGATCCCCCGACCATTTGCATAGAAGACGCGCTCGACGCGATGCGTTGGGTGCGTTCGCATGCCGAGGAGTTGGGTATCGATCCGAATCGTATTGCCACTGCCGGCGGATCGGCTGGCGGGCACCTAGCTGCTTATCTTGGCACCGTCGATGTGCGGCAAGCGGGCGTTTCCACCAAACCAAACGCAATGGTCTTGTTTAACCCCGTGTACGATAACGGCCCCGATGGCTGGGGAACACAGCGGGTAAAAGATCGTTACCAGGAGTTCTCTCCTGCTCATAACATCAGTGCCGACGATCCTCCTCATCTCGTTTTTCTCGGTTCCCAAGACAAGCTCATCCCGGTTGCAACGGCGGAAAACTTCCAGCAGCAAATGCAAGACGCGGGTGTTCGTAGCGAACTACGCATCTACCAAGGGCAGGGGCACGGCTTCTTTAACCACGGGAAAGATAACAATCGCTGGTACAACGCCACCATTGAAGAGACCGATAAGTTCCTTCAATCACTTGGCTGGATAACCCCACCGCCAGCCTCATAGGAACTTTGGCAACGTCTGCCAATAACAACACCCCCGCCGAGTAGCTTGGCAGGGGTGTTTGTTTCGGGACCGATCCTCACTGGTAGCGAGTCGTATTTACAAGCCGGTTAACGGGCGACCCCATGAGAAGCTTCGGCGGTTACCGAGATGCCCGCTGGTGCTTCCTCAGCTGATTGGGGCGCTTTTAAAGATTGGAGAAACTGGATCAGCGCGTACTGTTTCTCTTCGCTCATCAGGGCAAATCTCCGGACCGACGTCTTGGCTTCCCCTCCGTGCCATTCAATGGCCCCGCGCAACGTTTGGGCCCGTCCATCGTGCATGTAAGGGGCAGAATCGGCCACGCCCCATAGGGGAGGCGTGCGATATTCCATGTGATGCTGCTGGTCGATAGCCAACAAGGGAGCCGGCTCACGCCGCACCATTCCGTGGTACCCGCTGATCACATCCATGTTCGCTCCTACGCTGATTTCTGGTAGCGGCTCGGCGGGAATTGGGTCTTCAAACAACGGCCCCATATCATGCAGCAAAAAGTCGGAGAAAACACCGCTCACTTGCCCGACATCAGCCACATGGCATTCCGCACATCCAATCGCATTGAACGATATCTGACCTTCCGCAATACGCTGCTTACCTTTCTCTTCTGCAGGCAAGACCTGTTCCGGACGGGGAAGCGAGCGAACGTACTGAATTAACGCGTTCACTTGCTCGCCACTTAAATCGCTTCCCTCGAGTTCGTAATCTGGCTGCAGGGGATCTTTCGTCTGATGAAATTCATGAACTTGCAGCCCAATTTCCGTAGCACAGGCCCCTTTGATGAATAAGTCGAGATCCTTCATTTGTCCGCGCCAACCAAACCGGCCAGACTTCCGCCCCGAGACCCCCGTCGTGCTTCCTTTCTGTATTTCGACTAGCGCGTCGATATCCGAATCGCTAATCTTTCGATCGATTTCATCTACCCCAAAAAGCTGTGGTGGATTGCGTTCGGCCAGGGCATATTGCACGCCTTCGTGAAAGATCACCAAGTTCAGTGGCAACGCGTTTATTTTGGGAAGATCGCGACGGCTAAGCATCTTGAGAATGCGAGCTTTCGACTGATTCGTTGAAGGCAATGTTGCCGTCACATCGGCACGTTTACTGACAAACTCGGGATTGGTACTTTCACGATGCAATAGCACGCCCAGCGAGAACCGTCCTTGCGTGTCGACAAAATCAGGGTGCATCCGATGCAGTGTTCCCAGGAACTTTTTCGCCGTACGCCGCGTGAATTCCCCGGTCTCTGGCAGGAAGGAGAGAAATTGAGCGTTATTGGCTAAGTTGCCACTTCCACCAACGCCACCTAACGAGTGGCAATTCACACACCCTTTTCCATTGAAGAGAGGCCCTAATCCATCGCCGTTGGGACTTAGCGGGTCGTTGGGTTCCCATTGGTGCAAGAACAACTCGCGACCTTCAGCGACGCGACCAGCACCGCTATCAAATTGCGCTTGAACGCTTGCCCATGTCGCCAGCGATAACACAAGGGAAATGCCGAAGAAACGAGTCCACTTAGCCATACCAATTCCCTGCCTTTTTATTCTGGGAATGTTCTTCCATCCATTTATATGTGTAGAGAAACTCTTCTTTCGATGCAACGAATTTGTCCGTGCCAGCCATAAAGAATCGCTTCCTGCCGATTCTCCGCGCATAACAATGCCGTAGAATGAAAGCTATCTCTGTGAAATAGCCTATAGGAGCCTGTCCTCGATGTCCTCTCAATTCAATCCCTTGAACGATGCGGAACAGCATGTCATTCTGCGAAAAGGAACCGAGCGTCCCTTCACCGGCGAGTACACCGACCTGAAAACAACCGGCACGTTCATCTGCCGCCAGTGTAACCTGCCGATCTATCGATCTGACGACAAGTTTGAAAGTCGCTGCGGCTGGCCAAGCTTTGATGAAAGCCTGGGGGATTCCGTCCGGCGTGTCCCCGATGCCGACGGACGACGGACAGAAATTGTCTGTGCGAATTGCGGCGGGCACTTGGGACACGTCTTCGAAGGCGAGGGCTTCACCCCCAAGAACACGCGTCATTGTGTGAATTCAATCTCCATGCGATTCATTCCCGCTGGCGAATCGCTGCCGGAAGTCATCACGGCAGAGTCTTAATGAGCGGGCTTTATCTTGGCCTGGAAAGGTTTAGCGATGTCGGGACATGTGGTTTTATTGGGCGATTCGATCTTCGATAACGCCTCGTATGTTTCCGGTGGGATGTCGGTGATCGACCATCTTCGCCGCCGCTTGCCCAGTGGAAGCAAAGCCAGTTTACGTGCGGTCGATGGGGCTTGTGTCACCAATGTGTACCGTCAACTCCAGCAATTGCCTGCCGATGCAACGCACTTTGTTTTGAGCATCGGCGGGAACGATGCCTTGTTTGCTGCTGGAGATCTGTTTACCGAAGATCCTCAACCGTTGGCCCAATCACTGGAACGCACGGCCCACGTGGTCGAGCAGTTCGCCCAGGAACATCGCGAACTGTTGATCCACCTGAAACAATGGGAAAAGCCGCTGGTTGTCTGCACGATATACGACCACATCCCTTCGCTGAGCCCAGGAGAACGCGCCGGACTGAGCATATTCAACGATGCGATCTCGCGTAATATTTTTCGTCTCGGGGCGACGCTAATCGATCTGCGGCTAGTTTGCGACGACACACGTGACTACGCGGAAATCTCGCCGATTGAACCTTCCGCCCAAGGCGGCGAGAAGATCGCGCGAGCTATCGCCGATGCTATTCTGCAAATTGGGAGCCCGCGTCGTGTGATTGTCTGATCGACTTTCGCACTAGCCAATCTTGCCATCGTGAGGGTTCCCACAACAATGCGAGTTATGCATACTAGAGACCTACGACAATGCAATTAACGCATTAGAATTTCGCAGGATCTTGGCGATGGACATCGAGCAGCTTCAACAATTCCTCAAAGTCGCCGAACTTGGCAACTTCACTCGTGCGGCCGAGGTCCTCAGCATTTCGCAGCCGGCGCTTAGTCGCTCGATTGCTCGCTTGGAGGAAGAACTAGGGCAACCGCTGTTCGAACGCCAATCGCGTAAAGTCGTTCTGACCGATGCGGGGAACTTGCTTCAATCGCGTGCCCACCGCATTGTTTCCTTGGTCGAAGACACGAAGGCCGAGATCTGCGACGACGGCGAGAGTGGCCGCGTTCGTCTGGGGGCGATTCCCACAATCGCCCCGTTCTTCCTCCCAGAAATGCTCAGCCCATTCGCCGAGGCTTTTCCGAAAGCGCATCTGACCGTCCAAGAAGACACCACCGACAACCTCTTGCGACGATGTCAGCAAGGAGAAATCGACGTGGCGATTCTCGCCTTGCCGATCACCGCCAAACACTTAGAGATTGAACCGCTTTTTGAAGAGGAACTGCTACTGGTCTTACCGACGGAGCATCCACTGTGCGAAAAGAAACAGATCAAGCTGGCCGATGTCGAACCGTATCCGTTTGTCTTGCTAGACGAAGCGCACTGCTTATCCGATAACATCGTCACCTTTTGCCGACACCGCTCGTTCAACCCTATTTCAGTGGAACGAACCAGCCAACTTGCAACCGTGCAAGAGTTGGTCTCGATGAATCATGGTGTCTCGATGATTCCGGCCATGGCCAAGAATCTCGATACCAGTCCGCGTCGTGTCTACCGCTCTCTTGCTGGTACCAAGCCCACACGTAAGATTGCGATGACCTGGAACCCGTACCGTTTTCAATGCAAGCTACTGGAACGTTTCAAAGAACACATCCGGGCATTCTCGCAGGCTTACGGCCTTTAGCAGGCTGCAAAACAGGTCTGCAGCGGTTCAGAAACCACCGATTTCATCAACGGTTATTAGTCCTCTTCGCCGAAGAAAACGCGTTCGATATATCCCATCGTCACCAGCGTTGCCCAGGCCAAAGCAACCGCCATGCAGGCAATGCGATAGTACCCCATACCACAAGCGGTTCCGGTGGCGGCAGCAACCCAAATTGTCGCTGCGGTCGTTAGACCGTGGACTCCGCCGTGAGCCCGAATGATCGATCCTGCCCCGAGAAAGCCGACGCCGCCAATAATTCCAGCGATCAATCGAAACATATCCAACCGCAACCAACCGGGGCCGCCATCTTCCAGCGTCACGGTGTAGTTCATGCCAATCACCATAATCAGGGCAGCCCCCAAAGCAACGAGCATATTGGTCCGCAAACCGGCAGGCTTATCATGCCGTTCGCGATTCCACCCTAATATCGATCCACACAATACGGCGAAAAACAAGCGTAGGAACGAATCGAAGTCGGACGAGATCGTCGCGAAAAGTAAGCTCTCAAACATGGTGTCGCTTTCAATGGTGCAAGTTTCTAGCCTGATTTTAGCATGCCCTTGGCCGCTTAAGAATGAGCATGGCGCAGCAAAAGAGGGCCCTTAGAAGCCCTCTTTCTATGTTCGAGTTCGTGACAAGAAGACGTTTACAAATCGGCGCCGCCTGACTTCAAGCTCTTCAACTCTTCACGCAACTGGCGTACTTCTTGCTCGAGTTCGCGCACTCGTCGGCTGAGCGATTCCACCTGCTCGGGTGTAACCATTTGATCAGCCGGGACAGCGTTGCCTTCCATCCCTTGTATAGCATTCTGCAACAAGCGTAGGGCAGGGCGGTCTTCCCCAATCGAAGGTCCACTGGGGCGGTTTTCAATCGGTTGCGGCGGCATCGTTCGAGGATCGCCATAAAACAAGTTGGTCGATTCCATCCGGTTGCCCACGTAGTAATTCACCGGAATCCAACGATCCTCCGGCGAGGTACGAACCATTTGAATCAGTTCATTCGCATCGTTCACTCGACGCCCATCGTAGGCCACAATCACAGCGCCGACCGGAATGCCTGCCTGATCGGCTACGCCACCTCGGCTGACACTTTCAACAAAGGCGCCTCGACGCACCGAAATACCGGTTTGGGCGCGAAGTTGATCGTCGACAGGCAATACACGTACGCCTAGTACGCGGCGGCCAGCCACTGGGGCGGCAGCCGGAAGTTGCTCGGGCTGGGGCATGTTCCCTTCCACCCCTAACGGATCGTAAGGCTGACCAGGCGGCGTGAGGGGCGGGGGAACGGGAGTCTCGTTGGATTGGCTCCCCAACACAACTTCCAGATCGCTGGGCTTTCCATCTTGCAACACGTTCAACGTAAGTTTATCGCCCGGCTTCTTGCCACTCATCCATTTACCAAGTTGGTCGAGGGTCTGAAACCTTTGACCATCGACCGTAACAATGAGGTCTCCTGGCTTGAGCCCCGCTTTATCCGCCGGCCCGCCTGGGTTGATCTCGGTGACGATGATGCCTTGTTGTTTCAAAATTGGATCAGAATCGGACTCGTACGTATCAAGCATCGCCCCCAGGAAAGGTCGTTCATTGGTTGCCGGTGTCGGCTGAGGGTTCGCAGGAGGCTGCTGCCGGTTGCCTTGAACCTGATCCAACAAGTTGTTCAGCTTGTCGAGTGCCCCCTGAGCCTGCGCTCCTTGCGGAGACATCAGCAAAGTTACCGTCAGCAGAACGGCCAACCTGAAATTCGTTAGCAACCTCATCACTACCTCCCTCTCGATCAAAATTTACGGTCGAACGGACCGTCACACGAAGTCTTGCCCGGTTTTTATCACTTGGTATTGTCCCGCATTGCTTGAAGCAAGGAAAGACAAACCGAGCGATTCCAGGTACGAATTTCCATGAAGACAGGATTTCCCCGCCTTGGTACGCTAGAGAACTATGGATAGGCAAGACTTTGAAATCGATCGCGCACAGCCGCAGCATCAAGGAGCCGCCCTCTGGCTGGCCACCGGCGGCCGCTCTCGTCATGTGAATCGAGGCCGGGTTACTGCGTTGCTAGCTGCGGAAAAAGAAGGCAAAGTTAGCTTCGATGGGTTGGTGGCCGCGACGAACCGAAGTCGCGTGATTGGTGCCATCTGGTGTTTGAATCAGCCCGGCAAGATCGCCACGATCTGGGGGCCAGGATTGATTTCCGGCGTATCGGACACCCTGGCAGACCAATTGATTAAACGAGTCCTAAAATTCGCCCAGCAAGCCGGCAATCACCTGATGCAAAGCTTGATTGGCCTAGAAAACCCCAACGCAGGCGAACACTTAGCGCGAATCGGTTTCCGGCACGTAACACGCCTCGACCAATTGCATGCGTTCCCAGCCGAAATTGCAACACCTCCACCAAGTAGTCTGCTAACCTTTTTGCCCTGCGATGATTTCCGCAAACCAGCTTTCGAGCAATTGGTTGCCAACACCTATGAGGGAAGCCTCGATTGCCCAGAGATTGATGGCCTACGTCAGATTGAAGACGTTTTGACCGGCTATCATGCTACCAGCGGCCACGATACGCGGCATTGGTATCTTGTACAGCTCGCTGGGCAAACCATCGGGGTGGTTATCTTGGCGCATCACACAGCAAACCACCAGTTGGAGCTAATCTACTTTGGACTGCTCCCCCCGTTTCGGCAGCGAGGACTAGGGAAAGAGGTAATCCGTTTCCTTTTGCACTTAGCTCGTCAAATCGGCTGCCAGTCGATCTTGACTGGTGTTGATGAAAGAAACACACCGGCGATGGCCCTCTACCACCAATTTGGGTTTATCCCGTCGGACAGCAAAGAGCTCTTTTTGCTACCGCTGCCGCCCCTGAACGTGGCGGTCGCTTAGGGGCACACTTACCCCTCCTTCTTTATTTCTTCACAATGCGTGACCAACCGTGTCAAACGGTAATATCCGGTTTTTGAAACGCGTAAAGTGTTGCTTTTCAACAAGATAGAAACATCAAAGGTCTCCTTCTTGAATGCGTTTCCCCATGATTCGACATATTTTCCACGCCTCTGTTCAGATCGTGTTAGAAAAAGGAAAGCCGCAATTGAGTGTGAATCTCCGAGAAATGAGGGGCTTTCCGCAGGCGCGTTTTTCCGCTGGTGCTTTTTTTCGTCCAGAGGTTCGTCGAGTGGTTTGACAGGGGTGCTAGCTTGCATACAATCGTCCTCCACGCGGCTGTTGATGCCGCTTGTTTTTGCCTCTCTCCCGTCTGGGGTTATGAAGCGATTTTCGGATTGAAAATCTGCTTACTAACTCGCTGAAAGAGTCAGCCTGTGGTCACGGAAGACATCGACATTCTGCCCGCGTTGCGTCTTGCAATGATCGAAAGGGTAGGACAAGATCGCTTCGAACTTTGGTTCGGTACCAACACTCAGCTTCGCATGAGCGAAGGCTGTCTGTTGATCGAATCGACGAGCCGACTTAACCTCGATTTCCTCCGTAAGAACTTCCACGAAGCTGTTTGCCAGGCCCTGTCCGACGTTCAACTAACCGGCCATCAAGTCGTCTACCGCGAAGGTCAGGTCCCTGCCAAGAAGACGCAAGGTCCAAGCCAACACCGCGCTGAGAAAAAGTTGCCTGCCGCCGCTCCTCCGGTTCGCGCATCTCAAACCACGACTTCTCGTCCTGCCAGCAGCCCTAGCGGCTTGCCTCGCCGCAAGTTTGCCTCGCTCAAAGAGTTCGTCGTCAGCGATTGTAACTCGATGGCTAAGACAGCTGCGACGATGGTCTTACAGCAACCAGGACAGATCTCGCCACTTTATATTCACGGTCCTTCTGGCAGTGGCAAAACCCATTTGCTAGAAGGAATTTATGGACTTGCCCAGCAGCGTAAAGAACTTGGACGTGTTGTCTACCTTTCGGCAGAGCAGTTCACGACGTTCTTTCTAGAGGCCCTGCAATCGTCCGGCGTAGCCAGTTTCCGCCGCAAGTATCGAGATGTGGGCGTCCTTATTATCGACGACGTGCAGTTCTTCGCCGGCAAACGAGCGACGAAAACGGAACTGCTTCACACGCTCGATGCCATCAACCGACGTGGCGGCCAGGTTATTTTGGCCGGCAACCAGCGTCCGACCGAGCTTTCCGCGCTCGGCACTGAGTTGGTCGCTCGTTTCTCAAGTGGTTTGATCTGCAAAGTCGATCCTTTGGACGATATCTGTAAACAAACCCTTGTGCAGCGACTTGCTGAAAAGCGGGGCGTAACTCTCAACGAACCAATCACCCATTGGCTTACCCGCCAGTTACCAGGCGAAGGACGTCTCATTTCTGGGGCGATCAATCGGTTGTGGGCTTTCAACGCCGTGGAAGGGAACACGCTTTCGATTCCCATTCTCGAAAACTTGTTAGCCGATTTGATTCCGCAGCGCAGCAGCATGATGCGGCTAGACGATATCGAGCAAGCTGTTTGTCGCGTTTTCGGTGTCGACACAAAGCTCCTCCGTTCGCAATCGAAGTCTCGCCGGGCCAGCAACCCACGTATGCTGGCCATGTGGCTGGCCCGTAAACATACCGGCGCGGCTTTGTCGGATATTTGCCAACACTTCAATCGCCGTAGCCATAGCACGGTGATCTCGGCCGAGAAGAAGGTCAATAAATGGCTTTCGGAAGAATCGATCGTGCAAATCGCCGATCGTTCACTGAAAGCCAAAGAGGCGATTGAGTTAGCGGAAGCCGAACTTCGCACGAGCCGCTAGTTTTATTCTCGGGGCGAATTTAAATCTGGCCCTATTCTGCAGCGGTAGAAATTAAGAAGCGTCCGCTGTGCCACGGTCTTCTCGGATGCGCACGGAAATGAGGCGTGGTCTTGTGCGACGGCCCTTGAATACGGTTCCGTGCCCATCCGAGAAACCCGTGGCGGGCGTTGCTGATTTACTGAAAACCCCAACGACCGGCATGCTTGTCGCGATCGACCAGCTTGGCCATTTCTGGGCTTAGTGAGTAGTAGCGAGAGGGGCGGTTGATCTCGAGATCGATCTTCAGCCGTGTGTGAGGCAAGCTTTGATTAACAACCGGCGCCGGTTCGACCCTTAGCACGCTGACCGGATCCCCGTTCCATTTCACCATGTACATCGTGCCAGCCACCGTCGGTTCTGCCTCGAATTGGTAGTCTTTCGTCAGCATGGTCACTAAGCGCCGGTCGTCGCCGGTCGTGCCATGAAAGGTGATTCGCTGCAGTTGCTTCTCTTTGTCGAAGTAGTAGGTCAACGAGCCTGCAATGTCATCGACACGAGATCCACTAACCAGAGGGACTCGCATGCCTTCCATATTAAGATCGGAAAGCGTGGTGCTGACGTGAGGCCAGGTTTCCATGATCCAACGCGGGGTCGCATTGAAATTAATGAAATGGCTGAACTCTTGAAAGATTGGCGCCGCCCCTGGTTGGCCTGGTGAACCACCTGGCAGATTGCCGGTCATTTGCTGCGAAAGGGCAGAAACCTGGCTGCCGATTTGCCCCGGGTCGAACTTGATCGAGGCATCCGGCGCGTCGGCTTGGCTTGTTGCCCCCGATGGCACATAAGCCTTGGCCTTGTTCCAATAGGTAGCAGCCGTTTCCCGCACGTCCGGATGAAAATAGCCGTAGGGCACGCCAATACTGGCGGCTGCGGCAACCCAAAACATAACGGTTCGACGAAACACCTCGGTTCTCCTTTCCCAGATTGCGTGCGTCTTGGTTATTCATCGAACAAGCGGAAACCGCCTCATGAATGCGATGCCAGCACACGCTAGAACCCGAGCCGCCGCCACGTCTTTCCCAGTACGACAAGATGGAATCTTCCGAGCAATCCGCCCCCCTCAATCTTGCCCATTGGCTCACCTCGCGGGAAGCAGCTGAATGGTTCGCCTGGCTCAGCAAGGTTGATCCCCAGGCGATTGCGACCCTGTCGAAGCTTCGCCAGGAATTGACCGCCGAGCAGTCACAAGCGATCCTCAACCAGGCTCAGCTTCGCCAGCGGGGCGTGAAGAAATTTACGAGGGCCGGGCAGATGTTCTTCACTCGGGTTGGGCAAGAGCAAGCCACCGACGAAGAGATTGCTGCCTACAAGGCATGCCGCTTTTCCCCTGGCCAGCCGCTGGCGGACCTTTGCTGCGGAATCGGGGGCGACTTGATCGCCTTGGCCCAGCGCGGGCCTACCATGGCGGTCGATGCCTCTCCGGAACATTTGTGTTATGCGGAAGCGAACGTTGCTGCCTATGACGCGAACCTTGCCGGCACGCAGTGCGGCTTGGCCGAAGAGACGCCTCTGCAAGAATTTGCGGCCTGGCATATCGACCCCGACCGACGTAGTGACAATCGCCGTACGATCAAGCTCGATCACTTCAGCCCGGCGTTGCCGCAACTAGAAATGATGCTGCGGGCGAACCGCAACGCGGCTTTGAAACTCGCCCCCGCCAGCCGTTTGCCGCCTGAATGGGAAGAGCAGGGGGAGTGCGAGTGGATCACGCACCATCGAGAATGCAAACAACTTGTCGTCTGGCTAGGAAACCTCGCCCCGCAGCCAGGTCTTCGTCGGGCAACACGAATTGGGAATGCCGGTCAGATCGACTCTTTCCTAGGCTCTCCTAACCATTCGTACGCTTCAACAGAAATTGCGGCCTGCCTATTCGATCCAGATCCAGCCCTAGTCGCCTCTGGCTTAGTCGATACCTTGGCGGCAGAGCTCAACTTAGCCCGGGTTTCGCCTCAATCGCACTACCTGACCGGGCCATTATCAATCGAACACCCGCTGCTCTCTCGCTTTGAAGTTCAGGGAGTCGAAAAGATTGATACCAAGCGACTTAAGAAGGCGATCACGGCGGCCAATTGGGGAACGCTCGAACTCAAACAAAGAGGCCTCGAGCTGAAACTCGAGGCCTTGCGAAAACAACTTAAACCACGCGGTGACGGTCCAGGGACCATCATCTTTACCCCAACCACCGTCGGCAATCGAGCGATCTTATGCCAACGGTTTGAGTAAGCGGGCAAGCCAATTACTTCTTCTTGGTTTCGGGTGCTGCCAATGTTGGCACTTCGGCAACTTCCTCTAGCGGCTCGGCCTCTTCCTTCGGCTTGGTCGCTGGATCAGCCAGAGTAGGTACCCCTGCGACGTTGTCTTCAGCCGAATCTTCTTTCGGCATCTCTTCCTTCATCGGTGCTTGATCTGGCTCAGCCTTTTCTGCTGGCTTTGTGGCTGGGTCGGCAGGGGTCGGGCTCTCCTCTTTCATTTCAGCAGGAGGGGTCAACTTGACTGTTTTCTTTGCAGACGCAGGCAAGGCGGCCACCTTGGCAGGCTCGGCGTTGATCAGCTCTTCGGTCATCCGGCCCAGGTAATTCATGACGCTTTCTTCTCCCTGAAAACCGATCACACGTTCATCGAGATCGATTTGTTGCGAAAGAATGCGTCCCTGCTCAATGTCGAATCGAAACTTCCCCTTGGTCAGCTTCTGAATCAGTTCGACCTTCAACATCGGGTCATCGATCGGGGTGAGAACTTGCGTTTCCGTTGTAATCGTCGCCACTCCGGCACTGACATTCACCAAACGAAACACCTGACGGGTTTTAATCCGCTTGAGGGCACCGTTGCCTGTTCGCACGGTAAGGTCATCGGGCGAGTACCACGCTGCATCGACGGCAACCGGGTCGGCAGGCAGAATCGGCAGGATCTGCGATTCGCTGCTCGGCGTACCGGCCAAATGTTCCCGTTTAACCAATCGCCCCTGGGCATCGACGGTAATGCGCGACAACGGTACGCCAACGCTTTGGGAGGCCTGAGCGTAGATTGCCGGGGGCGTCTTGTCCGTTTCGCTGTTGTAAGACACCTCGGGACGATCAGTCACCTTTTGCCACATGTTGATATTTTCAACCGAGTGCATAAAGGTAACCAAGCCGCTTTCATCGACCTTTTGAACTTCCCACTTGCGGGTCGAAATGCTGCGTGACTGGGCGGTTTGCTTCACCCCTTTAATCTTGGTGTCGACCGTCGAGAGGTGGGTGATCTTCGAGCGAATCACATCCCCCTGATTGAACTTGTATTCCAGCTTGACGGTTGCCTCGTCAGCGATCGCAGCCGAAGCCACGCCCAATAGAATCGCGATCGTCGCGAAGATCTTCATAATTGCATCCTTGCAGTTCGGGTCTTTTGGGAACAGTTTTCAGCATTCAATGCCCCTCTCTGGCCGAACACTAAAAACTGAACACTTCAAACTATTACTACCGTCCGTGTTCTATTTGACCGCCCCAGCCAAGTTTTTCGCGGAGCGTGCGGTAGTAGTTGTGATCGTGGGTCGCGACGAGCTTGAATCTTGGTTCCGCTTGGTCGACGCGAACGCGGTGGTCGCTGGTAATCGGGCTGAGGACGCGGCCGTCGACAACAACCGACATCTTTCGTTCCGCACCACGTAGGTGCATCTCGAAACATCGATCTCCCGTATCAACCACAGGCCGCATCGTCAGCGTGTGCGGATTGATCGGACTGACCACGAAAGCCCGCAAATCGGCCCGCAAAATAGGACCACCTGCCGACAGATTATGCGCCGTCGAACCGACCGGTGTGCTGATGATCAAGCCATCGCAGCTATATGATGTCGCTAACAGTCCATCCACGTAAAGATCAATCGTGCGGATTTGGAACGGAGGACCGCCGAGAATCGCCATTTCGTTCAAACCAATCCGCTCGGCGATCACTTCATTGTCCTTTAGAACCTGACAACGAAGCATCATGTGTTCCATTATTTGGCACTCGCCGGCAACCAACGAAGCTAACTGGTCGACGAAAACCTCAGGCGTGAAAGTCGTCAGAAACCCAAGATTCCCCATATTTACGCCGATAATTGGCGTCTGGTTGTGCCCCATACTACGTGAAGCCCCCAGAATCGAACCATCTCCTCCTAAAACAATTGCGAAGTCGGCTTCAACCTGGGAAAGATCCGACTCCCAGTTCAGATCGGTCAGCACCACGTCCGCGAATTGAGGCAAGACGTGCAGCAGACGCTCGGTTTCTTCTTGCACATGAGGCCGATTGCCGGCCCCTAGCAACATGACACGCGGCCTGTCCTTGCCAATCCAGTCTGGGGCTTTCGGGTGCGGGGGAGTCAAAGTCATGGGAGGCAAATCCCGGGTAAGGTCCAAGAGTGCGGAATACGCCCGTAAATGAAGTCGACGACCGCATCTCGATCCGCACTTGCGGACCTTACGGGATTTAGTGGGAGGACGAAACCTTGCGTTGTACGCCAGCCAACTCACGGCAAACGGTCGCAATGCCGAGTGAGTCGAGCTGAAGTTCGGCCAGGATTTCGGCTCTGTCTCCATGTTGTACGAAGACGTCCGGAATTCCAAGTCGCTTTACATGGCTCGCATCGACACCAGCATCGGCGGCTTCTTCCAGCAAGGCACTGCCAAAGCCGGTCAATAAAGCCCCTTCTTCCACCGTGACGACGAAAGGGGACTCGCGGAGAATGGGCAAAATGGTTTCGGCGTCAAACGGTTTCACAAAACGCGCATTGACCAGCGTGATATCGAGACCATCTTTGGCCAGCATTTCAACCGCCTTGTTCGCTTCAGCCAGTTGGGCCCCGTAACAAATGACGGCTCCGTCCTGACCACGGCGAAACACTTCGGCTTTGCCTAATTCCAAGGGGGCACGATCTCGCTTGATGTTTTCAGCGTTGGTTTTGGGGTAGCGAATCGCTGTCGGATGATCCACTTCCACGGCGAAGTCGACCATCGCCGTCAATTCGTCGGCATCGCCCGGAGCCATGACGATCATGTTGGGGAACATCCGCATATAACCGACATCGTACATGCCATGATGCGTCGGTCCATCCGCAGCAGTAATTCCGGCTCGGTCCATCGTGAAAACGACCGGCAGATCCTGCAGGGCAACTTCCTGGAAGACCTGATCGAAGCTGCGTTGGAGGAATGTG
Organism: Bremerella cremea; assembly: GCF_003335505.1. Classification (NCBI taxonomy): domain Bacteria; kingdom Pseudomonadati; phylum Planctomycetota; class Planctomycetia; order Pirellulales; family Pirellulaceae; genus Bremerella; species Bremerella cremea. The sequence goes on from NZ_QPEX01000044.1 coordinate 241,178, forward strand.
CTGTAGATGTTAACGACCGGGCGGAGTCCCGCTTTGGCCTGACCAGCCGCAAAAGCAACCGTATGCGATTCGCAAATCCCGGTATCGAAAAAACGTTCGCCAAACTCTTCGCGGAGTGGCTCCATCTTCGTTCCTTGGCACATCGCTGCCGTAAGAACGGTTACCTTTTCGTTGCGACGCATCACGGCGGCAATCGCATCGCGGGCGTAATTGGTGTAAGCCTTCGAGCCTTCGCGTTTGGTTTCTTCTTCTTTGACTTCGCCTGGTTTGCAAATCGCCGGAGGCGTGTGGTAGTAGACGGGATCTTCGGCCGCTGGATCGTAGCCGTGCCCTTTTTCGGTCACCACATGCAGCAAGGTTGGTCCCTTCTGCGATTTGACCATCTCCAGGTATTTCCGCAGCAGCGGAATGTTGTGGCCGTCGATCGGACCGATGTAATTGACGCCCAGCTCTTCAAACAGCATCCCGCCGTGCAGGCCAGCTTTGACGCCTTCTTTCAGTTGGGCGAGGAAACGTTCGGTCGGGTCGCCGAAAACGGGGACCATGTTCAGCGCTTTGACGATTTCATGCTTGAAACCGGTATAGAACGGGTTCATCCGCAAGCGGTCGAAGTAGTCGGCCACTCCACCTACGCGTGGGCAGATCGACATCTTGTTATCGTTCAAGATGATAATCAGGTTCCCCTTGAGCGTCTTAGCGTTGTTGAGCGCCTCGAACACCATGCCACAAGGAAATGCCCCGTCTCCAATGACCGCCACCGCATGACGATCGCCGTGGCCAGCCAAGTAATCACCACTGGCCAGTCCCATCACCGTCGAGACGCTCGCCCCGGCATGCCCTGTCATGAACAAGTCGTAAGGGCTCTCGTTGGGGTTGGGGTACCCCATTAGGCCCCCTTTGGTTCGCATCGTGTTGAACTGATCGTAGCGCCCGGTAACCAGCTTATGCGGATAAACCTGATGGCCGGTGTCCCAGATCAAGCGATCTTGTTCGAAATCGAACGTGCGATGCAGGGCAATGCACAGTTCAACCACACCTAAGTTGGAAGCAAAGTGGGCCGTGCGAGTCGCCACCAAATTACATAACACCTCACGAATCTCAGTGGCCAACTGATTGAGCTGGGCCGTATTGAAATTCTGCAGGTCTTCTGGCGATTTAATCGAGGGGAGTAGTTCCGCCATGGCGATTAGTGGTTCCTTTCCAGCACGTAGTGAGCCAGTGAAATAAGCGCATCTCCTCCGCAGGGCAGGGTGGCAACGGCTTCACTTGCCTGATGTATCAATTGTTCTGCTTTGCGCCGGCTCTCTTCAATACCCCAAACCCCAGGAAAGGTCATCTTTCCCTTTCCCGCATCCTTACCAACGCGTTTGCCCATCGCTTTTTCGTCCCCTTGGACGTCCAGCAAGTCGTCGGTGATTTGAAAGGCTAAACCGACCGCATCTCCGTAGCAGGTCAGCGCGGTCAGCAAACTTTCGCTTGCCCCGGCAACAATCCCCCCCAACCGAAGTGAGACGGTAATCATCGCACCGGTTTTGCGACGATGTATCTTTGCCAAATCGTCAGCCGTGCCTGGCAAGGTCTCGAACTGTAAATCGTCTACTTGGCCGCCAACCAACTGGCTGGCCCCAGCGGCACGGGTTAATTCGCGTAAACAGCGGCGAGATTGCTCGGCATCGGGGATTTCGGTGGCAAGAATCTCGAAAGCCCGCGTTAGCAGTGCATCGCCAGCCAATATCGCGGTGGCCTCGTCAAACTGGCGATGGCAAGTCGGACGCCCGCGTCGCAGGTCATCGTCATCCATCGCTGGTAAATCGTCGTGAATAAGGGAGTAAGCGTGAACCATCTCGACCGCACATGCCGGAGGAATCGCTTGCTTCCTTTCTGAACCGCACGCTTCCGCCGCAAGCAACGCCAAAACAGGGCGGAGGCGTTTGCCTGGGGCCAGCAAACTGTAACGTATTGCATCCCGCAAACGGGACGGGCAATCGTCATCAAATTCGGTGAGCCGGACTAATGCGGCATCGATTTCGGGTCGAAGCCGTTCGGCAATTTCGCGAAACGTGTCCGTTGACACCTCGGCCATGCTCATTCCTGCGCGATCTGAGAACAAAGGGAACGGAACAAACTTCGTGGCCACTAAGCCGCCTTCCGTTGCAAGGTCCTATTTTAGAACAACTTGCGACCGTCGTCCACGTTATCTGTGGTCGATTTACCCGTAGATTTCTTGGCAGTACCCCTCCGTTTGGCCCGGGACTCGGCCTTTTCGTCGAGGGACATTTCCTCGTCCTCAAACGCCTGGGTAACGGGGTTCCCCTCTGCGTCGACGCCCGAAAGGAGCTCGATCTTACGTTCCGTCGTCTTCAATACCGCATGACATTGCTTAAGGACTTCGATCCCACGCTGGTACTTGTCGAGCGCCTCGTCCAAGCCTAACTGTCCCGTTTCTAGCTGCTGGACAATCTGTTGCAGCTCCGCCAAACCTTCCTCGAATTTGGGCGGGGCATCATCCTGCTGGGCTTCTGGGGTCTTCTTTTTGGCCAAAGTAACATCCTTCGTGGGGCCCGACATCACGGACCAAAATGCGATATTTTTTAACTTGGCGGCCGTACAACGAGAACTCGCTCAGCCGACCATTACGTGTTACGACTCGTTTGGTTCGCTCGATTCCACCCGGCTGAGGATTCGTCCGTGGGGCAAAATGGTTTCGATTTCGTCCCCCGGCTGAACCTGGTTTATCTCACGAATCACATCTCGCTCGACATTTCGTGTAACCGAGTACCCACGCGACAACACTGCCAAGGGAGACATCGCTTCCAACTGGGCTGAACGGCGGGCCATCGCCTCTTGCGCATTTTGGAGTCGGCGCCGAATTGCCCGAGTTGCGGCCGTATCGAGTTCATCAAGCGTGCGTTGGTAGTCGTGGACCATCTCGAAAGGATGCGTGAATAAACGGTTGCGAGAAAGCAGTTCCAACTTGGCGGCGGCTCGGTCGTAGGTCGCTCGGAGACCGGTAGCCAGACGCTGCTTTAAGCTGCCTAGTCGTTCCTGAATCTCAGCCATCGACGGCACCACCAATTCGGCGGCTTCACTGGGGGTCAATGCCCGCACGTCTGCGGCAAAGTCTGCCAAGGTAACATCGATTTCGTGCCCTACGGCTGAGATCGTCGGAATTTCGGAAGCCGCGATCGCCCGAACAACGACCTCTTCGTTGAAGCACCATAAGTCCTCCATGCTTCCGCCGCCGCGTCCTACGACCAGTACGTCGGGGCGTTGCGCAAGCTGGTTCGCCTTTTGAATTCCGGCGGCGATCTCTTGAGCGGCTCCTTCTCCTTGGACACGAGCAGGAATCACCAGCACTTCGACGTTTTTCCAGCGGCGATTCATCACTTCCAGAAAATCACGTACCGCCGCCCCCGTGGGGCTGGTTACGAAAGCGATTCGCCGTGGAAACTTCGACAGCGGGCGTTTGCGATCCGCCTCGAAGAGCCCTTCAGCAGCAAGTTTCTGCTGCAGTTGTCGTAATTTCAGTTGCAGAGAGCCCACGCCGCGCGGCTCGATTTCGCGGATCACCAGTTGGTAACTTCCGCGTGGCGGGTAGACATCGAGTTGCCCGTGGCAAAGCACTTCCTGCCCATCTTCCAGGTCGAAGGGAAGCTTGGCGGCCGTATTGCGCCAGAGAACAGCCCGAATCTGGGCTTCGTCGTCTTTGAGCGTCAGATAAATGTGCCCGCTGCGCGGCTGCGACAAGTTCGAGATCTCACCTGCCACCCAGACTGCCGGGATCGCCATTTCGAGCGTTCCCTGAATCAAGGCCGTCAATTGCGACACACTGAGGACCGGCGGCTTTCCTTCTGGTTCAGACCAGCCTTCGAGTTCGGCATCCATGTCGACAATAAAATCCCGGAAAAAACAGCATTCAACAGGCACACGAGCCAGGGCTGCGCATGATAGACCAGAATTACCAATTTCGGAAGGGTCGAGGCAAACAGGTGAGGACAGAGACCTTCCTGCCAGTTAATATATAGTTGTGCGCAGCCTACCTCCTTCCTCCCACCTTTAGGATTCAACTTTCCATGCGAAAGTTTGCTTGCTCGCTGTTATTGCTTCTTACTTTGGCCATGCCGGCGCTGGCCGACGAAACCTCGACCGCCCAAGCCCTGCAAGAGCGCGTGCGAGCCTTTCATGCAGATGCCCCGCACGAAGACTTGAAGCTGCGGGTAATCTACTTTCATCCCGCCGACCGCGAGCCGCAGTCCAACTACCAAGCGCGAGTCAATCGGATCGTGCTGGACATCAAGGACTTCTACGACACCGAGTTCGCGCGAATCGGTCTGCAAGACGCCGAGTTGCCGCTGGAGATGGACGGCGAGGAAGTCAAAATTCATGTGGTGAAAGGCGCCGAAAACCACGACAGCTACGGTTACGACGTCCAATACGGTTTGAAAATTCTCCGCGAGATCGGCCAACAACTACGCGGCCAAGTTGATCCAGAACGGGAATTTCTTTTGATCTTGTGCGGCTTGTGCGACAAGCAGGACAAAGGGGTCTACAAGATTTATTCTCCCTATTATGGTCTCGGCGATGCGAATCAGGTTCGGGGCATTTGCTTCGCCGCCGATTGCGAAATGCTCGACACGTTGAATCTGACCAAGACTAAGGAGCCGTTCCGCTACAACGAACACAATCGCGATCAACGTCGCTCGCTGGCCGATTTCAACACGGTTTTCATCGGCGGCATGGCCCACGAATTGGGGCACGGACTGAGCCTACCTCACAACCACGAGCTTTCATCTGAACGCGACAAAGGGACGGCGCTCATGGGGTCGGGCAATTACACTTACCGTGCAGAATTGATCGGCAAAAAGGGGAGCTTTATGACGCTGGCCAGCGCGACCCGCATGCTGTCGCACCCGCTGCTAACGCAAAGCAACAAACAGCGATTCGACCGGGGACACGTACGCGTCTCGGATGTGACCTTCCAGGGAACAGGAAAAGCGTTGACCGTACGCGGCAAAGTGGAATCGAACATCGAACCGTTCGCCGTAATCGCCTACAGCGACGCCGAAGGAGGTAGCAACTACGATGCGTTCCAATGGACAGAGGAAGTCCGGCCAGACGGAACATTCGAGATCACGCTCGACGAACACAAGCCAGGACCTAATGCCTTGCGGCTGAACTTCTGTCACGTTAACGGAGCGACCTCGGAAGTCAGCTATGGCTTTACCGCCAACGAACGAGGGGAGCCCAACATTCAGGCCCTGCAAGATTCGCTGATCAAAGGCGATATTGAACAAAAACTCCGCTCAGGCGATTTCCACGCGGCCCATACACTTGCGGCCAGCTACTGGAAAGCCCATCCTGAAACGACTATCGCCGAATTCCTGCAGCAGTGTCAGGCTTACCAGGGCAATACCCGACTGCGTGCCTTACAAGATGTTACCGAGAACGCAGTATTTCTTTCCGACATCCAGGCCGAAAAAGAGGAGGTCGAATTTGGTCGCCCAACGCGGAATGCGATTTACCATTCGCGACGCCGCCAGGGCAGCGGATTCTTCTTAATGCCAGGGGGCCAGATCCACGGCAAGGGTCTGTATGCCCATGCTAAGTCGAACTATACCTTCGCTCTTGATGGAACCTGGAAGAAGTTGACAGCAGTAGCTGGCCTTCAGCCAGGTGCCCCGGAACAGGGCAGCGTGGTCTTCATCGTGCAAGGAGACGGAAAAGAGCTTTATCGATCGGAGAGGCTGCAAGGCTCGAATGTCGCTCAGATCGAACTCGATATTAGCGGCGTGAAGCAACTGGAATTGATCACCCAAGCGGCAGGCCAAGGCAGTCGCGGCTGCTGGTCGGTGTGGGGCTCGCCTCAAATCAGCCGTTAAGAAGCCACGCGGAACGGAAGAATGGCAGGCTCGGCCACTCTTTCTTCCTGCATCGGCGGCTGAGGCATAAGGTCGCGTTCGGCTGCCTGGCTCCAAAAACGCCGCTTGTCAGAAATATCTTTCTGAGCGGCCAGCGGAGTAGCTGTCGGAAAGAATGCGACTTCGTTCTCGCCTGGCAAACGAGACTCGGCCCAGTTCTCGGCGGTGACCGTTAGTTGGGTCAGAACACGTTGCACTTGCAGGCGATATGCTTCTGCCTGATCGCGATCGATTTTGCGCGGAACATAGATCGCTTCCCCCATGATCATACGTGCTCGGCTGAAGGGGCGGGGCAGGGCGAACTTGTCCCACGTTCCCAGCCGGACCGGTCGATCCATGCCAAACCCCATTGGAATGAGTGGCATTTGCAACTTCGAGGCCAAATAGATCGGCCCCTGTGCGAGTTCGCGTCGCGGACCTTGCGGACCATCGGGAGTGATCGCCAAATGCTGGTCACGGGAAATCTTGATCAACTCTTTGAGCGCGGTAATGCTTCCCCAACTGGAAGATCCACGCACCGTGCCAAACCCCATGATCGAAGCCGCATGGGCCAGCCACTCGGCATCACGGTGCCGACTCAAGAGCATCGAGATCTCGCAATGCCCCCGCAAGGCAAAGGGAATCGTGATGTACTCGTGCCAGAAAATATAAATGCCACGCCGTGGACAAAACGGATTGGCCGGGTCGTTCTGCGCCTGGTAGTACATCGCTCGGATGTCCAGCGTACTCATCACCGTTTTTAGCATCGTCACCAAGGCCATACCGCCGGTTCGTGCTATCCAGGGATGAAGATTCTTACGCATGGCATCCTTGCCCTAACCAGGGAGATGGGAAACTAGGCCAGTTCCGAATACAAAGGTACATCCTGTGGTATCGTCCAAACCCCACTGAAAACTTCTTCCGCCGGGCCGGTCATATAGACATTATTGTCTTCTTCGCTCCAGTAAAGCTCTAAATCCCCCCCGAGCAGGTGATTTACAATGCGTCGATGCAGCTTGCCGGCTAGCACGCCAGCAACGCAAACAGCACTAGCACCGGTGCCGCAAGCCAACGTTTCGCCACTTCCGCGTTCCCAAGTTCGCTGCCGTACTTCGTTCGGGCTGATGACTTCAATGAACGCGACATTAACCCGGGCCGGAAACTGGGGAGCATTTTCGATCTGAGGGCCAATCCCTAATACCAAATCATCGTCTGCCTTGTCGACAAAGATCACGCAGTGCGGATTGCCCATCGAAACACAAGTCGCCTCGAACATCCGACCGCTGATCTCAAGCTCTTTTTCCACAACCGGCGTTTCACCAAAGGTGGTTGGAATCTTCGCTGCGTCGAGGATCGGCTGTCCCATATTTACGGTAACCCGCTTGGCCGTTTTGCCATCGGTTTCGAGGTCCACCGAAAGTATGCCGGCTCCGGTTTCGAGCTTGAGCTTATCCTTCTTGGCGATCCCGTGGTCGTAAACGAACTTGGCGACACAGCGCAAACCGTTACCGCACATTTCCGATTCCGATCCATCGGCATTGAACATCCGCATCCGGGCATCGGCCACGTCGGAAGGCATGATCAAGATTAACCCATCGCCACCAATCCCAAAATGGCGATCCGAAACCAATGGAGCAAGCTTCTCTGGCGGGGCAGGCAACGATTCTTCAAACAAGTTGACATACACGTAGTCGTTTCCGGCTCCGTGCATTTTTGTAAAACGCATCTGCGACATTGGGATTCCAACAAATTCGATTTTCAGACCAAAATTCAAGGGCTTCTATCATATCGCGAAGGGGGTCTAGGAGTTAAGGCCGCTATTGGCGACATTTAGAAGGATGGACGCCCCGTTTTCACCTTGCTAGCAACCAAGATGCCTACCCTGAAACAAATTGTTGAAAAACACGACACGCCAGCTGGGCGGATTTTTGACTTTTCAATTCTCGCCATGGTCGTCGTAACACTATTTAGCTATTCCTTGAGCACCATCCCCAATCTATCGGCAACGGGTCGTATTTGGCTATCACGACTCGAGACTCTCTCATTCGCCGTTTTTTCTTTGGAATATTTGCTACGAATCTACGTTGCCACTCCGAAGCGAAAGTACATTTTCAGCTTCTTTGGGCTCATCGACCTGTTGGCGATTCTTCCCTTTTTCATTGGCTTTAGCGTTGACCTACGCTCGATCCGGGCTTTACGTTTGCTGCGTTTGTTCCGCATCTTGAAACTGGCCCGCTACAGCGCAGCGGTTCGCCGTTTTCATCGTGCTTTGATCATCGCCAAGGAAGAAATCATTCTGTTTCTGAGTGCCGCGTTGATCATTCTTTACTTAGCCGCCGTGGGAATTTATCAGTTCGAGAACGAAGCCCAGCCTGAGTCGTTTGGCTCCGTATTTCATTGCCTCTGGTGGGCCGTAGCCACGCTAACCACGGTGGGCTACGGCGACGTCTATCCCGTTACGATCGGCGGAAGAATCTTTACGTTTGTGATTTTGGTAATTGGTCTCGGTGTGATTTCTGTCCCGGCAGGCTTAGTCGCCACTGCTTTGGCTCAGGCCAGGAAGCTAGAGGATGCTCAAAACCAACCTCCCGTGCCGGATGAGACGAACAACGAGGTTTAACACGCACGCCCTTTTTCCACAAATGTTTGACGCCGCTGTCCATCTCTCGGAAAGTTCGCCATCGCCAGAGGGAATGACTAGCCGCTGATATCGAGATGGCTGCCCGTTTTTCCGACGCCATCTTTGGGAGGGCGGTCGTCGTAAGTCGTTTCCCCTTCGAGTTCCAGTTCCGCAGCTTCCGAGTCTTCTGCGGGATGCTCGGAACGCTCCCAGGCTCGGCGTCCGTCGGCATCTCGATCCGAGGTCTTTTCGCTCTCGTCGGCGTCGCTAATACCGGCCGCCTGTTCGGCCTTCTCGGTCGCTTCGAGCAGACGGGCCTGGCTGCTGGTCGCTTGCTGCGTTTGGGCAACGTCAGACGAATTACGCTGAGCCAAATCGGTCGCGGCTACGGAACTGGCAAACGAAATGCCGGTCGGTCCTATGCTCATCGCCGAGACTCCTCGTAGGGCTCAAATCCGCTGGAAACGCAATAAAACGGCTACAAGAACACTCGTTGATAGAGAGAGTTCCCTAGTTTTAACCCTGGACTGGGTTCCGCTTCCTGTCAAACGTTTACGGATACGAAGGAGCACATCGAGTTGTTTTCCGCTAAATGAATCGCTCTATCTGGTACCATCGGCATAGAAGCCCCCCATCTTCAGGGAGAACCTCGCAAGCATTCCACGAAAGCACCTTTTGCTAGCGGGGAATCGAGTTACCGCGACGCACGCCGGCTGGCGATTCTGGCAAAGGAGGAGCCCCAATCGGCAGGCGAACCGATTTGGCAGGGAAAAGCTGCTCTAAAGTCTCGTTGACCAATGGGAAAATCTCTTGCTCGGTCGTCGGGTTATCAACCGTTCCCCCGACATGAATCACCATCAAGCTACGACTGGCTTCCCCCAGCACCGTACGCACCACCGGCAGATCGAACGACTGATTTCCGAACTCGGTGGTGAACTGCATGCTGATCTGGCCATCGAGCTTAGCTTCTCCATTTCCTTTTATCGAAAGAGCGTCGCCCGTTAGGCGGATATCATCCAGATAGACATAATTGCCCGACAAGCGATAGTTCACATCCGCCGTGTCGAAGGCATTCGTATTCGGGAAGCGGGCATTAAGCACTTTCAGCATCGCCACGGCCAGCGGCAGTTGGTACAGATTCGCATCGCGCAGTTGTAGCGAACCCTTGCCTTCGTAGGTGTACTCACTCTCCATCGTGCCGTTCATGCTGATGTTGCCGTATAGCCTTCCGGAGGTTTGTGCCCGGTTTTGTTGTCCTAAATCGATCAGCATTTGGCCTACGGTTCCATTGGCCAATGTGACATCGACCTGAAACGGCTGCACTCCTGCTAGTAGCATCCGACTATCTAAGTTCACCACACCACCAAACGTATTGCCGGTGACATTGCGGGCTGGTTCGTTTCCGTTACGGGGAACATGACGTCCCATGAGGAACTGCGTTTCATCGATCCAAAATGGTCCACGGACGTTTGATACCGGTATGCCGCGACACGTCACGCTATCGAGCATGTATTCACCAAACGAGCGAGCTCCCGTTTCGTCTGATTGCCCTTCAAATCGAATCTCGCCGTAAATATTGCTGACATGCGAACCGCGACGTATTTGCCCGCCAGCCATGTGGGCAGTCACGTTCCAGTTCATCTGAATCGAGCCACCTGGGTTGGGATTCGAGAGAACGACTTCCCCATTGGCATGGAACAACGGTCCGATTTGCAACTGCTGAAGCGACTTCTCAAGCTTGGCCGGCAGCGCCACCATCAAGTCCCGATCGATCACGATGTTCTCAATTCGCAAGTCTTGAAACCGAATCTGCCAGCGACGATCTTCTGGAAAGTAACAGCTTCCGTTGGTTGAAACACGGACGCCTCCATGGCGTGCGGTGAGTTGTTTGAGTGTGATTTGCCCGTTGCGAAATTCGACACTCCCAACCACATCGTCCAGCACGTAAGGGAAACCAACCGGCTCGACCGAGATCGCCCGGCCTGAGAGATTTCGGCTTCGCTCCCATTTCTGCGCGTTGACCCACAAGTCGCAGTCCCCTTGGGGATTAGGCCAATGCAATTGCACATCCATGTGATCAATCGAACCGCGCGGTCGCAATTGTTCCCAACCTTCCTGCGCTGCAGGGGGTAGGGCGTCTTTCAACTCGTCGTCCAGCGGGACGTCTTTGCAGGTAAACGATAAATTCAAGTCTCCCTGCTTACTGCCAGGAATTTCGCGCCACGTTCCACGACACGTAACATGTCCGCTATCGTTCATCCCGGTAAGCTGCTCGATGGTGACCACGTCATCTTGCCACGTGATCAACCCATTAATATCTGAAATGGGGTACTTGAATTTGTCGTACTTAACCGACGCATTGATGACCTCCATTCGCAACGTTTTATCTGACTTCACATTGGGATCGCTGTGCGTGACTATGGCAAAATCGACGTTCGCCTGACCTTGTAGATGAAAATCGCAGGCGACGTTGTAAACCCCTTCGTGGCAAGTGCGCAGGGCAAACTCGAACGTCGGATCCCAGCTAATCGGGTCTAAAGTGCGAATACGAACGGGGCCGCTGCTGTAGGGGCCAGGGTCCATCACGCTGCCGACGATCGAGACCCTCGACTTCCCCGCCTTGGCCAGCAAATCGACTTCCAGCAGGCGATCTTTAAAATCAATCTTGCCCCGCGCTTCCGTGACCGGATAAGGAAACTCTTCAAAGACAAAGTTTGTGCCACGGCAGTTTGCATGAATCTCTGGCACCCAACGCTGCCCATCGAAGTCGAGATTCAACGAGGCATCCAGCACCCCAGAAGGTTGATAACGCTTCCAGGTTTCCTGCATCGACAACGGCAACAAAACCTTCAAGCCTTTGTGCAAGTTGAAGTTTTTTAGTGTGGCAGAAATATGAATAGGGCTGTTCTGGGCCCAACCCTTTCGATCCATCGAGGCACTAACCGAGCCGTTTTCGTAATAGGCGACCATCTTCTCAACCCGAACCCCAGGCGGCGAGGCAATCACACGCCCTTGAATCCGTTCGATAGTGTTGGGTATGCGAGGATCGCTCCAACTTCCTTCCCGCAGATCAATCGTGGCAAGATAGTTGATTGGTCCGCTAACGCTACCGGAGGCTTGAAACGCAGCGTTGGCCATCCCGCTTAGGTGCGTCAGGTCTTTGACTTTTTCTCGCAATTCCTCGGGAAACTGCTGCCAAAGATGATCGTCGATTCGCAAGTTGCTAATCGTTCCTTGCGTAGAAAACGATTGTGATTCTTCATCAACCGTGGCGGTCAGCGCGGCGGCCTCCCAATTCTGAGAGCTGAGGACCGCTTTAATGTGCTTATGAATTCGATTTTGACCCGCCTGATTTCCAGCACCCGTCAAAACTTCGGTTTTGATTTGAAAGTCGACATCATCCAGTAAGCGTCGTACGTTCCCTCCATGGCGATCGGCCAGCAAGAAGGAAGCATCTTGCACTTCGACATCTGGGTTGTCGTCTCCCCACTTCGGCCCTGGGAAAAGATGCCGCAGATTCATTTGCCCGTCGGCATCCAAGGTTGCCGTTAGGCGAGGACGTTTAACAACGATCCGGTCGACCTTAAACTCACCGGAAACAAATTCCATGGGGTTGGTCGTGCAGTAGACCATGATCTCGTCGACCGAGACCATCTCTTGCGTTCGATAAACACTTGAACGCTGCGAGAGAGTGAAGCCGCGGATTTCGATTCCTTTCCCCTCGACAAACCGAGCCGAGCGAACCGAAACCAGCAAATTGTCATAGTGGCTGGCGAACTTCTTTTCGACGTACGAGCGAATCTCGTTGTTCAGATTGTGATAAAGATAGATTCCCAGCGCGCACGCCAAGATAACCACGGCAAACGTGGCCCACTTGAGAAAGCGATAGGTCGCGGAAAAATAACGTTTCACCCGATCGTGGAATCCTTTCCATGGGGGAGCATCCGGCGCTAAATCTTGGCAGAAACCAGCTTCCTGGTAAACGCCGGTTTGGGGCCTGCTAGCGGTTGTCGGCAATTTCCTTTTGGTTGCCTGAGGGAAACTTGTCGCTCGGGGCTGGCCATGATTGGTGCAACCACCCCGCCAGCAGCCCAGCACTAAGGATTGCCAACGCTAGCATAGGTGGCTGCCGATAGCGGATCGAGCTGACAAACACCATGTGCAGCAAACAGAAATAAAAGATCGGCAACGCCAGTAAAAAATAGATCCACAACCGCCTGGCAAAGAGAAAAGTCGCCGCTAATCCTGTCACCACAATCGGCAGGTACCCGGCCGCAATCACCAAGGCCATCTTGCCGCTCATTTCTTCGTTGTTGCCTAGCGGAGTCCAATATCGCCAACACTTGATGACAGCCAGCCGAGCCACCTGCCCAGGGTTATGCCGTGCCCAATCGATTGCCGCTTGTTTCATCAGGGCATCGCGACGCGACTCGTGTGTTCCTGGCAGTGGCTTCGTGGCTTGCATTTCGATTTGCTGTAATTGCTGCTCGAAGTCATTCACAAACTGCATATCGCTAGCCCCGGTAGCCGTTGGGCTAATCCCATCGTACAAGCTGGCCCCCACCTGAAGCGTCGTCGGCACGAACTGACCGATCACTTGGTAGTTCCGCACCCACCACGGCGTCATCACGATCGCCGCTGCCATTCCCGCCGTGAAATAAACCTCTAATTGCTGTTTTCGCGCTGGGTAAAACACCAAGCCAATCGGTGCTGCGAAGAAGGGAAACATGAGCCAACTGGGGCGGGTCAAAATCGCAATTCCGAAAACAGCCCCAGACAAAGCGGCAAAAATCAAACGCCTTGACGTCCTCTCGGCCCTCAAAGCGACAATCAACCAACCAAGGTTCAACAGCATCAATGGAGCGAATGGAGCTTCACTAAGGATGAACACGCTCATGGCGATCGCCCCGGGATAAAACGCCACCAGCACGGCGGCAATCACTGCCGCCACGGGGTTGAACAACATCCGTGCGATCCACGCTGCCAAGGCAATCGCCACCGTTCCGCAGACAATGCCAACGAGCCGTAAAGCCAGCGTCGGCGGCAGGTCCGTTGCCCAATAGAAAGGGGCCAGCATAAGCGAATAACCAGGGGTTCGCGTTACGTAAGCCGTACCGTAAGCGAAGTCTTCTCCGTGCGCGAGATGCCGCGCGAGGATCTCGTACCCGAGGCTATCGCCGAACATAAAACGCTCGCCGGCGGGCATTCTTCCTTCCCACCATACGGCAGTTGCCAGGCGAACCAGAAAGCCCACGACTACGATCAAGGCCAAGAGCCAGAGAAACTCTCGCTGCTTGGGTCTCGCAACTTGTTCCAAATTAGACATTTAGGTTGATCGTTCCCAATTGACAAATTGCCTGCGAGTCAATTTCACGGTGCGAATCTAGGTAAAGCAGAAAAGCTGTGCATGCTTGTGCAATTTTAGGGTCCTGGGGAAAATCTTGCCGGAAATCCCCCCAGGACAATAGTTTACTTCCATGACTGAGTCGGTATACTCGGACTGCCGCATACCTTGCGAGCATCAATTGCTAGTAAATCTAATCTCCTCCCGTCTCACCCCAGAGACAGACTAATACCGATCAGAAACGGCCCGCCTCCTGGGCAGTTGTCAATATTTCCCCCCATTATGCACATCTTCGTCTAGGAGTTCTTCATCCCATGTCTACTGCTGAAACCACGCAGCCATCACATTACAACAGGATGGCGCTCCTCATAGCCAGCTTCATGACCCTCATTGCAGCCGGTGTCGGTTTTGGGGTGCGAGCTGGGATTTTGAATGACTGGGCCAATCGCTATGGTTTCACCAAGGTTGATCTCGGCACGATCACTGGTGGTGGCCTGGTTGGCTTCGGTGTCACGATCATCTTCTTCAGCTTTCTAGCCGATAACTTTCTCGGTTACAAAAAGCTGCTGACATTGGCATTTGTCCTACATGCTTTGTCCGTAGTCATCACCTTGGCGGCTACTCCAGTATTCATCTTTGCAGGCAAAGATGCCACGTACTGGTGCCTGTACGTGGGCGTGTTCATTTTCGCCTTGGCCAACGGCGTGTGCGAAGCGGTTATTAATCCGCTCGTAGCAACGCTATTCCCGAAACAAAAGACCCACTACCTCAATATCCTGCATGCTGGCTGGCCAGCTGGCCTGATTATTGGGGGGATCATTGGCTACTTGTTTTGTGGTGAAGGGGCCAAAATTGTGCATGCCTATTGGGAAATTCCCTTGGCATTGTATATGGTGCCAACTTTGATTTACGGCATCATGGTTCTTAAGGAAGCTTTCCCTCCTTCCGAAGCCGCAGCGGCTGGGGTAACCACCAAGCAAATGCTGCTGCAGTTCCTCTCCCCATTGCTGCTGTTCCTGTTTTTCATTCAGGCAATGGTCGGCTACGTAGAACTAGGCACGGACAGCTGGATCACGAATATCATGGAGAACGTGATCTCCTCGAATGCGTTCCTCTTGTTTATCTATACCTCGTCGATCATGTTTGTGCTGCGGTTTTTTGCCGGGCCAATCGTCCACAAAATCAATCCTCTAGGCCTTTTGTTTGTTTGTGCCATCTTTGGTTGCACTGGTCTTTACTGGCTAGGTTCCGCCAATACTGGCCTGGCAATCGTCGCTGCAGCGACGGTTTACGGTTTAGGCAAAACCTTCTTCTGGCCAACCATGCTGGGTGTGGTCGGCGAACGCTTCCCTCGCGGCGGTGCAATTACCATGGGCGTGATGGGAGGCATCGGCATGCTTTCCGCAGGGCTGCTGGGGGGCCCAGGTATTGGTTACAAGCAGGACTACTTTGCTACACAAAAGATGGAGCAACTCGATCCTAAGCTATTCGAGGAATACCGCTCGGAAAAAACAAAAGCGTTCCTCTTTTTCCCAAAGATCTATGCCCTCGACGGTTCTAAAGTGGGTGTCCTCAGCGACAACGGAGAAGAACTCGCCCGACGCACTGAGATCGAAGAAAAAGAAGGCGAACTCTCCAAAGAAACCATCGCCCTAGATCAGTGGTGGGCAGCCAATAAGCCAGCCGACGAAGCTCAACTGAAAGAAACCCAAACCATCGTCGAAGAAGCCAACATTTACGGCGGCCGGATGGCATTGAAGTGGACGGCGATCATACCCGCTACGATGGGCATTTGCTACTTGATTCTGGTGATTTACTTCCATTTGCAAGGTGGCTACAAACAAGTCGTCCTGCATGGGGAAGAATCAGAAACCGAGCAGTACACCGGCGGTGTCCAAGGCCCGGTCGAGTAGTTCTCGACTCTCGGATCAAACAATCCAAGCAGGCGAGTCACTGAAAGTGACTCGCCTTTTTTTGTATTACACTTTTTGCAAAACCAAGACGTCCCCGTCTCGCATCGCCCGAATGTTCCCAGGCATGGTGTCGCTCGCCGTAGGATCGTCCGACTCGGCCAGGTCGCTTAAACGTTGCCAGTGAAGCTGCGTCATTTCTTGCCGCGGCCAATTTTGTTCGTTCCAGATGCGCACAAACAATTCTCGCACAAGGTAAGAAGGTACCTCTGCCAATTTGCGGACGACAACCAATCGCCCCAGCGCTGATGCCTGCACTGCTAAATCCATCAACGTTTGCACCTGAATGTCGATTACTTCCTGGCAGTCGCGGGCCTGCTGCCCGAGGCGAAACAAAGCGTGATCTACTTGCTCGCCATAAGCATCTCGCAGGTAGGGTAGCAGTTCGTTACGAATGCGATTTCGTGTGAACTCCGTCGTCGCGTTCGAAGCATCTTCGCACCATGGTTGCCCCATCGCTTTCAGATAGCGAATAATCTCTGCGCGAGAGAAAGAGAGCAGAGGGCGTACCAATCCTACACCAGGCAACAACTCGCGAGCCGGCTGAATGCCGCCCAGGCCAGCGATGCCAGTCCCTCTCAAAATACGATGGAGAATCGTTTCGATCTGATCGTCACGGTGATGAGCGGTTACCAAATACCTAGCTTCCATCTCGCGAGCAATCTGCTCAAAAAAGGCATAACGCAGCGTCCGGGCATTGGCCTCCAAACCCTGGCCCCCCTCTGCATCACTAGACCAATCGCAACTGGCAGTGCCAATACGAGCGGTTAGCCCCAGCTTTTTTGCCAAAGCTTCCACGAAAGTCGCATCCGCCTGGGACGCCTCTCCCCTGAGGCAATGATTGAAGTGAACGACGATTAACTTCTTTCGGGTGGCATGGTCGGCTAATTCTGCGAGTAGATGCAATAGCGCAACGCTATCTACCCCTCCAGAAACAGCCACGAGCGTTGTTCGATTTCGCCATGAGGCCAACGGCCAATGTTGGAGAAATCGCTCTGAAAGGTCATTCATATCGTGGAATCAATCGTGCCAGAGGCTATAAACGCAAAGAGATCGCCCCCCAAAACACGCTCGTTCTTATGGCAAGGGTAAGGCCATAAAGGTTAGCGTAGTCAAGCATTCCGGTGCATCTACTACGGTAGAAAGAATGTTAAGATGGATTCCCGCAACACGAAAAATGCTTGCTTCCCTTTGGGGGGTAACTCTGTTAATATAGCTTGAACGGGTCGTGCGCTCTATTATCGTGCGTACTTCTCTCGATTGTGTTGATCTAAGCGTTCAACGAATCAAGCGAATAGCATCGCCTGAGAATGGCTTGAGAAGAACCCAGTCGAAGTACCGGATAGGTAAAACCTTCTAGCCCCATTTGGCTTTTCGGAGGGCAAATAAGCGTGCAAGTACTCCTTTTCGTGATACGGCTCCTGTTGGCGGTCTGTCCTTTTAAGGTGGAAGTTCTGAGTCCGGTTCGTGTTCGTACGAAGACTGGATCGCGGCGCGCTTCTTCGCAACGAGAAACCGCAGTGGTCAATCTGCCGCTGCTTGGTTGGCTGGAAATTGACGCCCATCTCATTCCCCATAACGCCTGGGAAAGAGCCCGCCAAGGTTCTTCCAAACGTGCAGGCCCAACGTCCGGACGCTCGTCTGGCCGTCGACACGAAACCTGACCAGAGACACCCAAGGTGCGCTCGGTCGGTTCGTTCGGGGGAACGATTTTCACGTCCGGAAATTCGACGGATTTCTTTCAAGCAATTTCCAGGGTCCACTTTAAGACCTCGGAAATCTTTGCTCTGGCATGCCTATCGCCTCGTTGATCGCTATTCCATTTAGCTGCAGGAGTAGTAACACGTGGGATCGGGTTTGAATATCGCGCTGACGGCAGTCATCGCGGCGGTTGGATCCGCGCTGCTCGTCAAATTTATCGATCGGCTCCGCAAAAAAGACGTGGAGACCGAAGCCGCGCAAATTATCGATAAAGCCAAACAAGACTCTGAAAACCTTAAAAAGGAAGCCCTGCTCGAAGCCAAGGAAGAAGCCCTCCGTCAAAAGACCCAAGCTGAAAAAGAGCTTTCGAAACAACGGGACGAAATTCGCGAGCGAGAAAAATCGCTCGATCGTCGCGAAGAATCGATCGAACAACAAGCGACCCATCTCCGCAAACAGGAGAACATGGTCGAAAAAAATCAGCGCCGCCTAGCCGAAAAGATCGAAGAAAACGAGAAACGCTCGGTCTCGCTGGAAAATATCATTCGCGATCAGCAGGAACGCCTGCACCGCATGAGCGGGCTCAACGCCGACGAAGCCAAGAGCGAACTGCTCAAGTTGCTAGATCAACAGCTGCAATCCGAGACCGGAGCGATCATCCTCAAGCATCAGCGCCGCCTCGAAGAAGAAGTTCGCCCCATCGCCCAAGACATGCTGCTCACCGCCATGCAGCGATTCGCGGCCGCGCATACTGCGGAGTCGACCACCAGCACGGTGGACATCCCCAGCGATGAGATGAAAGGGCGAATCATCGGTCGCGAAGGGCGGAACATCCGCAGCTTCGAAAAGGAAACCGGCGTCGACGTCATCATCGACGATACCCCAGGGGTGGTGATTGTTAGTGGATTCGATCCGGTTCGCCGCGAGATTGCTCGCCAGGCGCTTAACAAATTGATCGCCGATGGCCGCATTCACCCTTCGCGGATTGAGGAAGTCGTTAAAGAAACGCACTCAGAAATCGAAAACACGATCCGCAAGAAGGGGGAAGAAGCCGCCACCGAAATCAATGTGATGGGGCTTCAACCTCGGCTGATCGAAATGCTGGGACGTCTCCATTTCCGCACCAGCTATAGCCAGAATGTCTTGAGGCATAGTGTGGAAGTCGGTTTTATCGCTGGGCTGCTGGCCGAGATGATTGGCCTTGATCCACAAATCGCCCGACGGGCTGGCCTGCTGCACGATATCGGCAAAGCGGCTGACCACGAATTGGAAGGGGGGCATCCTAAAATCGGTGCTGACCTGCTCAAGCGGCACGGCGAATCCCCGGAAGTCGTACACGCGGCGTTTGGACACCACGACGAGATCATTACCGAGTATCCTTATACAATGCTGGTTGCGACAGCGGATGCTTGTAGCGCTTCGCGTCCTGGTGCTCGTCGCGAGACGCTCGAACGCTATATCAAGCGTATGGAAGAGCTCGAAGCGATTGCCACCGGTTTTCATGGCGTAGAACAGGCTTTTGCCATTCAAGCCGGGCGAGAGCTCCGCGTGATTGCTGCCGCCAAGGAAGTCAACGACGAAATGGCCGCTAAGATTTGTCGTGATATTGCCAAGGCTTTTGAACAACAATTGACGTACCCAGGCGAAATCAAAGTTACCATGGTTCGCGAATCCCGCTTTACGGAATTCGCCAGGTAACCCCCTCACCACGGAAAGGCTGACTCCTTTGAGGATTCTGCACATCGGCGATATCGTCGGCAAAGTCGGACGCGACATCGTTCGCGATGCCGTCCCGGCGCTACGCGAGAAGTACAACCTTTCGCTGGTCGTGGCCAATGCGGAAAATGCGTGCGGCGGCTCGGGTCTAACCCCGGCTGCCCATCGCGAGTTGATCGATGCCCATGTCGATTGCATCACCATGGGGGATCACATCTATCGCCGCAAAGAGCTCAACAAGACCCTCGAATCGCAGCCCAACATCGTAAAGCCTGCCAACTACCCGACTTCGGCACCAGGCAAAGACTATGCGATTGTCCAATCCAAAGAAGGGTTGCGTGTCGCGGTAATCAGTGTGATGGGACGGGTTTTCATGCGACCGGTCGATTGTCCTTGGACAGCGATAGACCGTGTTCTTTCACAGCTTCCGTCGGACGTCAAAGTGCGTTGCGTTGACTTCCACGCGGAAGCCACCAGCGACAAGCAATTGATGGGACGCCACTTGGATGGCCGCGTAAGCTACTGTCTCGGTACCCACACGCACGTTGCCACAGCAGATGAACAGATCTTTCCCAAAGGAACGGCGTTCATGTGCGATGTCGGCATGACTGGCCCGCACGAAAGCATCATCGGCCGTCGCATCGATCGGGTTCTCGAAACCACGATGACCTTTCGCCCCACGCTGTTCGATGTCGCTCGCGACGACGTTCGCATGAATGGCGCAATCGTTGATGTCGATTCCCTAACAGGAAAGGCAACAGCAATCCAACGCTTCCAACTCCGCGAGGCCGACCTGAAAGAACTTCTGAAGTAAGCTCTCGCGATTTCACTACATGGCCAACGAGGTTTCCCGATGCGTCTCTCTCGCGCCTCTCTCACTAGCGACAAAGCGATGTTTTTTTTCACCTTGTCGCTCGTGATGTTAGCCACATTACTTCATTGCCAAGCCACGCACGCAGCAACGCGGCCCAACGTTGTGCTGATCTTGGCAGACGACTTAGGCTGGAATGCCGTCGGATACCATGGAGACTGGGTCCAAACACCCAACATCGATGGTCTCGCCAAAGAGGGCATTGAACTCGATCGTTTTTATGTCGCGCCAATGTGTTCTCCCACCCGAGCTGGCCTGCTGACGGGGCGCTATCCGATTCGGTTTGGCTTGGCCCGTGCGGTCATTCCACCTTACTGTAACGATGGACTTCCGCCCGCAGAACGCACCCTAGCTGAAGGTTTGCAAGTGGCTGGCTACAAGCATCGCGGTATTTTCGGGAAGTGGCACTTAGGCCATCATCAAAGAAAGTGGCATCCACTCGCCCAGGGCTTCACTCACTTCGTCGGCCATTACAACGGCGCGATCGACTACTTCGATTTAACCCGCGACGGAGAGCGTGACTGGCAAGTCAATTACGATCCGGCCACTGACGAAGGCTATTCGACCGATCTGGTGGCCAATGCCGCGTGTGCGTTCATTCGCGAAGCAGCTCAGGACGAAGCGCCATACTTCTGCTACGTTCCTTTCAACGCCCCCCACTCTCCCTTTCAAGCCAAAGCAGATGCCCTCCAGCAGGTGAAGGCAGGCCCGCACCCTAATAACTCGCAAACCTATCGAGCGATGATCTGGACGCTTGATCAAGCCGTTGGGCAAATCTTGAAAACGATCGACGAAACGGGCGAAGCCGATAATACACAAGTCTGGTTTCTCAGCGACAATGGCGGCGTCGGTCAGTTTCCCCGAAACAATCGTCCTTTGCGTGGCAGCAAGCTCACCACGTTTGAAGGAGGTGTCCGCGTGCCGGCCTGTGTCCGTTGGCCGGCAGAGTGGAAAGGGGAACGCAAGCTGGAAAACACGATGGGTTACATTGATGTGCTGCCTACCATCCTGGCAACCGCCGAAATCGGTCCGGCTGCCGGCCAGCCCAAGGGGCGCGAACTTGATGGGGTTAGCCTAAACGACTTATTCGCAGGTAGAACGAGCGATTTCCCAGAACGAGATTGGTACTCTTACCACGGCCAGCCTGGCCCGCAAAAAGAAACCATCGCTCTTAAAACAGAAAACTGGAAACTAGTGGTCAATGGTCCTGATATCCGGCAAGGCACCAGCCCCGCCACGCATGAAGTCTTTTTGTTTGCCATGCCGGACGACTTGCTCGAAAAGAACAATGTCGCCGAGCAGCACCCGCAAGTAGTCGAGCAGTTGCTTGCCAAGCTGGTCGCTCATCGCCAATTGCAACCAGAAGATGGCGTTCCCCCATACGGAACCGGCCAAAAGGGATTCAAGCCCTGGAAGAACTGGGATATAAAACTAGCACCTAACAATTAATTAGAGCCTTGTTCTCCACTTCATTGCGACGTAAAACGATCTGATGTATCGACGACTTCTGCTCTGGCTTATTCTCTTAGCATGCTACAGCGTGGCCGCAATCGCCATCACTCAGCAGTTCGAGCTGCCACGTTGGGACTGGGAAGACGAACTTACCACGGCACTCGGTGTCTCGATCGGCGTGCTGCTTGTCTTTCGAAATCGCTCGGCCTACGAGCGCTGGTGGGAAGCTCGCCAGCAATGGGGAAAGCTAATCAACGAGTCGCGAAATCTCTCCGTAAAAGTAGCGGCGTTTGCTGAAATCGCCCCCAGAGACCGGGAGATTATGGCGGAACTCCTGATTGCATTCCCGAACGCGTTACGCATGCACCTACGTGGTCAGCGCGATCCGCTACCTAGCATAGAGGCGTTGTTCCCCGAAATCGCCAACGCCGAACATCGGCCGGGTTATATCTCGCTCCAAATTTTTAAGTTGTTGAACAAATGGAATCGAGACAACAGCCTCTTCGCCTCTATTCGCATCTTAGAACGCCAAGCAAACGGCTTGCTGGATGTGTGTGGTGCTTGCGAACGCATCCGCAATACGCCTATGGTTCCCAGCTACCGCTTTATGGCCTGGTTCAGTGTGCTGCTCTACTGTCTTGCCGCCCCCTGGCCGCTCGGCATGAACTTTGAATGGTATGCTTTACCGATTATCTTGCTCTCCAATAGCTTTCTCGTAGCCATGGAGATGGTCGCCGAGACGATCGAAGACCCATTTGGCCTCGAACACGATGACCTACGGCTCGAAAACTATTGTAAGGGAATTGAAGCGTTCGTACGGGAAATGCTTGGGTAACGTTACAGCAAACCGACTTACGGAACTCTTAGATCTTAAGATTCTTCGACAGCATTTTGGCCTGGGCTTCGGTTAGCGGCTTCCAGTCAATTTCGACGTGAGGTAATTCGGCTTTTAGTTTTTCGATATCCGTAGCAGAGACATCTACTTGGGAGATAATAATCTTTTTGAGCTTGGGTAAACTCTTTAATTGAGCAAGTCCATCGTAATCGAGGCGAGCTTCGGTCAGTTCTACCACTTCCAGCGAAGGCATCTTCGCCAAGAGAGCGAGGGTTTTGTTATCAAAACTGGCTGGTGTTTTTTTTCCCCAATTCGGTAAACGCTGGCCGAGACGGATTGTTTTCAGATTTTCAAGCTTCGTCAAATACTCGAGCTCGGCCGAAGTCTCGGTATTATGCCACTCTCGAAACAATTCCAACTGCGTGATTTGGCTAATCGCAGCAAAAGCTTCATTCCCAGCTGTTGCACCGGCGAAGGTCAACTGTGTTAATCGGGGATGGTCTTTTAAATGAGCAAGCCCCTTGCCGGTAAACGTTACCTGTTCGCGAGACGGATGAAAGAGGGAAAGTTTTTTCAGCTTCGGAAACGCTAAGAAACCGCGGTATCCCTCGTCTGTTAGCTCTGAGCCGTTGATTAAAATGTATTCCAAATCTTTCAACCCGGAAAGCATTTTCAATTGCTCGTCGTTTAGTTGCTTTCCGCTAAACGAAATCGATTTTAAACCAGATAACTTACCGATGAGTTCGTACTCGGAATTCGTGTAGCCGTCGCAAAAGACCTGCAACTCGTCGATGAGACCATTGTGTCGCACGACTTTGATATTGATCTTTTCCAACTCGGCAACATTCGGTTCTTCTGCCAACAGTAGCCCAGGGATGAGCAGCAGCACGAAAAAGATAAGTGACTTCATATTATTGGTTCCTTGAGGTGTGTTCCCTGATTGTAGTTGAACAACACCAGCCTGTCTTCTCGCTATGCGGCAAGGCGACTTTCTCATCCATTGCGATCCTAGATATCTCGAATTATCACGAAAAAGACTGGCCTGCTGCTTGAGCTTGCATTAGAAATACGGGGAATCGCCATCCTCGCATCCCTCCTCGCCGTTCCTATTGCCTGCCATGTTTCGCTTCTGCTCAATTCAATCGTTTGTCCTGCTCGCGTTGTCGCTGTTTGCTTCGCTTAGCTTTGCCGAAGAGCCCAACACGAAACAGCGATCTCTTGATGCCGCCCAGAACGAAGCCGTTCGCGAGCACATTCGCAACTTTGACGGACGAGGCGAGACCGGAGACTTCTCTATTGCTGCTAAATCTCCTGCCGAAGCGGAACAGGAATTTATCACCCCAGAGGATGTCACCGTGAAGGTAGCCCTGGCCGAACCAGATGTACGTCAGCCGGTTTGTATAAACTTCGACGAACGAGGACGCATGTGGGTTGTTCAGTACCTGCAATATCCATTTCCTGCTGGCTTGAAGATTGTGAAGTATGACGAACATCTCCGAGCCGTGTTCGACAAAGTCCCGCCAGCACCGCCGAATCATGATCTCGGTGCCGATAAGATCACCATCCATGAAGACACCAACGGTGATGGTACCTTCGACACGCAGAAGACTTTCGTCGATGGATTAAACATCGCCACCAGTGCGTTGCCAGGCCAAGGGGGCGTGTGGATTTTGAACCCACCCTATCTCCTCTTCTATCCCGATGCCGATCTCGATGATATCCCCGATGGTGATCCCGAAGTTCATCTTTCCGGATTTGGCTTGGAAGACACCCATGCCGTCGCCAACAGCTTGACTTGGGGCCCCGATGGCTGGTTGTATGGAGCCCAAGGAAGCACCTGCTGGGCAACGATCAACGTGCTAAAGAATCCTTCTCACTTACCGGTTCATTTCAAAGGGCAGGGCATCTGGCGTTACCATCCATGTACGCATCAGTTCGAGATCTTTGCAGAAGGAGGCGGCAACACGTTTGCCGTCGAGTTCGACGAAAAGGGGCGTATCTATTCCGGACATAACGGAGGCAACACACGTGGGTTTCATTATGTTCAAGGAGGCTACTACCAAAAAAGCTGGGGCAAGCATGGCGCACTAACCAACCCACATGCTTATGGTTTCTTTCCACAAATGAAACACGCCGCCGTCGAACGTTTTAGCCACACGCTTATCAAATACGAAAGCGATGCACTACCTTCACGGTATCAGCATCGCCTGATCGCTCCGGTACCGCTGCACAACTATGTCGCCGTGTCCAAAGTGTTACCAGACGGTTCGACCTTTCAAACCGAAGACGAATTCCACGTGCTGCAGACCGACGATGTTTGGTTCCGTCCGGTCGATATTAAATCAGGCCCTGATGGCTGCGTTTACATTGCCGACTGGTGCGATACCCGCCTCACCCATGTCGATCCACGCGATACCTGGGATCGTCAACGTGGTCGCATCTGGCGAATTCAACCGAACAGCTATCCCCAGCATACGCCGGTTGATCTAAGCAAACTTTCAACCGATCAATTGATTTCTACTCTGGCCAGTCCCAATAAGTTAACTCGGCAACTTGCTCAGCGCATGCTCCGCGAACATGGCGACTCCGAGGCTGCCGATGCGTTGATCGACCAACTAGCCACAACCGAGGGGCAACTCGCCCTGGAGTATCTATGGGCGATCGATGCGTTCAAACGCTATGAGCAACGGGCCGCAGAGATTGCCCTGAGCCATTCCGATCCTTACGTGCGAATGTGGGGAGTTCGGCTCTTGTCGCCAAGCCTCGTCACTGTCAACGCGGCACAGCTAGTCGAACTCGCCCAAAAAGAAGCCCACCTGGAAGTCGCCAGCCAACTTGCTTCGACAGCCAAACGCATCCCTGGTCCAATCGGATTAGAGATTGCCCTAAAACTGGCCCAGCGAGACGAATTGGCCAACGATCCCCATATCCCGCTACTAACGTGGTGGGCAATCGAAGCCCATGCCGATGACTCTTCCCTCGACATCGATTCGGTCGTCCGATCACTGGAATCAACAAAGATTGGCAGCCAAATCATCCTCCCCAGGTTCGCCCAACGCTTGGCTGCCGAGCCGACCGATGTCAACCTAAAACGCCTGGCCCTTATGCTGGAAGTTGCCCAGCAAGACACGTTGCGTCAAGCGATGCTCACCTCGATCGATACCGCGTTTAGTGGTCGCAAGATCGAACGCATGCCAGACGAACTACGAACTGCCATCGTGGCTGTGGCCGCTGGCAACTCTTCGTCACAACTGGCACTGCTGGTACGTGCTGGTCAAAAAGAAGCCGAAGCCCAAGCAATTACGCTGATAGAAAATGAGAAAACAAGACTCGATCAACGCTTGAAGTTGATTCAGTTGTTAGGCCAGGTCGGCTCCACCGAAGCTCGCGATGCCCTACTTCGAGTCGCCACCTCGGCAGCACCAGATACGATTCGCGTAGCGGCGATTGGTGGGCTCGGTTCGTTCCCATCCCCAGCGATTGCCCAGCAACTCGTGGTTCGCTATCCCCACGAACCCACCACGGTGCAAGCCGCCATTATCGAACTCTCCACCGCCAGAGCCACCGCTGCGCTTCACCTGCTGGAAGCGGTCGATGCTGGCACAATTCCCCGCACGGCGGTCTCGGTCGATCTGCTTGAAAACCTGAAGCTACATGGCGACAAAACATTAAACGAGCGTATCAGCAAGATCTGGGGGACGACCCGGGCCACGCCTGCCCAATTGGCCGCTGAGTTATCGCAAACCGCGACCATTCTCAAAACCGGATCTGGCAACGCGAAGCATGGCTTCGAGCTATTTAAGCAGCGGTGTGCCAACTGTCACAAGCTGCACGGCGAAGGGGCGAGCATCGGGCCAGAGCTTACCGGTTACGAACGCACCAACCTCGATTTCATGCTTCTCTCAATCGTCGATCCAAGTGCTGCCATCCGAGAAGAATACACCAACTATCGCGTGCTAACGGTCGATGGCCGAGTAATCTCTGGCTTTCTGAAGAACCAAGATGAAAAAACCATTACGCTGCAAAACGCCGAAAATCCCGCGTTGGTAATTCCACGCGAAGAGATCGAAGCTGGCCCCGTAGCCATCGAGAAATCGCTCATGCCCGATCGTGTGTTAGAAGGCCTAACCGCCACTCAAATTCGTGACCTGTTTGCTTACCTACAAAGCAACAAGTAACGCAGCCCACTAAACGGCATCGCTTTGATTGCCGACATACCAAGCCACCGCTTTCCGTTCGTGCTCGACCACAAACGCCTGCTTACCTTCGCAGTATTTATCGTTGTCGTTATCGCATGCCGCAGCGCACTGCTGTTTTAGCTGGGCATACTGCAGGGCCACGCTGGGATGGGCGACCAGATAATCTCGAAAAGCGAGATGCCGCAGCACATCTGGCGAGCCCTGCACAAACGCATGGACATGATGCGTTCGTTGTACGAGCCCGCGCAAGTAGAATCGGCGTCCAGCAATCCCCAACTCGCCACGCGGCGTATAACCGAGCTGCTGCATCGCGATCTCTTTTGCATCAAGCGCAGCAAGATCGGTAACTTCCAGCAGAATATCGATGACCGGTTTCGCCGCCAGAGCCGGAACGGCCGTACTGCCAATGTGGTGCGCAAGCACGAGCACATCCCCCAGAACCTCCGCTAGCCGCGAGGATTCGATTTGATAGGCGAACCACCAATTGGGATCGGACGGAACGACTTCAATAATTCGGTGCGATGTCATAGCACATTTTTAACAAGAAAAATCAACTGCTGAAGCAGTCTTGCCTTCCACGCGAGCCAGCCAGCATCCTTTTCGACAGCAAAATACGATGATAGCATCGAAGCCATGAATCTTGCCTTGCTTGATTTTTTGGTTTTCGGTATCGTTCGCGCCCGATTGAAGAGCAATTCTGCCATGAGTGATGTTACGCCACCTCGACGACTTCGCTGGTACGAGCGAATCTTGCTGGGGACTGGCGGCCTGATCTTGGCCGTTTTGCTGGCAACAGCCGCCTGGCTCACCCCCAGCGTGCGTGGCGTGGGAACCCATCAACAACTTGGGTTGCCTCCTTGTACGATGGTGCTGCTGACCGGCATGCGATGTCCTTCATGCGGGATGACGACCAGTTGGTCCTACCTGATGAAGGGAAACGTGCTTGAATCAGCAAGGGCGAACTCAGCTGGCTGTTTGATAGGACTGATCGCGTTGGTTATTTCCCCCTGGTTTTTAAGTTCCGCCGTTATGGGACGCATGACCATGCGGGTTCCCAGCGATGCCGTGCTGATCACGATAACGTTGTTCGTGGTCGCCGTCACGCTGCTCGATTGGCTCTATCGAATCAACATTTGAAAAATAACGGCCTGAAATGAATTCGGGCCATCGACAATTCACCACGGATGGATCGAGTCCATGAACCACGGCCGCTATCGAATTTCGCCACAGTCGTTTTCTGGCATCCTGCCACTGCTTCTGTTGTGCTTGTTGCTGCTGGGTAACAGTGGCTGTGTTGGCCTACTGGCAGCACTATTATCTCGTGGCGATTACCAACCGGCGAAGTTCGACGGGCTTTCTGAAAAGAAAGTCGCCGTGCTATGTGTTGCTGGGCCTTCCTTCTATTCAGAAACTTCCACCTCGCGTCGTCTAGCAGAACAGGTCGAGGGGCTGATCGTCGCTCATATCGAAGACGTGTCGGTCATATCGCAACAAAAAATCGATGACTGGAAAGACCGCAGCGGCTGGGATAACGTCGACTACCGCGAAGCAGGCAAGGCCCTCGGAGCGGATATGGTGATCGCGATCGACTTGGTTCGCTTCGAGATCCAGCCCAACCCTGGCGTCTACAAAGGAACCGCCGAGTTCATCGTTAACGTTTACGATATTAACAACGACGGCAAAGTGGTCTTTCGCGACACCCCTAAGGCAATCGAATTCCCAACCAATGGCCTTATATCGAGCCTTGGCAACGAACGGGAGTTTCGCAGTTCGTTCATGCAGCTTATCTCACACCGCATTGCTCGAAATTTCTATAAGTACAATGTCAACGAAGACTTGATGCTCGACGAGACCTTTATTTCCAACTAAGGTTTCCGAGGCCTTATCCCAGCGGGCCCCCTTTTAGAGGCCCGCTTTTTTTATGTTTAGTTTTCACGATCGCCTTAAGCACAAACGCGGAAAAGTTGACCCGCTTGAAAACAGCGTCTACCATTTAGTAAAGTCAAATCCTGACTTACGTTACGCCGCTGAGGCGAGATTCTCTTCCCCACTACCTCCAATCAATCCGGCCAAGATGCGTTTGCTTAAATTATCGCTGATCGTCGCTTTGTGCGCTTTACTGGCTTGGGATACGACTGCTGTCCAAGCTCAACCGCCGGCAGCCCAAAAACCAGCCCCTAAACCAACCGGGCCTCGCAAAGAGATTCCTCCTCCGGAAGCGATTTCGCTGACGACCAAAGACGGTGTCGTTATCCACGCCACTTACTATGGAAGCACCGAAGGCAAGAAGGCGATCCCCGTGGTCATGCTGCCTGGCTGGGAACGAAGCCAGAATGACTTAACCGGACTCGCCAAAATTATGCAGAAAGAAGGCCTGGCCGTGGTCACGGTCGATTTACGAGGCCACGGAGCCAGCAAATCGGTCCAAGGGCCTAATGGTCAAGTGACCGAAATCGACCTCGACCGAATCCGGGCCAGTGATTTCGAGACATTTGTCTCGCAAGACCTGGAAGCTGTGAAGAGCTTTTTGATGGAGGAAAACAACAAAGGAAACCTCAACATCGAGATGCTAACCATCATCGGTTGCGATTACAGCGCGATTGCCGCTCTGAATTTCGCCGCCCGCGATTGGAGTTGGCCAACGCTCCCCACACTGAAACAAGGACAAGATGTGAAAGGCCTGGTGCTGATTTCTCCACCACGGACCTTCAAAGGCTTTAACGCCAATCAGGCACTCAAAATGCCGGTCCTGCAGAACGAACTGTCGATTATGATCATCGTCGGTGAAGCAAATCGCACCGATCTGACAGACGGAAAGCGAATGTTTAACTCGCTAGAAAAGTTTCGCCAAAAGCAAATGGAGAATCCCTCTGAT
Organism: Bremerella cremea; assembly: GCF_003335505.1. Classification (NCBI taxonomy): domain Bacteria; kingdom Pseudomonadati; phylum Planctomycetota; class Planctomycetia; order Pirellulales; family Pirellulaceae; genus Bremerella; species Bremerella cremea. The sequence goes on from NZ_QPEX01000044.1 coordinate 270,658, forward strand.
CGGACCGTCTTCTTTGCCACTAAGCCCAACGATCTTTCGGGAACGGCTCTGCTGGCCGATCCCCGTTCGAACTGCTTGAAAGATATTCTCTTCTTTACCAAGAGCCATTTAGCCGAACTGCAAGCCAACGACCCTTGGCACGACCGTTCGACGCCTTTGAAATAGGCGAGTTATCAATAACTTTGAGGCGGCGCGAGCGTTGTCCAAGGCTGATTTCCGCCTGGCAACCGCTCGCCAACTGTCCTGATCGGTTTCATTTGAGTCATCGGTCGAAGCTCTGGAGAGGTGGCTTCTGCATGAGCCACCCTCCCAGAAGGAATCGTCAGCTTAACGCCAATTGGCAGCAGGTCAGGCGAATCTAACTGAGCTTGATTGGCTTGATAGATCGCATCGGCCAAGAGCGGATCGCCGAGATACTTCTCGGCGATCGACTCCAAGCTATCTCCATCACGCACGCGGTGCTCCCGCGTTATCGCCGAACCGCTATTGCTGGTGCCGTGATTCGGCGGGGCAATACGGGGCAGGGGAGTGAACTGCTGCTGCACTTGCGTCTCGGGCAGCTCTGGCCTCATTACTTGCCGCGTAGTAATCACCGGCGAAGTTACCGTTGGTGGCAGCGGCTGAGCTGAGCCAGGAATCTCGATCGGAACAACGGCCCGGCTGGCCATGCCTGGGGAATCTAACGCTTCCACACGCGTTGCCAAGCTTACGCTGCCGACCTGATTGATCGGCACGTCGGACAAAATCGGTTGCGCCGGGCCAAGCCCAGAACGCTCGTTTGCGACCGACAAGGTGGGAATCTGGGCCGGATTGTCGAGCCCCATGGCCGTATTACTACGCGGGGTCAACGTTACGACATCGGGACGAGAGACTTGCTGGTCCCAATACTGTTGAGCATCGAATCTCGGTTCGACCTGCTCAGTTTGCACCGCATTGTTAGCGGCTGTTGCTTCAGGCGTTGCCTGAGCGGGAGCGGTCCATGCCGACCAATACGGCATGGCTGACCCAAGCCCGATCACTCCTAGTGCGGCCAAGGTCAGAAGTTTGGAATCGCCATTCATATTGCGTACCGTCGTCTGGGGGAGTCACGTGTACGCAGTCCATTGCTTTACTTTTCGAAGACCATCCTGATACTTCGGTACATCGACACTAGCTAGCGTCGGACTCTTGATTTTTAAGAACGCATTGCCACGTTTTTCGCCTGTCGCAGGCACGAATATAAGCAACACGCACGTCAGGCAAACCTTACGCTGGAAGACTTTTCTGCCCAGGAAAAACGTAGCGAAATTGACAAACAAACAGCTTGCCGATCCCCAGAGCTTCTATCGTTGAAGAGCAGCATGAGCAGCTTCCTTGAGACAAGCACATTTAGGCAACCGTCGCCCAGTTCAGAAAGCTCACTGCTACGTGATAAAACGCTCTAGCTTCGCTTGGTTTCGCCAAGAACATTTCCCACTCAACTTAGCCAAGCGAAGCCAGAGTCGACTCGCGGTCAGCAATCAATCGAATAACTTATTCAATACGCGATGCTTGCGCAGCCCAGTTCGTGCTCGTCCGAGAAGTTAGCGCACAAAAAAAGAAGACGGCACCAAACGGTACCGTCTTCGTAAACTTTAACGATTAGCGAAGCAGGGCGTTATGCCTTGGCTTTGCTCTGCTCGCGATTCATCAACCACAGCAGCACCGGGCAGGCGATGAAGATCGTGCTGTAAGTACCAGCGATCACACCCACCACAAGCGAGAAGGAAAAGCTATGAATCCCTTCGCCGCCGATGAAGTACAAAATGGCAACCACAATCAACGTGGTAAGCGACGTCAACAACGTCCGTCCCAAAGTCTGGTTGATGCTTAGGTTAACCATTTCTGGCGTGAGGTGCGGGTCTTTGCCGCGGACTTCGCGAATACGGTCAAAGATCACGATCGTATCGTTGAGCGAATAACCGATGATCGTCAAAAACGCCGCCACAACCGGCAGGCTAATCTTGAATTCGGTAATCTGCAGGAAGCCGAACGCAGGGGCCAACCACAAGCTCAACGCAATCGCCCCGAGCGTGACCAACACGTCGTGAATCAACGCCACGACCGCTGCCACACCGAAGGCCACGCTTTGAAAGCGGAACCAAATGTAACCGACAATTCCGATCAAGCAGAACAGAATTGCCGAGACAGCCATGGTCTGCATGTCACCGGCAACCTTGCTACCGATCTTACTCGAAGAAGGCCAAACAGGGGTCGAGTCAAGCTTCAAGCTGACTTGCTCTAAGATCTTCTCGGAATCCGCCGGTGACGTCGAAAGCTTCATTGCCCACTTCTTCTGACTCACCCGGCTATCGGCAGGCAACAGATTGCCTTCACTATCCAACAAAGCCACTTCAGGCTGAGGCATCGCCAAATCATCTGCAGCGAATTCGATCAGAGTTCGCACGGTATCAGCACTGATTCCTTCATCGAAGGACAACTCCGTTTCCGTTGGGAAACGAGGTTTCTCTTCTGATTCGACTTCAACATTGAACATGCTTTCGGTGCCAGAAATCGGCATCTGAGCCGCAGGAACTTCAGTAGCAGGAACCTGAGTCATTGGCGTTTCCGCCATCGGTTCTGCAGGCTTTTCGTCCGCAGGCTTTTCGTCCGCAGGCTTTTCGTCCGCAGGCTTTTCGTCCGCAGGCTTTTCGTCCGCAGGCTTTTCGTCCGCAGGCTTTTCGTCCGCAGGCTTTGGCTCGGCTGGAGCTTCTTCCGCCGGTGCTTCATCAGCCGGCTTGGCTTCTTCCATGGGCTTCTCAGGCGTTTCTTCGTCTTGCAGCAACAAGCCATCGATGGCGACTTGCCAAGGCAGCATGGCAAACAAACTCGAAGATGCCGGAGCAAAGAGGGATTGCTCGCTTCCTTCCGGAGCAGCGGGCTTCTCTTCGGCTGCTGGCTTGGACTCTCCCTGCGGAGCGTCGGTAGCCGTGGAAGGGGTGGCTGTCTGAGCTTCTTTGGAAAGCGAGAAGTCCATATTGTGCATCACCAACAAGCTCTCGCCGTTGGGGCCCGTAAAGACCTCTTTAATCCGATCCTGCACCACATCGACACCTGCCGGGATCATACCGGTGTTGTATCGCAATGCGTCGGTGCTGAAATTCATTCTCAGATTGCTGGCCGTATTGGTTTTGTCGTCGGCGTTCTTCACCGACATTTCACCCTCAGGCGAGTTCGTGGCGTCGGTGAATTCAATGCCGTCGGTATCTGCATTCGGGCCTACAGCAATGCCGACATCCGCAGCATCCAACGCCTCGATGATCTGATTCAACGAGTTGATACCCGTCAGATCGACTTCGGCTGACTTACCTTTTCGGTCGGTCATTACCACTTTGCCAAGCTCGCCGTATTCGGCCAGCGAGGTATCGACCTTGTAGATCCGGTCTTCCGCACCTTCCAGGGTAACGGCACTCACCGTAAGGTCTGGCAAGACATCCGTCAGCTTGCTACGAACTTCCGAAATCGGCATCGCTTCCGCCAAGTAAATCTGAACTGAGGAGCCACCGTTGAAATCGATATCGAAAATCGACTTACCACGAGCCCCCACGCCGATCAGACCGACCAGAATCACGATCAACGAAACAATCCCGGCAACCTTTTGCTTACCGATAAAGTCGTAACCGATACTCGAAGCGGCCGGCATGAAGTTCAACGTTTTGATCAAACGTTTCCGTTCGAGAATATCGAAGAAACCTCGCGAGACATAAATCGCGGTGAACATACTCATCAAAATACCAATGAACAACGTAACCGCGAATCCGCGAATCTGATCGGTACCGATTCGGTACAACACCACGGCGGTAATAAGCGTCGTGATATTGGCATCGACAATCGTCGACATAGCCTTCGAGAAACCGTTATTCAAAGCAACCTTCAACGAAGCGCCACTTTTGAGCTCTTCGCGAATACGCTCGAAAATCAGCACGTTGGCATCCACGGACATACCGACCGTCAACACCAAACCGGCTATACCAGGCAAGGTGAGATCCGCAAACGGGATTAGCACGGCCATGATCAACACCAGGTTGAACAGCAGCGCAAAGCAGGCAATCAGGCCAGCCACACGATAGTAGATAACCATAAAGACCAGCACCGCAATCAACGAAATCGTGATTGCTACAGCACCTTTACGGACCGTATCGTCACCCAGGGTGGCACTGATGGTTTGTTCGCTGATCGGTTCTTTTCGCAGCACCACCGGCAATTTACCAGCACGTAGCACTTGAGCCAGGTCGGATGCCTCTTGCTGCGTGAAATCGCCGGTAATGATACCGCTATCGGTGATCACAGCATTAATTCGCGGAGCCGAGATGAGGACGTTGTCCATCACAATCCCCAGCTTACGCGGAATATTCGGTTCGGTGAGGTTGTTTTGCGACAGGTGCCCCATTCGCCGGGTACCGTCAACGTTAAAGCTAAACGCAATCGCCGGCGACCCATTCGAGTTATCACGCGTAACCGACGCACTGCTTAAGTGGCTACCGCCCAGTTGGAATTCCGGCGGTTCGACCTTCATCAACGTTTCCAGCATTTGGCCAGGACCACCGCCACGCACCATGTGGCGGCTGCCGTTGATCATCGGTGTCAGGTCGGTTGCATTGGGGTTGTAGTCACCCACAATTCCCAAGGCTTGGTCTTTTTCGACACGTACCCAACGACCAATCCGATTGCCTTCGCGATCGGTGACATAAACCGTACCTAATTGCGATTCATCTTGAGCCCGCGTCATCAGGTATTCGTGGTCCTGGCTGTTGGCCAAGATCATAAAATCGAGCACACCCGCTTTAGTAATACGGCGTTTGATCGAATCGAGATCTGCCGACTCGGCCAGCGGAATCTGCACTTCCACCTGATTTTCGCCGTAGGGACGGATAACGACTTCGGAAACACCCGACGGATTGATACGCTTCTGCAACTGCTGAATCAGCTGAGCCGTACCTTCCTTTAGGCGGGCCGCATTGGTCTGCCCCAGGGCAGAGGTATCGCCAGCAGCAGCGGCATTGGTCGTCAGAAGATCCAAACTGGCCTCTTCGTCGACTTCATAGATCAGAATGATCCCACCTTGCAGGTCGATCCCTAATCGAGGCGGCCACAACAGCACGCAAATCGCAACGCTGAACACCAAACTGGCCATGGTGATTCCCAGACGTTGTCCCAAATCAGGCAGGCGAATTGCTTTCGCAATCCAGACCCCCAAGAAATAGGGGAGGACAATCGCCAGAGCGATCACCAACAAAACGTTGAGGGTTTGGTTACCTTCGGAAGCTGGTGCTTCAACTGGAGTGACTTCGATCGTGGGGCCAGCCACATCGCCGGAAGGCACCGATTGTGCCATCGCGGTCGAGCCTAGCCACGAACTTCCGCCAGCATCCAGCCCGAAATCGACGCCCGGCAACAAGGTGACCGTTAGCGTCAGCACGAGCATGACAGCAAAAATCGTGCAACTCTTCTGCATTGCGTGTCTCCACGCCTTAGAACTACGTGTCCTGAGGCAAGTGTGAATATTGGAAAGTGGTATCGTCCCTGATCTATTCCATGGCTTGTCGGTCTTGTCCGGGGAGGGACAATTGAGCCGGGGAAATTAAGATTCGGCGTTATCGCTCGCTTTGCCTTCTTTGGAAAGCACACCGGCGATCGCTCGCATACGAACCCGCATCTCCGTGCCCGACCTATCATCCAGGCGAAGCACGACCTCTTGTTGGTCCTTCTTCACGCTGACCACGGTGGCAATGATCCCTCCGATCGTCTCCACCCGGTCATTCTTTTTGATCCCTTCGAGCATTTGTTTGGCTTCGGCAGCCTTTTTCTGCTCAGGCCGAATCAGCATGAAGTAACCCAGCACCAGGATCACAACGATGGGCAGGAAATTTAAAGGGTTGGAAAAAAAACCGTCGCCGTTTTGAGCCAAGATGTAAACCGGCCATGCCGTCAAATGATTCATTTCCGCCGACGCTTCCTACCGTTTGCCTAGTTCCCCCGCTGTATCCCGACGCAATACCGCCCAGCATGGCTGCTATCAAGCCGCCAAGCTACCGCAGACGCAAGGTCAGAATCACCCAGAGAATGGACCTGTTTCGTACCGTCCACAAGGTGACAGCACATGGAAACCGATCATGATAAGAGTTTCGTTCTATACCGGCAATAGCGGCCAATCTGGCAAGAAACAACGAAAGGCGATCGATTAGACCGCCTCATCGCTATTTAAAAGGGATAAAACCGCCCCTTCTTACCTAACCTCTCTCGCCACAACTAGTTGGCCTGAAGGTCTACTGCCACCAGTTCTTTATCGTTGCGAAAGTAGCCGGTCTTGTTGGCAAACGCTGGGTGCGACCAAACCACGCCACGCCCAAAGGCCTCGCTAGTCGGCTCTAGCACGTGATAGCGTCCCAACGACTCAAAGCCATCTCGCGTGAGCTTTGCCACTAACAGATCGCCTTCCTCACTGAAAATAAAATAGCGTTCGGAATCACCAATCCGAGTGAGAAAGCAAGTTCCATGCTTGATGAATCGCGTAACCTCGGGCCGAGTCGCTTCGAAGGTGGTCCACAGCCGATCGCCGTTCTGGGCATCGACCGCCACCAAGATGCCAACATTGCAATCGCTGCCATAAACCACGCCATCGACAAATAGTGGGGTAGAAGTTCCACTGTAAACAGCATTCTTCGGCTTCCCTCGCCACAACTCTTTGGCAGCTGGCTTTTCTTCATCAAGCTCTATCATGACCGATTCGGTATGAATCCCACTGGCATACAACTTATTGCCATCAAACATGGGGCGAGCGATGGCCATCTCGTACGCTGGCGTCAGCCCGATCTCCCAATAAACCTTGCCGTCTTCTGGGTTTAGCGAAACCACACCTTCCGGCTGATAGACAATCAATTGCTTGGTTTTGCCAGCCTCAATCACCGACGGCGGGGCGTAGCCCATTTTGCAATCAAGTGCTTTCCAGACGATCTCGCCATTCTTTTTATTGAAAGCGACCACTCCTTGCCCCTCGCCACCGACCATCGTGATTAGCAGATCGCCGTATACCAGCGGATGCGATGCGCAACCCCAGATCGGAATTTCCGCCCCGAAATCATCTTTTAAGCTCCGGCGCCAAGCTAGATCGCCCGTTTCGGCGTCGAGGCAAATCAAATCCCCTTCGGCACCCAGCATATAAACTAAGCCATCGTCGACCGTGGGCGTGCAGCGAGGGCCCACGGCGTACGAAATCTCGTAAGGACGCTCGTAGGCGTATTCCCATAGCGGCTCGCCGGTCTTCTCGTCGAAAGCCAGGATCCGCTCCTTACCTAGCCGCTGTTGCCGTGTGCCAGGGTCGTTGTTGATTTGGTTCGTCTTGGCCACAAAGTCCGTGACGAAGACGCGTCCTCCAGCTACGGCTGGCCCGGAATAGCCCCCAGCGATCGGCACACGCCATTTCACCTTCAGCCCCTGCTCGGGAATCGACTGGATGGTACCTGCCTCTCGGTAGACATCATCTCGCTGAGGCCCCATCCACTGCGGCCAATCGTCGGCCAGCGCAGAGGAAACACCCCCACACGCCGCCACCACGAGCAAAGCGAACAGAAATCGTACGAAAGAAGGCAAAGGCATTGCTTTTTCCTTGGCTTGAGCTGGCGAGGACCTAAACGCGTCGCGATTCTCTTTAGAGGCCAAGCCTCCGAGGAAGGATTCAAGAACTTTGGCAAACTTTCCGGAATCGTAAACGTTTTACGAACCAGAAGCCCAACCCTTCATCTTTTCTTCATAAAACGCCACGAATCGTCCCTCTTCGATCGCCTGACGAGCTTCGCGCATCAATCGCTGGTAGTACGCCACGTTATGTAGCGACAGCAAAATCGGCCCCAGCATTTCCTTGGCCATAAACAGATGCCGCAAATAAGCCCGGCTAAGCCCCGCAACCTGAGGAGCCGACTTCGAATCTAACGGAGACGGATCGCGTTGATACTTGGCATTTCGCAGACGGACGGTGCCTTCGTCGGTGAAGGCCAGGGCGTTGCGACCATTGCGTGTGGGCATAACACAGTCGAACAAATCGACCCCCCGGCGAATCCCCTCCAGCAAGTCTTCTGGTCGCCCGACGCCCATTAGATACCGCGGCTTATCGGCCGGCAGAGCAGGGCAGGTCGCGTCCAGAATCCGATACATCTCTGGCGGCGGCTCTCCCACACTAAGCCCACCCATGGCGTAGCCAGGGAAGTTCAACGCCCCTAATCGCTCGGCACACTCGACCCGCATGTTTTCGTCGAGCCCACCTTGAACAATCGCGAACTGAGCCTGATCCTTTCGCGTGGCGGCAGCCTGACACCGCTCGGCCCAGCGAATCGAGCGGTCCATTGCCTCACGAATTACTTGCGGCTCGTTCGGTAGTTCGACGACGTGGTCTAGCACCATAGCGATATCGCTACCGAGGTTCTCTTGGATTTCGATACTGCGCTCGGGCGAGAGGTGAATCTTGCGGCCATCGATGTGCGATTGAAAGATGGCCTCCTTCTCGGTGATCTTCCGCATTTGGGCCAAGCTGAAGATCTGAAAACCGCCACTGTCGGTGAGGATCGGCCCATCCCACCCCATGAACTTATGCAGCCCGCCTAGCTCGGCAACGACGTCATCCCCTGGCCGAAGCGACAAATGGTAGGTATTGCCCAAGATCATCTCGGCGCCGGTTTGCCGGACCATCCCGATTTCGAGCCCTTTGACCGTTCCTTGCGTGCCGACCGGCATGAACGCTGGCGTTTGCACGGTTCCGTGCGGGGTGACGAACTCGCCCCGGCGGGCTGCCGTTGTGGAATCTTGCTGCTTCAGTTGATAGCGAAACCAATCAGCCTCGGCTGTTTTTGCAGTTGAATCGCTCAAAGTGTCTTGATGCTCCATGAAAAAACCCACACGGCTTGCCGCATGGGTTTATGATTGCAAGGCCTGACTGGCAGGCCAGAATGCGGTATCATCTCGTTCGATTCTTCCCAAGCTGTTGCCAGGGAAACCGCACCAAACTGCTTAGTCGCCGCGTAGCTTTAGATTGTAGGAAGTCAGCTTCTCGCGAACTTCGTTCAAGCTGGTCACACCAAAGTTCTTGCATTCCAGCAATTCATCGCCGGTGCGGCGGACCAGTTCGCCAATGGTCGAAATTCCCAAGCGAACCATGCACTTGCGGGCACGAACCGACAGGCTAAGCTCGGCAATCGGACGATCGAGCAAGGCTTGCTCGTCAGCCGACAAGCCGGAAGTATCGTAAGTAACCTCGGGAGCGGCCTGCTTTTCGTTGGCCATCTGCCCCAGTTCCAAGCCTTTGGAACGCAGCATGTCCCGGATTTCAATAAGCGAGGTCTCGCCAAAGTTCTTACTGGCCAGCAATTCCTGCTCCGAGCAGCGGCAGAGGTCGCCCAGGGTCATAATGCCCATTTTCTGCAAGCAGTTGCGGCTGCGAACCGACAACTCGAAATCGGTAACCGGAATGCTGAGCACCTGCGACATGCGGTCGCGTTTCTTTTGCTCTTCTTCGTCGTAGAACATGTCGCCCGAAGCTTGGGCATCTTTCATGTACATACGAGCCCGCTTGTCATTTGGATAAGAATCCAAAACACGCTGGTAGCAATGGGTCGCTCGGTCGTATTCGCCACGATCTTCGTGCAGCAGTCCCAGGTTCAACAGGGCACCGACATGCGTCGGGAAGACAGCAGCAGCATTCTGATAAAGCTGCAACGCCTGCACGTCATTTCCGCGGCGATCGTTTTCTAAAGCCAAGCCAAACAAAGCCCCGGCATGCCCCGGATCAGCTTCGACGGCTCGCTCGTACAACGCAACAACTTCAGCTGGATTTCCGCCCAACGAAGCAATCGTCGCACCACGTTGATAGAGGTAATTCGCAGTCGATTCCACAGGGCCGAACATGTTGTCGAGCATCGCCAGGGCTTCTTCCGACTTACCCTTGCTTCTCAGCGATTCGATCATGCCCAACTGGCAATCGTCGCGGTTGTAGCCAGCGGTTTGAGCCGATTGAAAGGCTTCGATCGCCTTATCGTACTCTTGCATGGCATAGTAGCTGCGGCCCAGGTAAAAGTGAGCCAAAGCTCCACCATCGGCAGCCGAAAGCGTAGCAACGGCACGACCATGGTACCCCATGATAAACAGACAAACGCCCAAGCGAACATTCGTCGCCGGCGAGCGTTCTTCCGACTGGCCTTCCAGTTCAGAAACGCTATCTCGCAGCGTCGAATAGGCGTTGTAATCGCGTCCGACCGTCCGCAAGATCTGGCGAATCTCCTCTGGTCCAAAGGACGAATTCGTAAGAACAACGCTCTTCAAATCGAAATCGATTCCTTGAATCATCTACCGGGCTCCAAACGTTTGCTGTCGAATCCCAAGTGCGAAAGCTCGGGGGGAGAAAAATAGGGTAACCTGGGCCATTCCGTTTAGGGCCTGCCAACAATCTTTTCGATAATCATCCGAAAAAAATGTCCTCAAGCAGACCTATTACCCCTTCGCATCCGGGAAAGGAAGAAGAGCCAGCGACGAGAGTCGAACTCGTAACCCCAGCATTACGAATGCTGTGCTCTGCCAATTGAAGCTACGCTGGCTTATTCGCAAGCTGCGAATCAAAACGCTCCAAGATACAGAAGCTCTTGGATGGCGTCAACTTACCATACCTTCTGATTTTAGGAAGCAGGGTAAGTTTCAAGGTTTTATGGACCCACAAGCGGAAAAAGCCTATCGGCCAACTGGTGGTTCGCGAAGAAGGTTATCGTGCGAGGCGAATCACACCCATGAGAAATTCTGGCTTAACCAAGAAAAAATCGAGGGACCGCTGTCGTACCAACCCGCGTTGGAGAAGCTGAATCGTCAGGGGCAAGGCAAACCACCCAGCTTAAGTTCGACAGCGGCCCCACGGGCCAGCTTACCGACTCCTCCGAGGAGCCGATGCCCAATTAACAGCAATCGGCAGGCCAAAGACAACAAAAAAACAAACGCCAAACACAAACCGTTACAATCAAAACACTTACAACAAAGTCTCATTTTGATTCATCAACTTCCACCTGTTAAAAAGCTCCCGGCGTGTCGTATGATGCCACAAACGAATGATACACTCCCCCTTGCAGTACTATTTTCTCGGCAAAAAAACCTAACACTGCGTCTTGGATCGAGATCACACATCGTATCCAATTAAATCACAACACCTTACGACGATTCAACGATGATTCATTTTGAGACATTCGCCTAAGCAGAGCTCCTCAATGCTCAATCTGTCTCAATTTGAGCTATAGGGAGCCCTAAACCAGATCTAGGCTTTCTTTCAGACAGAGGCCCGATACGATGGGGAGCTTCGGAGTTTACTCAACGCGTATAGGGACGAATCCCTGAAGGCAATATTACGGTGATCTCTACCGATACTCGCCCGCAAACTTCGCTCGGTTCGGCTTGGCTCTTTATCAACCGAATCGCCGGCGGCTGTGACAAGTCGCACCAACATGCTCAGCTTCGTGCTTTGCTTGAAAAGCTGGGCATTGAGATGCGCGAGCTAAACTCCCCCCAGCAACTCTCAGCGCAGTGGCACGACGATTCAATCACACGACCTGATTTCATTATTTCAGTCGGCGGGGATGGCACGGCAGCCATGATCGCAGGGCTAACCGCTGGCCAAGTTCCGATCGCGATCTATCCCGCTGGTACCGAGAACGTTCTGGCCAAGTATCTGCAGATTCCTACCGATTTCGACGCCTTTGCCGCGATGCTAACGCAACGGCAAGTTCGCCATTTCGACGCCGGCAAGTGTGGCGAACGGACCTTTATGTTGATGCTTTCGGCAGGGTTTGAAGCGGAAGTGGTCCATCAGGTACATGCCCAACGTGATGGACACCTTTCGAAATTCAACTACGTTTTGCCAACCTTTGGGCTCATGCGGAGCTATGCGTACCCCAAGATAGAACTCGATATCGAGCTAGAAGACGGCACACGCACCCAAACGATTGGCTATTGGGTGTTCGTTTTCAACTTTCCGCGGTATGCCCTTGGGCTGGAGTTAACCCCGAATGCCCGCCCTGACGACGGTTTGCTTGATGTTTGTGTTTTGACCCAAAAAGGATTCTGGGCAACAAATACCTACATTTGCTCGCTTCTCTCTGGCAACCTCTCGACTCGGAGTGATACCACCTACTACCGAGCTCGCTCACTTAAAATCCACTGCGATGAGGGAGCTCTTCCGCTTCAGACCGACGGTGATCCGGCCGGTTTTACGGATGTGACCGTCTCAGTCCAGCCTGGCTACCTACCGCTGATTGTTCCGGCCACCAAGAAGCCAGGATAAAGCCGTGCCCAGGAGACGACTTCTCGGGTGGGCATTTACCCGAAGTCTTGTCACAATAGGACTTACCGCTAGATTCGGTTTGCCTGTCTGTGCGATTTGATCCAAGCCGGGCACCCCGTAAGAATCAAGTGCGAGTACACTGGGCCTTTGCCTGGCTGTTCGTACCAGCGTGTTTTCCAGCCACACTGACCAAGCCACCAAAAACAAAGCTTCCATAGCGAACGAGATCGCCGTGAATTCCTCTGCTCCATCACAAACAGCATTCAGCTTGAACCAAGCCGGGCATCTGCTGCTCATCGCTGGACCTTGTGTCTTGGAAACGCGGGATCTTGCCTTTCAAATCGCCGAGCAGCTTTGCCAGATCGCTCAACGCCACCCGATTCAGCTTGTTTTCAAGGCTTCGTTCGATAAAGCGAACCGTACTAGCATTCATTCGTACAGAGGAATAGGGCTCGAAGAAGGCCTGAAGTTGTTGGCAGCCGTCCGCAGCGAATTTGGCATTCCGGTCACGACCGACGTTCATGAATCGTGCCAAGCGGCCCCTGTTGGCGAAGTGTGCGATATCCTGCAAATCCCCGCGTTCCTGGCGAGACAAACCGATTTGCTGGTCGCGGCCGCTGCCACCGGCAAGGCCGTGAACGTGAAAAAGGGGCAGTTCATGGCTCCTGGGGACATGAAGCACGTCGTCGAGAAGCTTAAAGAAGCCGAGGCCAGCCAAACCCTGCTTACCGAGCGGGGCACCTTCTTCGGCTATGGCCGCTTGGTAAATGACATGCGCGCCCTAATCGAAATGCGTTCGCTAGGTGTGCCGGTTGTTTTCGACGCGACTCATAGTGTCCAAGAGCCAGGCGGCCTGGGCAGTCAAACCGGTGGCAATCGGGCGATGGTTGCTCCGTTGGCCAAAGCGGCTGCGGCGGTTGGCATCGACGGCCTATTCCTTGAAACTCATCCTAATCCTGATCAATCCCCCAGCGATGGCCCGAACATGATCCCCCTGGCCGAACTGGAATCCCTCATAGACCGCGTTTTGGCCGTTCGCACGGCCGCCCTAGGTTAAGCGAATCCTAATGAGCTGCACGCATCGACTTGCCATTCCTATCCTGCTGGCCGTGACGTTTCTAGCTGGATGCTCCGACACACCACGCAAGCACCGCACGATCGCCGATACCCAGGCCGACCTGGCCACCGATCCGGGTAGCGCCAAGCAATTTGTCGACACCGCATTTACATTCATCAAAGACCTCGACCTCTACACCAGGCAAGCGCCTGGGGGTGCTGTTCAAGAGAAGGTTTTCGAGGATCTCAATCGCTGGTTCATCGCGCAGCCCAAAGATCCGCAGTGGCAGCCAGATCCGCTGATCGCTGAACTGCCAGAATCGATCCAGGCGATGCCGCGTCTGCAAGATCTAGCCAGTCGCCCCTTCCTACCAGCCCCTCGCGCGCAGGCGGAAATCACTTACCGAGGAAGCGAATACGACTACATCTTGAGCAGTTATTGGGAGAAGGCCATTTCCAACGGAATTAAGCAGCGTTGGGACGATGGCCAATTAACCTTACCGCCCCAATTAGCTCGCTTTATGAAGGCACAAGAGAACCACACACTGACCGAATCGGAAGCCGAACAGTTATCACTCGCCTACTTACTGTTCGACTGGACCGTGCGGAATATCCAACCGGTACGCGAAGAAGAAATCGTGCGCGAAACCTTCGAGCCTGGCACGAGCCGCGACGTTTGGCGTGTCCTGCAAGTGATGCAAGGTGATGCCCTCGAACGTGCTCGCGTTTTCATTCACTTGTGCCGTCAGCAAGACCTCGATGCCGTTGTCGTTCAGTTTGGCGAAAAGGATCCCGTGACTCAGGTCGTGGGGGTGCATGTCGGCAAGCATCTGTACTTGTTCGATACGGCCTATGGTCTCCCGATTGCAACGAGCGATGGCACCGGAATTCAAACTTTGACGCAGTTGGTTGAACATCCGGAAGACTTGCAAGCGATGGCCTCGAAAAACTACAAGTATCCAGTCACGCCTGAAAAACTGAAGCATGTGACCCTCTTAGTCGAAGCCCCCTCGACCTCATTGACACAAGCCACAGACATGCTCGAACAAACCTTAACAGGCGAAGAGAAGCTGAACCTGCATGTTCGACCAAGCCTGATTAAAGATCGCCTGAAAGAGATGCCAGGCGTCACCGACGTTAAGCTCTGGGAGGCTCCTTTCGAGTCGGAACAATCGATCGCCAAATGGCTTTCTCAGCCTGAGTTGGCCGCAGAATTTCGGAACGAGCGCCGCTTGTACGACTTCCCTGGTGGAATCTCGCTGGCGCGAACGCTGCAGTTGATGAACCGTTTCAACGACGAACCACAACGTCCTGGCGCACGAAGTATCTTGCTGGAAACACGCTTGATGTCCCACGACCTTCGTAATGCGAGCATCACTGAAAAGACTGAGATGCTTAAAGCCATGGGGATCGACTTCGGCCAAGATACGCAAGCCCGCGATGCTTACCTTGCCCACATGCAGCAAAACGCAAACCTGTGGCGTGAGATGGCCAGTTTTAATCTGGGTGTCATTGCCTTAGACGAAAGAGAATACCGCTCATCCCTCGACTTCTTCGAGAAACGGACACTCGAACCCTATCCCGAATCGAAATACAAGTCGGCCGTCTTCTATGGGATTGGACGCAGCTACGAAGCATTATCGAAAGAAGAAGACGCCGATGCTTCGCTGGCCGACAAGGCAATTCAGTTCTACACCAATGACGATGACGTTCTTTCGCCGTACCGTCGTGGTAATGCCCTGCGAGCCCAGCGGCTGGCCCCTCCGGAAGATCAACCCGAAGCCACGTCGGAATCCGAAACTCCGCAGCCGCAACCCAACGCGGCGGAAAACAATCCACCAGAAACCACCGAGCCAAGCCAAGAGGCAACCGAAACGTCTGCCGATTCCGCCGACAACTCACCCAGCTAGGCGGCTCTTACCAGGCGAACTTGCGACCGGTGATTCGCTCGAACGCTTCGATATACTTGCCGCGTGTTTTTTGGACGATTTCATCCGGCAACATCGGCGGCTCGCTGTTCTTATCCCATCCGCTTTGCTCAAGCCAATCGCGGACGAACTGCTTGTCGAACGACGGAGGACTTATCCCTTCGGCGTACTGATCTTGAGGCCAAAACCGAGAACTATCAGGCGTCAGCACTTCGTCGATCAGAATCACTTCGCCGTCGACCACGCCCCACTCGAACTTGGTATCGGCAATGATGATGCCATGTTGTAGGGCTCGCTCAGCCCCGGCTTGGTACACGGCCAAGCTGCGTTCTCGCAAAAGGTCGGCCATTTCCTGCCCCACGATTTCCACCATGCGGGCAAACGGAATATTCTCGTCGTGCCCGGATTCTGCCTTGGTGGCTGGCGTGAAGATTGGCTCTGGTAAGCGTGATGCCTGATTCAGTCCTGCCGGCAGCTTAATTCCACAGACCGTTTGGCTTTGCTGATACTCTTTCCAGCCAGAGCCCGCCAGATAACCCCGGACCACGCATTCAATCGGCACCACTTCCGTCTTACGGGCCAAGGTCGAACGTCCCTCAAGCTGAGACAGATCGACGTCGCCGTTCAGCTTCATCTGGGCCACATCCGTGGTGATCAGGTGATTTGGCACATCTAGCGTCTCGAACCAAAACTGGCTCATCTGCGTTAGAACGCGCCCTTTATCCGGAATTTGCGATGGCAAAATATAGTCGAAAGCACTGATGCGGTCGGAAGCCACCAACAAGACCTGGCTGCCCAAGTCGTACACATCGCGAACTTTGCCCTGCCGGACCGGGTAATTTAGCCCCATGCTTTTACTAACTTGAGAAATGGCAAATTGGCGGAAAATAAACACCACCAAGTCCCGAATAGACTCAAAGTAGTGCGACAAATGGCATTTTGCCACACGTTTTGCCCATGCAAAAGGCCCGCCCAGACGTCTGCCGTTACAGGTGTTTTAGGTGACATACCCCAGCAAATGAAGTTTATTGGTGGTTCATCCGGGCGCAAGGGACGATTAGAATGCATACTGCACGTGCTATCATCATGGGACAGCTTCTTGAATTTCGCAGCATGTGGGGGCCTGTCGTACCGAAGTGAGCCGCTGATTTGCCAAAATTGACGTTTCGAATTTCGCCTGAACTTACTATTTCGGACACTGACTGCCGTATTATGCATGCGGTCGGCTGTGATCGGCTGGTTCGCTGTACGTTTATCAAGCGGGCAGGCAATCGCTTGGTGCTTGAAGTACTTGAATCGGATGGGGTCAAAATCAAAGTTCCTTACCGCACAGCAACCCGAACTCCTATCTTGCTTTCGACTTGCAGCTTGCGGATCGATAATAAGGCTCCCTACGATCTGCTGCTAGAGTTAGCTCGCGGAACCCTTTTTCGTTTTCGTACGCTTTGCAATGCGTGTCTTGATGCCGACCTCGACTTGCTCGACCTTACGCTGGCTCTGCTAAGAGACGCGACAGACAACTTCGCCCGGGCAGCGGTTACCAAAGACCACCCCGAAGACGCCGACAAGTTGGCCCTGAAAAGCCTAGGCGATGCGTTGGAAGGGATATCCCAACTCGAACACGTCTACTCCGCAGCCTCGCATTTAGCCATTAAGAAGCAAGGGCAGCAACGGGCTTTTCTGCGTGGGATGGCCTTAAACGAACCGATGTCGCCCGACATCAAATCGCTTTTGACGGCTCCATTAAACGCCGCCCTCGTTGAACCCAACTGGAAACATTGCGAGCCAGAAATCGGCCACCACGATTGGCAACAGGTCGACCAAACGCTCGAATCGATTCGCCAGGAGGGGCTTTCCACAATTCTGGGACCGTTGTTCAGCCTCGATCGTTTCACCACACCAGACTGGCTTTATTTGTGGGAAAATGATTTTGCAGAGTTGCTCAACGCCGTTCAACGTTATGCGGTTGAATTAGTCCAGCACTTTCGTAACCGAGTTGATCTTTGGTACTGCGCAGCGGGGCTGAACGATCAAACCGCCGTTGCCATGAAAGAAGAGCAACGACTGCAGCTTTTAATCCATATCATTCATTCCCTGCGCAGCACAGGACTTCGAGCTCCGCTGCTGGTCAGTTTCGCCAAACCTTGGGGCGAATACATGACCAGTCGAGACCGGGAATTAGCTCCGATTCACTTTGCTGAGGAACTTGTCCGAGCGCGGGTTGGCATTACCGGCATCGGTCTAGAGTTTAACTTCGGCGAACATACACCGGCCACTTACTATCGAGGCTATTTCGATGTCGAAGACCTGCTCGACTATTGGAGCCTGTTAGGCGTGCCGTTATTTGTTACCTTATCAGCTCCTAGCTCGTGGCGACCGGATCCCGAAGCCATTTACGACGCCAACCGCCAGGAAGAGCCGCTAGAACGGATTAGCCGACGAACTCAGCGAGAACTGGTGGAACACATTTTGCCAGCGATTCTGACCCATCCTCAGGTGCAAGGTGTGTTCTGGACCCAGGTTTCCGACGCCCAACCCCACCGTTTTCCGCATGCCGGACTACTTGATCCGCGCGGGCGGCCTAAATCCTCTGTGACCAAGATGACCGAAATTATCCGGACCTACTTCCCCGAAAATATTTAGAAAACGTTAATCAGGCGAGTTTTGTGAGGCCACAGTAGTACCTACAATGTGGGTTATGGCCTCCGCGCCGAAAGTTACGTAAGACCCCTTGGAGTTACTATTATTATGTCGATGACGAAATGGCTGTTTTCCGCTTGTTTGCTTTTGGGTTTGACCGTTGTTACGGTTGGTTGCGATAGCAAGACCGCTGAAACCCCTAAAGCTGACGATTCCGCTCCTGAAGTTGAAATGGGCAGCGAAGAAGGTAAGCCTGCTGCTGAAAAGCCAGCTGAAGGCGATGCTCACTCGGAAGCCAAGCCGGCTGAATAATTGAGCCAGCATTTTCCAACGTATGGAAGCACCCGGATTCATTCTGGGTGCTTTTTTCATGCGCGGTAGGGATTTGCGAATAATTCTCTCCCAACTTGATTCTTCTTACGCTACTGGTCAAACTAGAAATCCTTACCCAAACCCCCAAGCTTCGAGTTTCGGACAGGGTGGTCCCGCAGTTGTGCTCCTCGATTACCAGTAGCTCGCCTGTGTACTAACCCTGGGAGCCTTACCCATGATGCTGCTTCGCACCTTTCTCGCTATTCTTCTGGCTACCGTGCTGCTCTCTGCGCCTGGCTTAGCAAGCGACAAGCCAAATACCTCTCCCGATCAGCAGACAGAAAAGCTGGATAAGAGCAAAGAAGCCAAGCAAAAGAACAATAACGCCAAGAAGAACGAAGGCAAAAAGAAGAAAGACAAGTCCCAACAAGAGGGCAAGTCAAAAAAGAAAGATAAGAAGAAAGACGACAAAGGCAAACCCACCAAAGAAAAAAAGCCCAAGTCCTCCAAAGACCAGCCAACCCCAGCTAAAAAGCCGAAGCCTGAACCCAAACCAGAACCAAAGTCTGAACCCAAACCAGAACCAAAGTCTGAACCCAAACCAGAACCAAAGTCTGAACCCAAACCAGAACCAAAGTCTGAACCCAAACCAGAACCGAAGTCTGAGTCCAAACCAGAACCGAAGTCTGAGTCCACACCAGAACCGAAGTCTGAGTCCACACCAGAACCGAAGTCTGAGTCCAAACCAGAACCGAAGTCTGAGTCCAAACCAGAACCGAAGTCTGAGTCCAAACCAGAACCGAAGTCTGAGTCCAAACC